>NZ_CP085840.1:1553686-1864424 GCF_020715685.1 Dermatobacter hominis
TCGTCGCCCTCCTCACCGCAGCCGGACACGACATCGTGGAGGTGTCCCAGAGCTCTCGTTTCGACGTGCTGACGGGCGAGGGACTCGACGAGGCTCTCGCCGGCGTCGACGTCGTGATCGACGTCGTCAACTCCGCCACACCCGACGACTCGGCCGAGGCGTTCTTCGAGCAGACCTCCGCGAACCTGGCTGCGGCCGCCGGAGCGGCCGGCGTCGGTCACTACGTGGTGCTGTCCATCGTGGGCGCCGACGAGCTCGCAGGAGTCGCCGGCTACATGCGCGGCAAGCTCGCTCAGGAGACCGCCGCCGAGCACTCCGGCGTGCCCTGGACCGTCGTGCGCTCCACCCAGTTCCACGAACTCGCCGAGCCCATCACCGAGTCCCTCATCGACGGAGACGAGGTGCGCGCCCCAGACGCACACATCCAGACCATCGCGTCCGCCGAGCTCGCCGCCGTGCTCGTCCGGGTCGCCATCGGCGAACCTCTCAACACCATCCACGAGGTCGGCGGCCCCCGCAAGATGACCTTCTCCGACATGGCACGAGCCGTGCTCGCCCACCAAGGACGCGGCCTCGCGGTGATCGACACCACTCCGCCGACCTACTTCGGTCTCCCCATCAACGACACCACCCTCGTCGCCGGCGACCACGCCGAACACGGCACCATCCCGCTGACCGACTGGCTGGCCCGATCCTGACCCCATGGCCAGGTATCTAATGCCGGCTGTGCTCCGGCAGCATGCACGGGCCGCCACGAACCGTTCGGTTGAGACCCGGTGCCCGCGGCATGGCTGCTCGAGGTCATTACGACGACGGCTGATGGCGTCGAGCTCTGGAGGGGAGTTGCAGGGTGTCAGCGGTGCTGGTCATCCCGGGTCGGGGAGATCCTGCAGATCTCTCCCCGTCAAACCCTCGTCTCGAGCGGTCTCGCCGTGCTGCGATGGGACCCGCCACACGGGCCTCTCGGGCGTGGCGGTGACCGCTATGACGTCGCCACCATTGCCGGCGACTCGATGCTGGGACTCGACGCGGCTACGACGCTGCGCACGTCGTCGGCGTGACGATGGCACGCACGCCCAGTCACGCTGAGGAACCTGCTGTGGCGCCGACGGAGTCGAGGCAGCGCCTACTTGACTGAGGCGATCGGGCCCGCGTGCACTTCTGCGCCCACAGGGTCATTCAACGCTGCGGTGCCCTGCTCCTTGCAGGCCCGAGAGATCACAGCGCCACGCTTCCCGCGGAGGCTCTAGTCGACGTCCGTACAGCGCAGCTGACCGTGGCCAGCGAGCGGGCACGGGCGAGACGGTCACGGGCTCGACCGGACGAGGGGCCAACGATGGGCTACGGGTTACCAGCGTGGCGCAGATCCATGATCATCCCATCGACCACAATCGGACCATCGCGAACGTCGAACGAAGTCGATACCGCCCCGCCGAGCGGACTGAACACACCGGTCACTGCGGTCAGGGGGCGACTGACGCCGTTCTGAGTTGCAGTGCCCCTCAGCACCGAGAGGTTCCCGCCGCCGTTGACCAGGTACACATGGGTTTCGTCGCCGGTCAAGGCCGGATCTTGGCACGCGGAGACCACCCAGACCCCACCCCGAGCAAGTTCAGCATCGGTGCATGGCCCCACCGGACCGGAGAACTCGAAGCTGAACGGGTACGCCGTCCCCGGAGGTCCTGCGCATCCGACTGCGACGCCGACGACGGCAAGCGCCAGGGCCGCCATCAAGGCCATGCGGCGCCGAGCCCCGCCTGATTCACGCCGACCACGCATCATCTTCATCCTCCGCCTGTCGGCCGTGTCTGGGCTCCCGGTTCTCGGCGGGTCACGCTCGCGGCACCGGGGCTTGACGGCGCGGCCCGAACCGATTCCGGCAATGGTCTACCAGAAACCCGGCGACGGCGCAATAGTTGCGGCGACGGGCATTGCGCAACACCTCGCCTACTGCGACGGTGGCGAGCGGCGCCCCTCACGTCATCCAGGCGGTCAACTGGAGCACTGCCGACGTTGCCTTCCGCCCCAGCTGCCTCGGACCACGAACGCGTGTTCTCTACGACGCCGAGACCGACGCAACGCCCGATCGCCGGACCCGAGAGCGCGGTCGCGACGTCCTCGGACGAGAAGCCGAGTGGTCCACCCCGCGTGTCCGCACGGTTCTGGGTGTCGTCGTCGCGGTGCTCATCGCGGGAGCGGTTGGCCTCGTGATGGCGAAGCTCCGCTTCTTTCCAGTGGGACCGGGTTGCCCGATGAACTCGCCGGAACCGGTCCGTCAGGTCGAGCGAGCCATCGAGAGCATTGCGGTGCCTGATGACATCACCAGCGACCCCGGCGTCCACTGTTCCTACGGAGTCCTCGTCGCTCATCGGTCGTACCGCGACTCCGCAGAAGCGTGTGAAGCGATCCGGACCGAGCTGGTTGCCGACGGTCGGGTCGAGGAGCCTCGTCGCGGCGAGGCGGGCCGCGGAACCGAAACCGAGTTCTGCCTGCCCGGGACGGACATCGGCGCCGGAATCGGCAGGTACCGGCCAAGCCCGTACCACCAGGACGCCGAGAAGGGAACCGGCCGCCTCGAGGTTTCGCTCGTGCTACCTGCTGGCTCTGCTGGCTGCGAGGCTGCCGAGCCGGCACTAGATGCGTTCTGGCCAAGTGGTTGTCGCGGCTGCGGCGTTACCGTGACGGGATGGCCCCCGGCCGGCAGTTGAACCCATGGATCTGACTCGCCTGGCGTGGCTCGCGGTACTGATCGGTTTCATCATTGTCATCGGGGTGCTCGTGATCGCGTTCCGGCGGGCGCTGATCCCTCTCGTGGGCGACCTGGCGAGGACTCTCCCGGGTTGGTCAATCGTCTGCCTGGTCGGTCTCGGGTGTGTCGTGTTTGGTCTCTCATCCGTGTGGCGGGCCAGCCTTGGAAGCGGCCCGGTGCTCATGGATCTGATGCGGCTCGCGGGCTGTGTACTTGCGGTGACCCTCATGTCAGGGAGCTTCAGCCTTCTGAGCGGGAAGCTCCGCCCGAGCGAACGTGCGCAACCGGGCTCAGAGACGTGACGTCCCGTCCAGTAGCCGCGGTACGACAACCAAGCCACGCGGTACCAACTAGTACATGCGGCCATTTTGAGGTCCGGCCGGGCCGGCCGAAAGAAGCCTCCGGCCGAAGCGAAGTGTGTCAACCGAAGTGCTCAGAAGCGTGCAATCGCAGGCTTCGGAGCTACTCGATGCGGAGCCCGGAGATCGCCCGGCTGATGACCAGCTGCTGGATCTGCTCGGTGCCCTCGAAGATGTCGAAGATCTTGGCGTCGCGGTGCCAGCGCTCGACGGGGTACTCCCGGACGTAGCCGTAGCCGCCGAGGATCTGGATCGCCCGCTCGGTCACCCACACGGCGGTGCGGCCGGCCATGAGCTTCGACATCGAGCCCTCGGCGTTCTTGTAGCCGCCGCCGTTGCGCGACAGCCACGCGGCCCGGTGGACCATGAGGCGGGCGGCGTCGATCTGGGTCGCCATGTCGGCGAGCATGAACGCGATCGACTGGTTCATGATGATCGGCTTGCCGAAGGCGTGGCGCTCCTGGGCGTACTGCAGGGCGTACTCGTAGGCGGCGCGGGCGACGCCGATCGCCTGCGCGCCGACCGCCGGGCGGGTCGCCTCGAAGGTGGCCATCGCCGGCTGCTTGCCGGAGCTGCCGGTCTGCGGGTTGTTCAGCGCCTCGCGGGCCCGGGCCAGCTTCTCGTCGAGCTTGTCCTTGCCGCCGAGCAGGCAGCTGCCCGGCACGCGCACGTCGTCGAGCACGACCTCGGCCGTGTGGCTCGCCTTGATGCCGTGCTTCTTGTACTTCTGGCCCTGGCTCAGGCCGGGCGTCCCCGGCGGGACGATGAAGCTGGCCTGGCCGCGCCCCTTGAGCTCGGGGTCGACCGCGGCGACCACGACGTGGACGTCGGCGATGCCGCCGTTGGTGATCCACGCCTTGGTGCCGTTGAGCACCCACTCGTCCTTGGCCTCGTCGTAGACGGCGCGGGTCCGCAGCGACGAGACGTCGGAGCCGGCGTCGGGCTCGGACACGCAGAAGGCGCCGAGCTGGATCTTGTCGGGCGTGCCGTAGCACTGTGGAATCCACTCGAAGGCCTGCTCGGGGGTGCCGTTGCCGGCGATGCCGGCGGCCGCGAGCCCGGAGCCGAAGATGGCCAGGCCGATGCCGGCGTCGCCCCAGAACAGCTCCTCGATGGCGACCGGCATGGTCAACCCGGTGGGGTCGGCCATCATGGCCTGCGCCATGAAGTCGATGCCGTAGAGACCGATCTTGGCGGCCTCCTCGACGATCGGCCAGGGGAACTCCTCGCGCTCGTCCCACTCCTCGGCCGCGGGACGGACGACGGACTCCGCGAAGTCGTGGATCCACTTCTGGATCTGGAGCTGGTCCTCGTTCAGCTCGAGGGAGAAGTTTCCGCTCATGGTGACCGTCCTGTGTGCTTCGATGAGTGGGCCGGCACGGGTGATCCCGACGGCGACAGGGCTACCGGTCGGTAGGTTACCGACGGGTAACCGAAGGGGCAACGTGGGTCCGGCAGGGGGCGCCGGGGCCGACGAGGGGGCGACGTGGACCGACCGACGGAGCGGCGCGGACGCCGCAGTTGCTTGATCGTGCTGGCCGGGATGGTGCTGCTGGCAGCGGCCTGCAGCCCCGATCCGGGGCCTGCGCCGGGGCCGACCTGGCGGGCGACGCGACTCGCCCGCGTGGACGACGCGACGCAGCGGGTCGACCACCTCGGGGCCTGGACCGACGACCAGTGGTTCGCCACCATCCGCGCCACGCGCCTCGCCCCGTCCGGTCCGTCGACCACCGAGCTGGCGATCTTCCCCCGCACCGGGCCGGGCGGGTCCGATCTGGGCACGCCGCAGCTGCTGCCGCTCGCCGGTGGCAGCAGCCTGGGCCCGATCGGCGAGCACACCATCGCCGTGGCCGGTCCCGACGCCGCGACGTTCTTCGTCGAGCATGGCGGCACGTGGACCGAGGCCGGGTCCGTGGCGATCGGCTGGCCGTACCAGGTGATGGACATGACCGACGACTGGATGGTCGTGCGCCGCCAGCTCGGCGAGGACGGCGACGGGTCGGTCCGGCTCTACCGGATCGAGCGCGCCGGCACGACGGTCACCGCCACGCTGGACACCACGCTGCTCCCCGATCCGATGTGGACGCCCGAGCGGCGCAACTCGTTCGGTTCGAGCGTGGACCTCGACGGCGATCTGCTCGCCGTCACGTCCGCCGGCGGGGGCTCCGGAGGTCCGCTCGTCCAGGTCCACCGGCACGGGCCGGGCGGGTGGGCGCTGGTGCAGACGCTCGGCGACGGCGTGGCGCTGCAGCGGACCAACGCGCTCGCGGTCGACGACGGCCCGACGGTCGACCGGATCGCCATGGCGCCGTTCATCACCGCGCCGTCGCCCTCGGGGGTCGACGTGTGGGCCGACACCGGGTCGGGGTTCGCGCTCGAGCAGCACATCGAGCAGGACCCGTCGCTGCCCGACGTCTCGTCGGGCAACCTCTTCGGGGCGACCGTCGGGCTCGACGGCGACGTCCTCGCGGTGTCGTCCCGATACACCCTGACCCCGTCGGCCCAGGCCGGCCACCCCGACGTGCGGATCGGCCGCGTCCAGGTCTACCGCCACGCCGGCGCGTGGTCTCCCGAGCAGGAGCTCGCCCCGTACCCGAGTCCGTTCGACCCTGGGGTGCGGGAGGTGGTGCCGTTCCACGTGCAGGTCGTCGACGAGCGCCTCGCGACCTACACGCTGGTGCTGCCCGACCCGCCGGACCCGTGCCCGTTCCCGTGCATCTCGATCGGCGCCGAGGCCTGGACCGCCACCCGGTACTGACCGGGCGTTCGCCGTCCGGCCTGGCGACATCGGCCCCACCGGCGATCCCCGAACGACGTTCAGGGTGACCGGTTCGGGCGCGCCCTGCACCGCGACCGCGATCAGCGCCGCGCTCGAGTCGGGCCAGACCGTGACCAACTACGTGTGCGCCGACGGCTGGGCGGCGGGCAGCTGGACCAACGGCCAGGCCGACGGTGCCTTCATCCTCGAGGCCGAGGGCGGCACGTGGGCCAAACCCGCGCAGGACCCGTGCGGCTCGGCCAGCGCCGGCCTCCCCCCGGTCATCCTCGAGGACGGCTGCGCGTCCTGACATCGGGCCCGCTCCGAGGTGCGACCGCGGCCGGTCGGGACGACGGTCCCCACCGGCCGTGGCGCGTCGGGACCGGTGCGGCCGGTCAGCCCTTGCGGACGACGGTGCCGGCGGCCGAGTCCTCGACGACCCAGCCGAGCCCGACGAGCTCGTCGCGCAGCGCGTCGGCGGTGCCCCAGTCCTTGTCGGCCCGGGCGCGGTCGCGAGCCGCAGCGAGCGCCGCGACATCGTCGGGGACCTCGTCGCCCGCCGCGTCCTGCGGCACCAGGCCCATGGCGCCGAGCACGGAGAACCACGCCGCGGCCAGCGGCGCCGCCGCGTCGGCCTCGCCGGCGTCGAGCAGCGTGTTGATCCGCGTGACCAGGCCGAACACGAGCGCCATCGCCTGCGGGGTGCCGAGGTCGTCGTCCATGGCCGCGCTGAACTCTGCGAGGACGTCGGCGTCGGGCTCGGCGTCGGGCAGGTCGGCCACGCGGCGGGCCAGCGCGTCGAGGCGGGCCAGCGCGGACTCGGCCTCGGTCACGGTGGACGCGGTGACCTCGACCGGCGAGCGGTAGTGCGCCTGGAGCACGAGCAGCCGGTAGGCGCGGGCGTCGTGCTCGTCGATCAGGTCGAGGAGGTTCGTGAAGTTTCCGAGCGACTTCGACATCTTCTCGCCACCGACCTCGACGAAGCCGTTGTGCACCCAGCGGCGGGCGAAGTCCTTGCCCATCGCGACCGCCTGCGCCCGCTCGTTCTCGTGGTGCGGGAAGGCGAGGTCCATCCCGCCGCCGTGCACGTCGAAGCCCTCGCCGAGCAGGTCGAGGCTCATGACGACGCACTCGGTGTGCCAGCCCGGCCGGCCATCGCCCCACGGCGCCGGCCACGCCGGCTCGCCGGGCTTGGCGAACTTCCAGAGGACGAAGTCGGCCGGGTTCCGCTTCTCGGACTCGCCCACGATCGCCCGCTCGCCGCCGCCCGCCAGCATGTCGTCGAGCGACTGGTGGGCCAGGAGCCCGTAGCCGTCGACGTCGGCAACCGACAGGTACACCCCGTCGGAGGTCACGTAGGCGAGGTCGCGGGCGACGAGGTCCTCGACGAAGGCGACCATCTGCTCGACGTACTCGGTGGCGTGCGGCGTGTGGTCGGGCCGGCGGACGCCGATGGCGTCCATCGCCCGCCACCACACGGCCTCGCACCGCTCGGTGATCTCCTGCCAGGGCCGGCCCTCCTGCTCGGCACGGCGGAGGATGTTGTCGTCGATGTCGGTGATGTTCGACACGTACACGACGTCGTTTCCGGACCACTCCAGATACCGTCGAAGCACGTCGAAGACAAGGGAGAACCGTCCGTGACCGAGGTGGGGCGGCCCGTAGACGGTGGGCCCGCACACGTACATCGACACCTTCCCGGGTTCCCGGGGGCTGAGGGGGAGGACCTCCCCCGCGGCGGTGTCGTGCAAGCGGATCATGGCGTCCCACCCTACCGGTGGCCCCTCGTGGCCCTGACGGTGGCGGGGCCGCCGCTGGTGGCCGGCGCGGCTGCCGTCGTCCTCGACCTGTCCGAGGTCGCGACGCTCGTGCTGCTGGTCGTCGCCGCGGCCGTCGCCGTCGTCCTGACCGTGCGCGCGGTCCTCCGGCCGATCGCCCACGACGCCGTCGACGCCCGGCTGGCCGGCCAGGACGCGGACGAGCGGATCCGCTCGCTCCGCACCGCGGTCGCGCTGCGCGACCGGTTCGATGCCGCCGCTGCGGCGGAGGGCGCCGAGGCCGGCGTGCTGCGGTTGCTCGTGCGCGCCGCGACCGAGCTCGAACCGATGCGCGAGGTCAGCCTGCTCCTGTCGCTGCCCGACGAGCCGCGGGTGGCGTGGTCGGTCCGCATGGTCGACGACGAGCTGGTGCCGGCGGTGCCGGTGCCCGGACGGCCGGGGTGCGTCGCCCTGGCCTCGGGGCGCACGGCCACGGTGTCGTCGTCACATGAGCTCGGCGCCTGCGAGCACCTCCGGGAGACGGGCGGAGGGTCCGCCGATCGCGGGTCCGCCGATCGCGGGTCCGACGATCGCGGAGGGTCCGCCGATCGCGGCGGATCCGACGTCGACGCCGCGCCGGCGTTCGACGTGTCGGCCGTCTGCATCCCCCTGTCCCTCGCCGATCGGACGCTCGGCCTGCTCTGCGTGACCGGTCCGCCGGGCGAGCCGCCCGGCGCGGACGACGTCGCCACGCTCGAGCACCTCGTCGCCACGACCGGCCGCCGCCTCGGCGAGCTCCGGCGGCGCCGCGGGCCCTCGACCCCGGGCCCGACCGACCCCGTCACCGGGCTGCCGTCCGAAGTGGCGCTGCGCAGCCGGGCCGGCGAGCTCGCCCGGTCCCACGTGCCGTACTGCATGGCGATCGTGCGAATCGACGGCGCCGACGCCTATCGGCGCGACCACGGTCCGGCGGGCTGGGACGACGCGCTCCGCCTGGTCGCCGACACGACGAGCACCACGTTGCGACCCGACGACGTGGTGTGCCGCCTCGACGGCGAGCGGATCGCCGGCGTGCTGTCCAACTGCAGCACCGCCCAGGCCGCGGCGGCGCTCGAGCGGGTGCGCGAGTCGCTGGTGCTGGCGCTCACGGTGGCCGGGATCGCCCACTTCACCTGCTCGGTGGGGCTGGTCGACGGCGCCCGGGCGACCTCGATCGACGAGGCCGTGCGCCTGGCCGACGCCGCCGGTGAAGCCGCTCTCCTACAGGGCGGGAACCGGGTCGTCGTCGCCGACTCGTCGATCGCCTGATCGGTCGGCCGTCCGGTGAGCGGATTTCTCTGGTCGGGATCACGACAAGGGTTGTCGCTGTGCACCCCTATATCCCGGGGGTCAGGTCAGCCGAGGAGGTCGACGGGTTCCCGGCCGTCCACGATCCGCTGCACCCGGTCCAGCGCACCGATCGCGACCTCGGGCTGCGGCAGCACCCAGAACCGTCCGGTGCCGAGCGCCTCGAGCACCGCGTCGGCGACCGTCTCGGGCGCGGCACCGTGGTCGACGCCCTCACGGACCGTGTCGGCCACCTGCTGCGCCACCGGTGACAGCCGCTCCTCGGCCACGCCGGCCGCGGCCAGCGAGTTCGCCGTCATCGGCGTCCGGATGTTGCCCGGGCAGACGACCGAGGCCTTCACGCCCGGTGCGGCACGGGCGAGCTCGTGGCGCACCGACTCCATCAGCCCGACCACCGCGTGCTTGCTCGACACGTACGGCGCCAACCCCGGCGTGGCGACCAGGCCGGCGCCCGAGGCGACCGCGACGACGTGGCCGACGCCCCGCCGGGTCATGGCGGTCAGCGCGGCGCGCACGCCGTGGACCACGCCCCAGTAGTTGACGCGGATCTGCAGCTCCCACTGCTCGATCGGGACCTCCCAGCTGAGGCCGGGCAGCACGACGCCGGCGTTCTGGACCGAGACGGTCAGCCCGCCGAGGTCCTCGGCCGCGGTCACCAGCGCGGCGTGGTGGGACGGGTCGCCCACGTCGCCGACCGCGGTGATCACCGTGGCCTCCCTGGGCATCGTGGCGGCCGCGGCGTCGAGCAGCGAGCGGCTCCGGTCCGCGAGGACCAACGACATCCCGGCGTCCGCGAGCGTCCGCGCCACGGCGGCGCCGATCCCACCTCCTGCGCCGGTCACGACGGCGACGCCGCCCTCGAGTGCGTTGGTCATCACCACTCCCCCGGTCCCTGCCGTCCGTCGACTCACCCTCTCCCGGGCCCTCTCCCACGCAACGTGCGCCGACGGAGGCCCGCCGTCGGAACGCCTTCGGAACCTAGTGGCTGCGGCCGGTACGGTGAACCGCCGTATGCCCGCCTCTCCCCCCTCGACCCCGTCCGACGCCCCTCCGTCCCCGGCCGCGAGCGGCGAGCGCGCCCAGCCGCCCACGCCGAAGTCCGCTCGCAACGTCCCCGACAAGCCGTCGGTCGACGGCCTGGAGGAGCGGTGGGGCGAGCGCTGGGAGGCCGACGGGACCTACGAGTTCGACCGCACGGCCACGCGGGACGAGGTCTTCTCGATCGACACGCCGCCCCCGACGGTCTCGGGCTCGCTGCACGTCGGCCACGTCTTCAGCTACACGCACACCGACGTCGTCGCCCGCTACCAGCGCATGCGGGGCAAGGCCGTCTTCTACCCGATGGGCTGGGACGACAACGGGCTGCCGACCGAGCGCCGGGTCGAGAACTACTTCGGCGTCGTCTGCGACACGTCGGTCCCGCCCGGGATGCCCGAGCTCGCCGATCCGCCGCCCACCAAGCGCCAGGACTTCACGCGGGTCAGCCGCCCCGACTTCATCGAGCTGTGCGAGCGGCTCCTCGTCGTCGACGAGGAGGCGTTCGAGGCGCTCTTCCGGACGCTCGGCCTGTCGGTCGACTGGTCCTACACCTACGCCACGATCGACGAGTCGAGCCGGCGCACCTCGCAGCTCGCGTTCCTGAAGGACCTCGCCCGGGGCGACGCGTACTCGCAGGAGGCGCCGTCGCTGTGGGACGTCACGTTCCAGACGGCGGTCGCCCAGGCCGAGCTCGAGGACCGGGAGCGCCCCGGCGCCTACCACCAGCTCGCGTTCCACCTGAGCGCCGGTCCCGACGGCACGACCCCCAGCGGCCCCGACGGCTCGGCCGACGTCATCATCGACACCACCCGGCCCGAGCTGGTCGTCAGCTGCGTCGCTCTGGTCGCGCACCCCGACGACGAGCGCTTCCAGCCGCTGTTCGGCTCGACGGTCACGACCCCGGTCTTCGGCGTCGAGGTCCCGATCGTCGCCCACCCCCTCGCCGAGCCCGACAAGGGCACCGGGGTCGCGATGATCTGCACGTTCGGCGACGTCACCGACGTCACCTGGTGGCGCGAGCTCGACCTGCCCACCCGCGCCGTCATCGGCCGCGACGGCCGCTTCCAGGAGGAGCCGCCCGAGTGGCTGCCCACCGACGAGGCCCGGGAGCGCTACGGCCGGATCGCCCGCAAGGCCGCCGGCGGCGCCCGCGAGCAGATGGTCCAGCTGCTCACCGAGTCCGGCGAGCTCATCGGCGACATCCGGCCGATCCAGCACCCGGTCAAGTTCTACGAGAAGGGCGACAAGCCGCTCGAGATCGTCACGTCGCGCCAGTGGTACATCCGCAACGGCGGCCGGTCCGAGGCGCGCCGCAACGAGCTGATCGCCCGGGGCGCCGAGCTCAACTGGGTCCCCGACTACATGCGGCACCGCTACGACAACTGGGTCGCCGGCCTGGCCGGCGACTGGCTGATCTCGCGCCAGCGGTTCTTCGGCGTCCCCTTCCCCGTCTGGTACCCGCTCGACGAGGAGGGGAACCCGGACCACGACCGACCCCTCATCCCCGACGAGTCGTCGCTGCCGATCGACCCGATGGTCGACAGCCCGCCCGGCTACGCCGAGGACCAGCGCGGCGTCCCCGGCGGCTTCGCGGGCGACCCCGACATCATGGACACGTGGGCCACGTCGTCGCTCACGCCCCAGGTCGGCTGCCGCTGGGTCGACGACCCCGACCTCTTCGGCCGGACGTTCCCGATGGACCTCCGTCCGCAGGCCCACGACATCATCCGCACCTGGCTCTTCTCGACCGTCCTGCGCAGCGACGTCGAGTTCGGCACGGTCCCGTGGCGCAACGTCGCCCTGTCCGGGTGGATCCTCGACCCCGACCGCAAGAAGATGTCGAAGTCGAAGGGCAACGTCGTCACGCCGCTCGGCCTGCTGCAGCAGTACGGCTCCGACGGCGTTCGCTACTGGGCGGCGAGCGCCCGGCCCGGGACCGACACCGCCTTCGACGAGGCGCAGATGAAGGTCGGCCGCCGGCTCGCAATCAAGCTCCTCAACGCCTCCCGGTTCGCCCTGTCCTTCGGATCGGACGGGTCGGTCGGGGCGATCGAGCCCGGCACCGAGGTCACCGAGGCGCTCGACCGGGCGATGCTCGCCGAGCTCGCGGCCCTCGTCGACGAGGCCACGACCGCCCTCGAGGCCTACGACTACGCGCGGGCGCTCGAGCGGACCGAGACGTTCTTCTGGCGCTTCTGCGACGACTACCTCGAGCTGGTCAAGGGCCGTGCCTACGGCCCGGACGGAGACGACGCCGCCGCCGACGAGGTCCCTGCCGGGACCGCGTCGGCCCGGGCGGCCCTCGCGCACGCGCTGTCGACCCTGCACCGCCTGCTGGCGCCGGTCCTCGTCTACACGTGCGAGGAGGCGTGGTCCTGGTGGATGGAGGGCTCGGTCCACCGGGCCGAGTGGCCGACCGCCGCGCCGCTGCGCGACGCCGCCGCCGACGGCGACCCGGCCGCCCTGGCCGTCGCCGCCGCCGTCCTGTCGGAGCTCCGGGGCGCCAAGTCGGCGGCCAAGGTCTCCATGCGCACGCCGATCGAGAAGGCCGTCGTCACCGACGCACCGGAGCGCCTTGCGCTCCTGCGCAGCGTCGCCGCCGACGTCGCCGAGGCGGGCAAGGTCGCGGACCTGCAGCTGGTCGAGGGCGACCAGCTCGGCGTCGAGGTCACCCTCGCCGACCCCGGCGCCTGAGCGCCACGGCGAGCGCCACCGCTCCGCCTGCTCTGTTCCACCTTTTCGACGTCGGAACGTCGAAAAGGTGGAACAGAGCGGGCGGTTGCGAGGGTGGGCGCGGCCGGGGCGGGCCGGGCGCGGCGCCGGTCAGCGGACGTGGTGGTGGTGCTCCACGCGACCCTGCTTGAGGTCGACCATCTGGACGAGCACCCGGTAGAAGACCGCGGGGTCCTGCACGTCGGTCATCGCCCGGAACGCGGAGTGCTCGTTGGCGGACTCGATGCGGATCGTCGCCGTGCCGAGGATCCACTGCATGAACGACTCGCTCCGGCTGACGTCGGTGATCTTGCCCCAGGGGATGAACTCCATCTGGCGGTTGAGCACGCCGGTGATGCGCAGCACCCGCATGTCGGTGATCACGTACCGGGTGAACCGCTTGCGCAGCCAGTCCCAGGTCAGGAACCCGCCCGCGCCGACGAGCACGAGCAGGCCGAGGCCGATCGAGACGTCGCTGCCGACGGTGGCGAACACCAGGAACACGGTGACGGCGATCAGGAGCCAGATCGTCTGGTCGGCGAGCCACGACTTGAACGAGCGGGACACGTTGAGCTTCACGACCTCGTCGCGCAGCACGTAGTCCTTGACGATCTCCTCGGGGTTCCACCGCCTCGGCGTGGGGCCGGACACGGGTCAGGACCCCCCGAAGCTGCCGATGAACTCCGACAGCTTCTGCAGCACCTCCTGCAGGAAGGTGCCGACGTTGCCGAGCACGTGGCTGATGTCGGCCGCGGCCGTCGCCGGGCTGCGCCAGATGGCCAGCACGAGGAAGCCGAGGGCGAGGGCGGCCACCGGTTGCGCCATCTTCTTCATGAGCTCCTCCCGAGCAGGTTGGTCAGCTCCCCGCCCACCGGTCGGTGGAAGGGGTCCACGAGCTGACCCGACCCGCGCGCGACGCGCAGGAGGAGCTCCGTCCGCCCGAGAACGTACCCACCGGGACCCCCCGACAGGTGGACCCCCGGCCCAGGCGCCCCGTGGGCGGGGGTGCCTGGCGCTCGCACGGCGTCAGCCCGGGGGCGGATCGCCGCCGGGGTCGCCGCTGCCGACCGACGGCGCGCCGCCCGCCGCGCCCGGCCGGGCCGGCGCACCCGGGCCGGCCCCGGGCACCCCGCCGGCGTAGGGCGCGGCCAGCGGCACGTGGCCGGCGTCGAAGGCGCGCAGCACCCGGAGCCTGTACTCCCGCTCGACCGGGAACTGCTCCCCCGGCGCCGTGTCGATGACCACGCGCAGCGTCACGCCCGTCGGGTCGATGCGCTGCACGCCGAGCACGTTCGGCTCCGACGTGACGAGCGTGGTCCAGTCGGGGTCGGCCTGCAGCTCCTCGCCGACGTCGCCCAGGATCCGGCGGGCGCGCTCGAGGTCGGCGTCGGGCGCCACCACCACGTCGACGACCGCCCGCGACCAGCTCTGGCTCTTGTTGCCGACCCGCAGGATCTCGCCGTTGGCCACGTGCCACACGGTCCCGTTGATGTCGCGCAGGCGGGTCGAGCGCAGCGTGACGCGCTCGACGGTGCCGACCGCGGGCGGGCCGGCGTCGATGACGTCGCCGACGCCGTAGCGGTCCTCCACGAGGATGAACCAGCCGGCGAGCACGTCGCGCACGACGTTCTGCGCACCGAACCCGAGGGCGACGCCGAGCACGCCGGCCGAGGCGAGGATGGCGGCGAGGCTGACCCCCAGCACCGCGAGGATCCACGCCGCGGCCACCACCGACACGACGGCGGTCGCCATCGACCGGGCGATCGTCGACATCGTGGCGGCGCGGGCGACGGCACGGCCGTCGACCTCGCGGGTCCGGAGCCCGTCGGGCACGTAGCCGCCCAGGCGGTCGGCGTTGTCGGCCATCCTGCGGCCGGTGCGCTGGATCAGCGAGCGGATGATGCGGTTGGCCAGGTAGGCGAGGGCGAGGATGCCGGCGATCTGCAGCGGCTTCTCGGAGAGCCAGCCCACGGCCGTGGAGAGCGTCTCGTTGCCGGTGGCGTCGTAGACGGGGTCGCAGGCCCAACCGGCGTCGACGCAGAAGCTGGGTTCGGCCACCGCGAGATCGTAGAGCGGGCCGCGCGGGTGCCCGAGGAGGTACCCCTGCGGCGGGCGGGGCCTCCGGTAGCATCCCGTCCCATGTTCGGCCGCAGGCGGCGCATCGAGGAGGCGACGACGGTCGTCAGGGACGGCTACGACCGGGCGCTGGTGGACGCCGGCGTCGTGCTGTTCCAGCAGGTCGGACCGGGGGTCGACGGCCACTTCGTCTCGGCCTCGATGGTCGCCACGCTGGGCTGGGACGCTGCGGCGTTCCGGGAGCCGGGCACCCTGCGCAACCTCGTCCACGCCGACGACCTGGCCCTGTTCCGCTCGGTCACGCCGATCGCGGACCCGTCGGGCCTCCCCGAGCCCACGATCGACCTCCGGGCCGAACCGGGCGGGGCCCCGCCACCGCCGATCCCGGCGCCGGGCGCGTCCGACGGCGACGACGATGCCGAACCGGTCGTGCGCTTCCTCACCGCGGCCGGGACCTACCGGCCGATGCTCGTGCGCATGGTGCGGACGGCGCCCGACGAGCCCGTCCGCGGCACGCTGATCGACGCCACCCCGGGCGAGGCACGCCTGCGCCGGGCCCGCCGGCTGGCCGAGATCGCCGACGTCTCCCACCACGGCCACCTCCTGTTCGAGCTCCTCGACCGCGACGACCCGTCGTCGGTCGTGTTCCGCGCCGCCAACGACAGCGCCCGGAGCCTCTTCGAGCTCGACGCGGCGGTGCTCGACGGCGGCCGCCTGGACGCGGTGTTCGACGGCCCGAGCGCCCGGCTCCTGCAGTCCGCGCTCTACGACGTCGCCCACACGGGCGAGTCGCTCACCGCCGAGCGCCTCACGTTCGCCGAGGTGCCGGGCACGTTCGTCGACCTGCGGATCGACCGCCTGCGGGACGGCTCGCTCGGCGTCACCATCGACGACGTGACCCGGGCGGTCGACGTCGAGGAGCGGCTGCGCCACCAGGCCAGCCACGACCACCTCACCGGCCTGCCCAACCGGGCCGCGCTCGACGAGCGGCTGTCGCTCGTGGCCGCGGGGTTGGGACCGGGCGAGCACGTCGCCGTGGTGCTCGTCGACGTGGACGGCCTCGACGACATCAACCGCCAGCTCGGCCACCACGTCGGCGACCGGCTGCTCACCGAGCTGGGCCGCCGACTGCGCGAGGACATCGTCGGCGTCGACGTGGTCGCCCGGGTGGGCGGCGACGAGTTCGCCGTCGTCACGGTGCCGCACGGCGATCGCGACGCCGCCCTCGACCGGGCCCGCCTGGTCGAGGAGGTGCTGGAGCGCCCGCTCGACGTCGACGGCGACCTGCGCCACGTCCGCTGCACGATCGGCGCCTCCGTGGCGCCGGAGCACGGCCTCGACCCCGGCACGCTGCTGCGCTCCGCCGACGGTGCGCTGCGGCAGGCCCGGGCGGCGGCCGACCCGGTGGCGGTGTTCGACCCCGCCGAGGAGCGGACGACGATGCGCCGCGTCGGCCTGCTGACCGAGCTCCGTCGGGGGCTCGCCAACCAGGAGCTCGAGCTGCGCTACCAGCCCGTCGTCGACCTCCGCACCGGGCGGGTCACCAAGGTCGAGGCGCTCCTCCGCTGGCAGCGGGTCGGCAACGGTGCCCAGCTGTCGGTCGAGCTGCTCGAGATGGCCGAGCGCTCGGGGCTGATCGAGCCGCTGACCCGCTGGATCCTGGGCGAGTCGGCCCGCGCCGCGGAGCGGCTCGGCCGGGACCGCGACGCGATGGTCGTCAGCACCAACCTGTCGATGCGCAACCTGCGCAACGACGACCTGCTCACCTTCGTCGACCTGCTCGTGTCCTCCGGCGAGCTGCCGCCGGCGTCGGTCGAGGTCGAGCTCGCCGAGGCCGAGCTCACGGAGGACCCGGCCCGGGCGCTGCACGTCGTCCGCCACCTGCGCGAACTCGGGCTCGGGGTCGTCGTCGACGACTTCGGCACCGGCTTCATGTCGATCGACACCATGCAGTCCCTGCCCGTGACCGGCCTCAAGATCGACCGCGGCTACACGACCGCGATCGCATCGGTGCCGGCCGACGCCGAGGCGGTCGAGTGGGCCATCGGCGTGGCGCACTCCATGGACGTCCCGGTGACCGCCGACGGCGTGGCCGACGCCGACTCGCTCGTGCTGCTGACCGACATGGGCTGCGACCTGGCCCAGGGCCTGCACCTCTCCGAGCCCGTGACGTTCGAGGCGCTCCCCAAGCGCGTCGCCGAGCTGGAGGACGCCATGCTCGGTTGGGTCGGGACCCGGGGTGTCCTCCTCGACTGACCCTCCGGCACCCGCCGCGGGGGACGACGAGGGCGCTGCGGCCGGGGCCGACCCGGCGGACCCCGGATCCGGGCGCCGCACCGCGAGCTGGCTGCGCTGGGTGGGCGTGGCGCTCGTCGCGCTGGTCGGCGCCGGCATCGGCGCCACGCTGCTGGGTCAGACCTCGGTCGACACGGCGGTGGGCGAGGTCGAGCTGACGAGCCGGCCCGCGATCGGCGGCGGCTTCACGATGAGCCTGGCCCCGCTCGGCACGATCGACCTGCCCAGCGCGTCGCCGTTGCACCTGCAGGCGCGGCTCGTGGCGCTCGACGACGCGCTGCTCGTGAAGGCCGGCCGCGACGTCGCGAAGGGCCAGGGGCCGATCTCCCAGGCAGAGGCCGAGCGCGTCGCGGACGAGGCGGCGTCGCGCATCTCCGATGCCGCGGTGCCGCTGGCGATGCGGACCGTGCTCGGCGGGCTGGTCGGCGGCGCGCTGGCCGCGCTGCTGGTGTACCGCTCCCGCCGCGAGGTCGCCGTCGGCGCGGCGGTCGGGCTGGTGGCGGTCGGCGCCCTCACCGTCGCCGCGTTCGTGACGCTCCCCGACACGGTCGACGACGCACAGGTCAACGGGGCGCTGGGCCTCCTCCCGCAGGCGAGCCCCGGGCTGCTGAAGGATGCCGAGGGCGTCGAGGAGTACATCAGCAAGACGTTCCGCAACATCGAGGGCCTCTACACCGGCTACGTCCGCTCGGCCGCCGCCGACAGGATCGCCCGCACGTCGGACCGGGTGATCGCCGTGACCGGGGACCCGGCCGACGACGAGGTCCGCCGCCAGGTCGCGGTGCTGGCATCGAGCCAGGGCGCCGAGGGCGTGCTGTGGATCGTGTCCGACGACGCCGACGCGGCGGACGGCCGCCCGGCGTTCCCCGAGCTGCCGACCGACGTCGCCTCGCTGTTCGTGCTGCCCGACGACCCGGCCGGCATCCGGTTCCTCGACCGGTTCCCGGTGGTCGTGCTCGGCGCCGACGGCTCGATGCCGACCGGCCCGGCGGCAGACGCGGTGAAGGACTCGGTCCTCGCCGTCGAGGCCGGCGGCGGCGCCGTGCCCGCGGACGTCCGCGTGGCGGCGATCAGCACCGGCGACGAGCCGTCCGCCACCGGCGCACGGCTGACCGACGACTCGGGCGCGGTGCGCGTCACCACCGGGACCGCCGTGGAGGGCCGGCTCGAGGGCGTGGTGCTGAGCTTCGGGCGCAACGCCCCCGAGGTCCTGCAGGCCCAGCTGGTCACGGTGGCCGACGGTGACATCTCGATGACGAGGGTGCTGCGATGACGGGCGACGCGACGGCGGCGGCGCCGGTCGGGGCCGACGACGCCCCCGACGGGCCGCTCATCCCCCGGTCGAAGATCCGGTCGGCCGCCCTCACCACGCTGCTCGCCATCGTCGGCGCCACGCTCGCCCTGTGGCTGCTCGGACCCGTGCGCGTCGCGGTCGGCCCGGTCACCACCGGCCTGACCATGGCGCCCGCGGTCGGCGGCCCCGTCGCGCTCGACGTGTCGCCGCTCGGCCAGGTCGAGATCGCCCCGTCGTACGCGCCGGTGCGGCTGCAGGCCGAGGTCGCGGACCTCGACCCGGCCGCCGTCAGCGACCTGATCACGCAGGGGCGGTCGCCCGAGTTCGACATCGGCGGGACCCTGCCCCGCACCCTCGCCGGCGCCGCGCTCACCTACGTCGGGGTCGCGGCGCTCGGCGCCGGGCTGGTCGCGGGCATCGGCCGGCGCAGCTGGCGGCACGGCCTGGCCGGCGCCGGCGTGCCGTTCCTCGCGCTCAGCGCCTGCTTCTGGATCGGGTTGGTGACGCTGAACACGAACGAGCTCGCCGACATGCGCACGACCGGCGCCCTGGCGCTGATCCCCGACGGCGCGACGAACGCCACCCGGTTCTTCGACGACCGCGACCGCTTCGCCGACAACGTGGCCAGCAGCACCGGGGCCACGACCGACCTGTACGCCGGCCTCTTCGGCACCGCGGATCCCGACCACCCCGACGTGGTCCGCATCCTCCACATCAGCGACCTGCACCTGAACTCGGCGGCGCTGTCGTTCGCCGGGCAGCTCGCCCGCACATTCGACGTGGACGTGGTGGCGAACACGGGCGACGACGCCGACTGGGGCAGCGAGGTCGAGTCCGAGATCCTCGGCGGCCCGGTCGGGATCGACGTCCCCTACCTGTGGGTCCGCGGCAACCACGACACCCAGGCGACCCAGGCGGCCAACGCCGCGGAGGGCGCCGTGGTGCTCGACGGCACCGAGACCACCGTCGACGACCTCGTGTTCTTCGGCGTCGGCGACCCAACGTTCTCCCCCAAGCTCGACAAGGCGGTCGTGAAGGAGGGCCAGACGAAGTTCAAGCAGCGCTGGTCCGCCGAGGTCATGGAGCCGCTCTACGCGGCCCAGCCGCAGGTGCCCGACGTCGTCATGACCCACGACCCGGCGATGACCGACGCCATCGAGCCGAAGCCACCGCTCCGCCTCGCCGGCCACACCCACAAGCTCCAGGTCTCGGCCGGCACCAACCCGGACGGCAGCCCGTGGGTGCTCGTCGTCAACGGCTCCACCGGCGGCGCCGGGCTTCGGGTCCTCGACAAGGAGCAGGAGAACCCGATGAGCGCCGTGATCATCACGGTCGACCGGGAGAGCAAGCAGGCGCTGTACCTCGACGAGTTCAGCTACCGGCCCCTCGTCGACCAGACGTTCAAGGTCCGGCGGATCGACCTGCGCCAGCTCGAGGAGCAGGGCGACTGATGGCGCCGCCAGGAGCAGGGCGACTGACGGCGCCGCGTCAGGTCGCGAGCTCGGCCTGGCGGGTGGCCCACCGGTAGTCGGCCTTGCCGTTGGGGCCCCGCTGGATGCGCTCGACGACCACGAGGCGCTTGGGGCACTTGTAGCCGGCGAGGTGCTGCTTGGTGGAGGCGATGACGTCGGCAAGCAGGTCGTCGCTGCCCTCGACGTCGCCCTCGAGCGCGACCACGCCGGTCACCGACTGGCCCCACCGCTCGTCGGGCAGGCCGACGACGTTGGCGTCGTGCACGGCCGGGTGGAGCTTCAGCGCCTCCTCGACCTCCTCGGGGTACACCTTCTCGCCCGCCGTGTTGATGCACACCGAGCCCCGGCCGAGCAGCTTGATCGTGCCGTCCTCCTCCACCGTGGCGAAGTCGCCCGGCACGGACCAGATCCGCCCACCGAACTCGCGGAACGTCCCGGCGGTCTTCTCGGTGTCCTTGTAGTAGCCGATCGGGATCGGCCCGCCGACGGCGAGGACACCCACGGTCCCCGAGCCGGGCGCCACCTCGACGCCGTCCTCGGTGAACACCCGGGCGTGCTCGCCGAGGCGGAACGCCGCCGTCCCCGCGGACGTGCCCTTCTTGGTCACCGAGGTGCCGAACCCCGTGCCCTCGGAAGAGCCCAGGAGGTCGGCGAGGATGGCGTCGGTCCAGCGCAGCAGCTCGTCCTTCACCGGCTGGGACCAGATCACGCCCGAGCTGAGGATCATCCGCACCGACGAGATGTCGTACGGCTCCCCCGCCTCGGCGGCCTCCTCGAGCGCCCCCAGCATCGGCTTGGCGAAGGCGTCGCCGACGATCGTGAGCTGGGTGATCCGCCGGTCCTGGACGGTGCGGCACAGCTCGTGGCCGTCGAGCGAGCGCCCGGTCAGCGTGGTGACGCAGCCGCCGGCCATCAGGACGCCGTTCGCCGCGATGCCCGACGTGCCGTGCATGAGCGGCGCCGCGGCGAGCAGGCGGATGGCGCGGCCCGAGTCGTGGAAGGTCCGGGCCGCCTCGGCGAAGCCCTCGGGCGAGGTCGGCACGTCGGACTTGATGACCCGGAAGGTCGGCGCCGTCGTGCCCATCAGGCTGCGGTGCGGCCACATGACGCCCTTCGGCATGCCCGTGGTTCCGCCCGTGTAGAGGAACCAGAGGTCCTCGGGCGAGCGGTCGGAGCGCGGCATCGGCGTGGCCGCGCCCACGGCGTCGTCGTACGTGAGCACGCCGCCGGGCAGGTCCCAGTCGGGCACGGGGTGCTCGTCGGTGGCCCCGACGACGAGCACGGTCCGCACGAGGGGCAGGTCGCCCAGCACCGAGCCGAGCCGGTCGGCCAGCTCGGCCGACACGATGACGGCCTCGGCGTCGGAGTTCTCGAGCAGGTAGTGCAGCTCCGCCTCGAGGTAGCGGTAGTTCACGTTGACCGGCACGCACCGGGCCTTGAAGGCGCCGAACGTCGCCTCGAGGTACTCCGTGCAGTTGTAGAGGTAGAAGGCGACCTTCGAGTCGGGACCGAGGCCGGCGGCGGTGAGGTGCCCGGCGACCCGCGAGGCGAGGGCGTCGAAGTCGGCCCAGCTGCGCACGACGTCGCCGTGGATGAGCGCGTCCGCCCCGGGGATCGCGTCTGCGATCGCCTCCCACGCGGTGGCGATGTTCATCGTCCGAGCGCTCATCGGCTCGGCGCTGGTCGTGGCAGAGTTCATGCGCCTGTCCCCCGGTCGAGAGGAGCCCACCATGCCCGTGCACCGGGTGGAGTCGCCAGCCGAGGCCGCCGCGATGGTCCACCCAGTGGGACACCCTCGCCGTCGGCCTGGGTCCGGCGCATCCGGTGTCGTTCCTGCACGCGCTGGGCGACCGCGACGACTGGACCGGCCTCGAGATGTTCGGGGCGCTCCTGACCGACCTCTACACGGTCTTCACCAAGCCGGGCGTGCACTACCGGAGCGGGTTCTTCGGACCGGCCGAACGGCTCCTCCGCGACGGCGGGGCGGCGATCGAGTACGTGCCGGCCGACTTCCGGCGCTTCGCGCCCATCATCGAGCGGCTGAACCCCCGGATCATGGCCACCGCCGCCGCCCCGCCCGACGCCGACGGCTACCTCAGCCTGTCGGTGCACGCCGGCGCCACCGTCGACGCGCTCCACGCCGCGGGCGAGGACCCGGACCGGTTGCTGATCGTCGAGCACTCGCCGCACTACCCGCGCACGTTCGGGATCGAGCCGACGCACATGCACCGGCTGCACCTCGACGAGATCGACGTGCTGATCGAGACCGACGCCGCGCCGGTCGACCTCGCGGACGCCCCGGCGACCGAGGTCGACGCCGCCATCGCCGAGACCGCCACCCGCTTCATCCCCGATGGCGCCACCCTGCAGACCGGCATCGGTGCCGTGCCGTCGCTGATCGCCACGTCGCTCGCCGACGGCCCGGGCGGCGGGTACGGCGTGCACTCCGAGATGTTCACCACGGGGCTGATGCGGCTGCACCAGGCCGGCAAGGTCACGAACACCAACAAGGGCGAGTTCGACGGCGTCTCGATCACCACGTTCGCCGCCGGCACCGCCGAGCTGTACTCGTGGCTCGACGGCAACCGCGACGTCCGCTTCCTGCCGGTCGACGTCGTGAACGACTCGCTGCTGATCGCCCACAACCGGGACTTCGTGTCGATCAACGGGGCCACCGCGGTCGACCTGTGGGGTCAGGTCGCGGCCGACACGATCCGCGGGACCCAGCACTCGGGGACCGGGGGCCACGAGGACTTCCTGGCCGGCGCCGGCCTGCAGACCGACGACCGCTCGCTCCTCTGCCTGCACTCGAGCACGATGATCGACGGGACGCTCCGGTCGCGCATCGTCACCGACGTGGGCCCCGACATGCTGGTGACGACGCCGCGCCACCAGGTCGACGTCGTCATCACCGAGCACGGCGCGGCCGAGCTGTCGGGGCGGACCGTCCGCGAGCGGGCGCAGGCCCTCGTCGCGATCGCCCACCCCGACGTCCGAGACGAGCTCGCCGAGGCCGCCGCCCGGATGGGCTGACCTTGTTCCGCTCTGTCACGCAGCAGGCACCCGTTCGGCTGCGCTGTGCGTGACAGAGCGGAGGTGTGGGGTCAGAACGACGGGAACGTGCAGGGTCGGTTGCGCACCGACCCGTCCGGACAGGTGGTGCGCCGCCACGTGGCCCCGTAGAAGTCCAGGTCCTGTGTGATGTCGGTGATGCCCAGGAACGTCGCGTCGGTGAGGTCCGCGTACCGGAAGCTCGTGTCCCAGAGGTACGTCTCGGACAGGTCGGCCTCGGTCAGGTCCGCGCTGTCGAAGCGCGCACGGGCCAGGAACGAGTCGTGGAACGACGCGCCCCGGGCGTCGGCCGAGGTGAGCTGCGCCTTGTCGAGCGACGAGCCCGACAGGTCGGCACCGACGAGCGACGCGCCGGTGAGGTCGGTCGAGGCCATCTCGTGGAACTCCAGGTCCGGGCGGGTGTCGGCGAGCGTGGCGCCGTGGCCGACGACGCCGTCCAGGACGGCGCCGGGGAGCTTGGTGCCCGACAACTTCGCCCCGGAGAGCGTCGCCCCGGTCAGGTCCGCTCCGGTCAGATCGAGCCACGACAGGTCGGCACCCGACAGGTCGCAGCCGCTCAGGTCGACGTACGGCCCTCGGACCGAACAGTCCTTGCCCGACGGCGGTGGCGAGCACCCCGCCACTAGGAACGCCGCGACGGCAGCACAAAGGACGACATGGATCGCGCGCATGGCAACCCTCCCTCTCTCTCGCCGGCGAGCGTAGCCATCCGTCGGATGGCGCGTCACCGGTGGCCGGTCAGCCCAGGACGAGGCGGGCGAGCGCGGCGGGGTCCTCGCGCCGAGCGTCGAACCAGCGCAGCCACACGCCGATCCGGTGCCGGCCGGCCCCGAGCCGGTACCGCTCGAGGGCGTCCGGGCCGCAGGACCCGGTCCCGAGGCCGCGCTGGCCGGCGTCGATCGCCAGGTGCGTCAGCGCGCCGTCGTGGGGCAGCTCGTCGGAGTGCGTGGCCGCGGCCAGGTCGGCGTCGGAGTGCCGCCGGGCCGAGAAGCCGAGCTCGCCGTCGGCGACGACGAGGAGGCCGGTCAGCGCACCGGTCGCAGACTCGCCGCGACCGTCGCCGCCGGTGCGCGCCTCGCGCAGGGCGAGCCACCGCAGCCCGGTGTGGTGGCCGTGCTCCTGCGGGAACGCGAGTGGCACGTACTGCTCGGCGACCGTCGAGCGCCACCGGCCGACCGTCACCGACGCCCGGCGGTCCGGGTAGCTCTCGTGCGGCCCGTCGCCGTACCACTCGAGGTCGTCGAACGAGCCGGGCAGCACGGTCGTGATCCCGATCCGGGGCACGTCCACCAGCTCGGCCGGCAGCGTCAACGTCACCGCGAGGTGGCCCCAGCCGTCGGCCGGCCCGACGAGCTCGCGTCGGTGGACCTCGACCTCGCGCTCGACGGGCTCGCCGTCGCTGCTCCCGCGCAGGCGCAGCACGCCGGTCGACGTGACGACCTCGGAGCCCGAGCGCGTGCGCCGGCGGTCGGGACCCGGCTCCCACGTGGCGTCGAGCAGGCCGAGCTCGGACCAGCGCTGCAGCCGCTCGGAGTACGGGCGCATCCAGCTGGTCTGGATCGCGTCGTTGTCGGTGAGCGCCCGCGTCAGGGTCGGCGTCCACGCCAGCTCGGCCGGCGGCTCGGGCCGCACGGCGGTGCCGGCCGCCAGGCGACGACGCTCGGATCGCGGGGCCGCGGTCCCCTGCACCGGCACCGCGAGCTGCTCTGCGGCCACGACGTGGCCCGCCCCCGCCCACGGCGTGGCCCGGCGCTGGTGCCAGCGCACGGTCAGGAAGGCCTCGGTCGCGCCGCGCAGCGGGCGCCGGTCGAACGGCACGCGCAGCGCCCTCGACCGACCGGGTCCGATGGGCTCGACCTCGAGCCGTCCCCGGTCGGCGACGGCGCCGTCGACGAGGAGCTCCCACGAGCAGCGGAGGTCCGACGTGTCGGTGAAGTGACGGTGGTTCGTCGCACGGAACCGGCCCGCGGCGGCATCGGCCGGCTCGACGTGCACCGGCCGGCCGACGTGGGCCACCTCGGCCATCGCCGGGTGCGGCACCCGGTCGGCCGACACCAGGCCGTCGCAGATGAAGTTGCCGTCGTTCGGCGCGTCGCCGAAGTCGCCGCCGTACCCCCACACAGGGCCCGCGACGAGGGCGTCGCCCACCTCCCGTCGCTCGGAGCGGCCCGGCAGCGGGATGCCGTGGTCGAGCCACTCCCAGATGAACCCGCCCTGCAACCCGGGCGTGGAGCGGAACGCCGCCCAGTAGTCGGCGAGCGAGCCGTTCGAGGTGCCCATCGCGTGCGAGTACTCGCACAGGATCAGCGGGCGGCGGTCGTCGCCCGACCAGCCGGCCCGGTCGACGATCTCGTCGATCGACGAGTACATCGGGCAGATCACGTCGGTCACCGGCGCCGCAGCCCGCAGGTCGTGCATGAGCGGGCCCTCGTACTGCACCGGCCGGCTCGGGTCGAAGCGCCGCAGGAACGCCGCGGCCTCGTCGTGGGGCGGGCCGTCGCCCGACTCGTTGCCGAGCGACCAGATGATCACGCTCGGGTGGTGGACGTCGCGCCGGGCCATGCGCTCGACGCGCTCGACGATGGTCCGCGCGTAGCGCGGGTCGTGGCAGAGCGAGTCCTGCCGGCCGTGCGACTCGACGTCGGCCTCGTCGACCACGTAGAGGCCCAGCTCGTCGCACAGCTCGGCGAAGTGCTCGTCGTGCGGGTAGTGGGCGGCGCGCACGGCGTTGAGGTTGTGCGCCTTCATCAGGCACAGGTCGGTCCGGGTGAGCTCGCGGCTGACCGCCCGGCCCCGCTCGGGGTCGTGCTCGTGGTGGTTGACTCCGTGGAGCAGCACGGGCTCGCCGTTGACGAGCAGCTGGCGGTCCCTGACCTCGACGCGGCGGAAGCCGGTCCGCAGCGCCGCCACCTCGACCGTCTCGTGCGCACGACCGTCGGGTCCCGGACCGCGCAGCGTGACGACGGCCCGGTACCGGGTCGGCGACTCCGCCGACCACGGCTCGATGCCCGGCACCTCGAGGCGGGCGGTCACGTGGCCGGGCCGGACGAACATGGCCGACACGAGCTGCGTCACCTCGGACGCGCCGTTCCACGCCGGGACGTCGAGCGGGCCGGTCGTGGCGAGGCGCCGGCCGCGCTCGGTCTCGACGTGCACCTCGACGGTGGCCGGGCCCGCGTCGACCGCCCTCGTGCACGGGCCGTCGACGTCGATCCGCACGTCGAGCGTGCCGACGGCGCTCGCCGTCGGTCCCGGCTCGAGGCCGGGCACCAGCTCCACCCGGGCGAGGTGGTCGGGTGCGGTCGAGTGGAGCGTGACGCTGCGCTGGATGCCGCCGTGCCACCACTGGTCCTGGTCCTCGACCCAGGTCTGCGCCGACCACCGGACGACGACGAGAGCGATCGTGCAGCGGCGGCCGGGGCGGACGTGGTCGGTCAGGTCGAACTCGCTCGCCAGGCGGCTGTCGGTCCCGAGGCCGACGGCCACGCCGTCGACGAAGGCGACGACGACCGACTCCGCCGCACCGACCCGCAGCACGGTCCGGCGGCCGCGCCACTCCCGGGGCACGGACACGGTCCGGACGTAGACGCCCGTGGGGTTGCGGTCGGGTACGTCGGGCGGATCGCCCGCGAACGGCATGACCACGTTCGTGTAGTGCGGCGAGGAGAAGCCCTGGAGCGTCCATGCCCCGGGCACGACCATCGTCGTCGGCGCACCGGGCGCGGCGTCGGGGTCGGGCCCGAGCAGCGATGCGGGCGTGACGTCCTCGGGACGGTCGAAGCCGGTGAAGCCCCACTCGCCGTCGAGCGACCGCCACCACGGGCTCGCAGCGGGGTCGTGGGAGCGGGCCGCCTCGACGTCGGGGTACGGCACCAGCGGCGCGCGGCTGCCGAGGCGGTTCCACGACGTCAGCTCCGGATCCCGCCACCACTCCGGTCGCAGGACGCTGCCGGCGGGCACGTCAGCCCACGCGTTCGCGGAGCACGCGCAGCGCGTCGTCGGCGTGGACGTCCATGTTCGTCTCGGACGAGATCGCAGCGAGGATCCGGCGGTCGGTGTCGATCACGAACGTGGCCCGCTTGTTCATCGGCAGCAGCGACCGCTTCACGCCGAACTGGTCGGCGACCGCCTTCGACGTGTCCGAGAGCAGCGGGTACCCGAGCGAGTGCTTCTGGTCGAACTCCGCCTGCTTGTCCACCTTGTCCGCCGAGATGCCGATGCGCTGCGCCCCGACGGCCGCGAACTCCGAGGCGAGGTCCCGGAAGTGGCACGACTCCTTCGTGCAGCCGGTCGTCATGGCCTTCGGGTAGAAGAACAGGACGACCGGGCCGTCGGCCAGCAGGTCCGACAGCGTGCGCTCCGTCCCCGTCTGGTCGGGCAGCGTGAAGTCCGGGGCGATGTCGCCGGTGCCGAGCATGGTGGTTCCCTTCCGTCGTGTCGGTCGTCGTCGCTCAGGCGGGGTCCGGGGCGGCCCCGTCGCCCGGCGGTCCGAGCAGCCGTGCCCGCAACGTTGCCACGACCTCGTCGTCCACGCCCGCGTCGCGCAGGTAGCCGAGCACTCCGCCGTGCTCGCGCTCGAGGAGGTCGAGGGTGGCGTGCATGGTCTCGGGGCGCGCCGACCAGGCGCCGACCGCCACGTCGTCGTCGGACGCGCGGCCGTACCGGTGGCCGACGACACGCAGGCGTGCGACCTGCAGGACGTTGACCCGGGCCGAGCGGACGTAGTCGTCGACGATCACGTCCCGGGGCGAGCCGAGCGCGCCGAGCAGCAGGAGGGTGAGCAGGCCCGTGCGGTCCTTCCCGACGGCGCAGTGGTAGGCGACGCCGCCGTCGGAGGTGGCGACCAGCTCGACCGCGGCGCGGAAGCGGTCGCCGAACGCCGTGAGGATGTCCTCGTAGCGGTGCGCCAGGACCTGGTCGAGCTCGACGCCCTCGACCTCCCACACGTAGGCCGGGTCGACGACGGGCACGTGGTGCACCTCGATCGGCAGCCCGTCGACGACGGTGAACACGCCGTCCTCGTCGCGCTCGGCGTCGTCGCGGAGGTCGATGACCCGGCGCACGCCGTGGGCGTGCAGCGCCCGCACGTTGTCGGCCGAGCAGCGCTGCAGGGCATCCGCGCGGATCAACAGCCCCGGCTGCACCACCATGCCGTCGGCCGCGGGCGTGCCGCCGAGGTCGCGCAGGTTGACGATCCCGTCGCGGGCCAGCCCGGGGCGGAGGTGCGAGTGCGGCACGGCGATCGGGCGGGCGATCCGGGCGTCAGGCCAGCCCGGCGACGACGCCGAGGCCGTCGGAGGTGACGCGGAGGTCGTCGACCTGGATGCCGATCGTGTCGGGCGTGCCGTCGGGCTGCTTGGTGCCGATCGGGACCTGGATGACGGCGGGGAACCGGAGACGGAGCGGGGCGAGCGAGGCCAGCTCGCCGACGCGACGGCTGACGTCGTTGATGACACCGGTGAGCCCGAACCCGCCGAAGATCGACGGCAGCTCGACCCACGCCGCCCGCAGCGAGACCTCGAGCCGGCCGCCCACGAGGCGGGGCCGGAGGTCGGTGCGCAGCGACAGCCGGAGGTCGGGCACCCGCTCGGAGAGGATGCGGGTCTGGCGGAGCGTGCCCTGCACCTTCTGGTCGCCGAGGTCGACCTGGATCTCGAACGGCATGGGCCGCGGTCCGAGGGCCATCGGGACGAGCAGCGCGGCCAGGCGGTGCACGCCGGACTCGGCGAGCGACAGCGCCACCCGCTTGCCCGCGACGGGCACCGGCGTGGCCCGCCCGACGACGTCGGTGTCGGCCGGGAGGCCGAGCGTGAGCAGCCCCGAACCGACCCGCACGTCGGCCCGGCCGACGGCGACGCCGAGGTCGCTGAGCACGGCGCCCACGTCCGCGCCGACCTCGGTGCCGACGACGCCGACGTGTTGGCCCAGGCTGGCCCACAGCTGCGCGCCCATCGAGACGAACAGCATGTTGACCATCTGCGTCATCGGCAGCCAGGTGGTCGGGTCGACGCCCTCGGGCGTCGGGGCGTCGGCGTCGACGGTGACGCCGATCAGCTCGCCGCCCTCCACGGCGAGCCCCACCTGCATCGTGAGGTCGTCCCGCAGCTCGACCACCGGGTCGACCAGCGCCTCGACCCGCACGGGGATCGGCACCGGTCCGGACGGCAGCATGGGCGAGGCCGGCACGCTGTCGCCCTCGTAGTCGACCGCCTTGGCCTCGACCTCGCCTGCCGCGGTGACGACGACGCGCACGCGCCCGCCGTCGTCGGCCCGGAGGTCGAAGGTGCCGCCGGTGATGGTCAGCGCGACCGACAGCCGCACGTCGCCCATCGCCGGCAGGGCCACGTCGGTCTCCACCGGGTCGAGCGGGACCCCTCCGCCGACGGCGAAGAGGACCAGGTCGTTCAGCATCTCCTCCGTGACCGCGGCGCACACCGCCCAACGGGTCGCGCGGGTGGCAGGGGTCGTCATGGGGCCTGTGTCTAGCCGACCCGGCCGGGACGGCCGATCAGACCTCCGCGAGGAGGCTGCGCATGGCCCGCCAGGACGGGTGCATGAGCTTGGCCAGGGCCCGGTGCTCGAGCTGGCGGATGCGCTCCCGGGAGAGCCCGACCAGCACGGCCACCTGGGCGACCGACTGCGGCTCGCCGTCGCCGAAGCCGAAGCGCAGCTCGAGGATCTCCCGCTCGCGCTCGTCGAGCACCGACAGGATGTGGTCGAGCTCCGAGGGCAGCAGCCGCGAGGCCATGCCCTCGACCGCTTGGCGGGCGGTCGGGTCCTCGACGAAGTCGCCGAGCTCGGCGCCGTCCTCGCCGACGGGACCCGACAGCGAGACCGGGTCGGCGCCGACGCGGAGCAGCTCGATCACGCGCTCCTCGGTGAGGCCGGCGGCCTCGGCCAGCTCCTCGGGGCGGGGCGGGCGGCCGTTGGCCTGCTCGAGCATCGTCGTCATCTCGCGGATGCGCAGCAGCTCGTCGTTGGCGCGGGACGGCAGCTTCACGGTGGAGCGGCTCGCGGCGATGCCCCGGGAGATGAACTGGCGGATCCACCAGACGGCGTACGTGGAGAACCGGAAGCCCTTCTCGGCGTCGAACTTCTCGACCGCTCGGATCAGGCCGAGGTTGCCCTCCTGGACCAGGTCGAGCAGCGGGACGCCGGAGGCCTGGTAGCGCTTGGCGACCGAGACCACGAGGCGGAGGTTCGAGTTGATGAAGAGCTCGGTCGCGTCACGACCCGCCTTGATCCGGGTGCGGAGCTTGCGGCGCTCGGCGGCCGTCAGCGGCTCGGCCGCGCCCGGGGCGCCGCGCTCGTCGAGCTCGGCCTGGGCGGCGCGACCGTCTGCGATCGTGCGGGCGAGCGCCTGCTCGCCCTGGGGGGTCAGGAGCGGGTGCTTGCCGATCTCCTCGAGGTAGAGACCGATCGGGTCGTCGGCGCCGGAGGAACGCCGACGGGACCGCGCAGCGCGGTCGATCGGCTGGGTGTGGGGGGACTGCCCCTTCTGGACTGCCGTGGCGGTGCTCACGTCGATCTGCAACGCCGGATCGGGCCGTTCCATGCCCGACCGACCGGACCACCGGTGTGACGTGTGACCCTCCGGCGATGCCGATCCCGGTCGTGCGACCGCCAGACTGTGCCGATGGCCGAGCCGTCGACCCCCGAGCCGACCCCGCACGACGTCGCCCGACCGGACCGACCCGAGCGCCGGGAGTCGAGGTTCGGCGACATCGCCGACGAGCTGACGGCCGCCGTCTACGAGGCCGAGCGCGAGACCGGCGACCGCGAGACCTCGATCGAGGAGGTGCGCCGGAGCCTGGCCATGCGCGGCGTCCGGATGGTCGGCGGGTTCGTCCTGATCGGCATCGGCGTGTCGCTGCTGGTGCTGCCGGGGCCGGGCTGGATCATGATCATCATCGGCCTGTCGCTCCTGCCGTTCGCCTGGGCCGAGCGCACGATCCGGACGATCCGGCGCAAGGTCCCCGGCGTGCCCGAGGACGGCACGATCCCGGCCCGCACCTGGGTGGTCATCGGGATCGTCACCGTCGGCGCGATCGTGATCTCGTTCCTGTTCGGCGAGCAGATCGGCAGCTGGATCGGCGACGCCTGGTCGTCGCTCTGGGACTAGTCGGCAGCCAGCGGCCCGTCGGGCCGGACGACGAGGCCACGCGAGCCGTCGACCGCGACGGGCTCCCCGTCGCGCAGCCGTCGCGTGCCGTCGACGGTGCCGACCACGCACGGCACGCCGAGCTCCCGGGCCACGATCGCGGCGTGGCTGGTGATGCCGCCCACGTCGGTCACGATCGCCGCGGCCCGCACCATCGCCGGCACCCACGCCGGGCTGGTCGTCGGGGCCACGAGCACCTCGCCGTCGTCGAGCCGGTCGGCGTCCTCGGGGGCGCGCAGGACGCGCACGATCCCCGACGCCACGCCCGGTGACGCGCCGAGGCCCCGGACGAGCACCTCGGGCGGCCTCCCGCCGGGCGGCCCGAGCTGAGCGCCGCCGGACTCGGCGCTGGTCTCGGCGGCCTCGGCGAGGGCCGTGATCGGCCGGGACTGCAGGAGCCACGGCGTGCCGTCGTCGTCGATCGCCCACTCGACGTCCTGCGGCCCGCCGAACACGGCCTCGGCGCGGCGGCCGAGCGCCAGCAGCGCCTCCCGCCGGGCGGGCGTCAGCGCCGCCGGATCGGGCGACGCCTCGCCGCCGACCACCACGTCGCCGCGCCCGGCCACCGCCTCGATCACCGGGCCGCCCGACCCCATCGGGTCCTGTGTGAACAGCACGCCGGCGGAGGTCGCCGCGACCATCCGCTGCACGACGACCGCCACCCGCGGCTCCCCGACGATGCCCTTCGCGTCCCGGTAGGCCACCGCCCGCTCCGACGCGGCCGACGCCCGGCAGGCCCGGACCGCGGCGACCACGTCGTCGGCGCCGACGACGTCGAGCACGGTGTCGTGCGCCCCGGCGAACGAGTCCGCCGCGCCGTCCTCGCCGACGGCCGACGAGCGGACGGCCACGTGCACGCGCTCCCCCATCGCCCGGTACGCGTCCCGGACCGCGGGGATCCCTGCGCCCGCGTCGTCGAGATCGGCCGACGCGAGCACGACGAAGCCGTCGGGGACCGGGAGCCCGGCTGCGAGCGATCGCGCCAGCCCCGCCGCCTTGCCACCGGCCGTCGCGCCGTCGGCGGCGCGGGGCGAGTCGAGCGGGAGGACCGGAGGCTCGTCCACCCGTCCAGCGTGCCACCGAGCCAACTACCGTCGGCGCATGACGACCTTTCCGCCTGCGGTCCACCACACGCTGTCCGGGAAGCACTCACCCGACGGTCCCGGCGGCGAACCGATCCAGCTCGCGGTGCACGAGCTCGGCGACGGCGCCGGGCGCCCGCCGGTCGTCTTCAGCCACGGGTTCCCCGAGCTCGCGTACTCCTGGCGCTACCAGCTGCCTGCGGTGGCCGACGCGGGGTTCCGGGCGATCGCACCCGACCAGCGCGGCTACAACCGCTCGAGCGCGCCCGAGGCGATCGAGGCCTACGGGCTCGGCCAGCTCTGCGGCGACCTCGCCGACCTGCTCGACGCCCTCGAGATCGACAAGGCCGTGTTCGTCGGCCACGACTGGGGCGGGTTCGTCGTCTGGGCCATGCCGGTGCTGTTCCCCGAGCGCTGCGCAGGCGTCGTCGGCATCTGCACGCCCTACACGCCGTTCCCGGGCACGCCGTTCCTCCGTTCGATGTTCCCGGACGACGACGACATGTACATGCTGTGGTTCCAGCAGCCCGGCGTCGCCGAGGCCGTGATGGACCAGCATCCGCGCAAGGTCTTCGAGAAGCTGATGGTGGGCGGCATCGACCCCGAGGTCCTGCTCGAGATGGGCACGGCGCGGGCCGAGGGGATGAGCTTCAACCCCTTCAAGGACCTCGACTCGGTGCCGGACCTCGGCGAGCCGATCGCCACCGACGACGAGATCGACGTCTACGCCGAGGCGTTCGGGCGGACCGGCTTCCGCGGCGGCATCAACTGGTACCGCAACATCGACGCCAACGCCGCGGCCTACCCCGACGTCGGCACCCGCCCGCTCGAGCTGCCGACGCTGATGATCTGCTCCGAGTGGGACCCGGCGCTGCCACCGGCGCTCGCCGCCAACATGCCGAACATGTGCGGCGACCTCGAGATGGCGACCGTGCCCCGGGCCGGGCACTGGGTCCAGCAGGAGGAGCCCGAGACCGTCAACGACCTGCTGATCGACTGGCTCACCCGCCGCTTCGCCTGACCTCCCGGCGCGCGGTCGGGCACGGTGCCGATCGTGCCCCTGTGCACCGGCGGAGCGACGGGTCCGGGACGACGCCGCGGCGGTCAGGCGCGGGTGCCGGCGACCGACCGGGCGAGGAGCTGCCGCAGCTGGTCGGTCCGAGCCGGCCACGTGAAGCCGGCGGCCACGCGCCGGGCGCCCTGCTCGCCCAGCAGGCGGGCGAGCGTGCGGTCCTCGAGCAGGCGGGCCACCGCGTCGGTCACCGCCCCGAGGTCGGTCCCGTCGACGAGCAGCCCCCCGCCGTCGGCGTCGTCGGCCCCCACCGCGTCGGGCACGCCGCCGATGTCCCCGGCCACGACCGGCACCCCGACGGCCTGGGCCTGGATGAACACGATGCCGAACGCCTCGACCTCGAAGCCGCCCCGACGCTCCCGGCACGGCATGGCGAAGACGTCGCCGGCCGCGTAGTGCGCCGGCAGCTCGTCCTCGTCCACGATGCCGGTGAACACGACGTGGTCGGCGACCCCCTGCTCGCGCGCCAGCGCCTCGAGCGCCTCCCGGTGCGGCCCGCCGCCCACGACGAGCAGCGCGGTGCCGGGCACCCGGCGCCGGAGCTCGGGCAGCGCGCGGATCAGCTGGTCCTGGCCCTTGCGCGCCACGAGCCGCGACACGCAGACCACGACCGGGCGGTCGCCGAGGCCGTGGCGCCCGCGCACCGCCGAGCCGTCGACCCCGGGGTGGTACTCCGCCGGGTCGATCCCCGGCGGCAGCAGCTCGGACGGGACGTCGGGGCCGAACGCCGGCGACAGGAGGTCCCGGCACCAGTGCGACACGTAGGTGATGGCCGACGTGCTGCGACCGATCCGGCGCAGCACGGGCCCGCTGCCGGGCATCCGCACCGCCGACACCTCGAGCCCGTGGGTCCAGCACACGTTCGGCACCCCGGTGCGACGCAGGAGCGCCCCGCCCATGAACGCCAGCGGGACCGTCGCCCCGAACACGACGACCTCCGCGCCGACGCTCCGCACGAGCGACTCGGCGTGGCGCAGGACGCGGGGCGTCGGCAGCAGGACCGACGTCGGCTCCCGGATGACGTCGAACGGGGCGGCTTCGTCGTGGGCCCGCCAGTCCTCGGCGGCCGTGCCGGACCGGGGCGTCGAGCCGTAGAGGGTGACCTCGTCGCCCGCGGCCACGAGCCCGCGGGCCAGCCGGTCGACGTAGTACTGGATGCCACCGACCTGCGGTGGCAGGTCGTTGGTGATGACGAGGACGCGCACGCGCGGCGTTCGGCGGGGCGCCGCCGTCAGCGGACGGTGCGGCGGAAGAACGCGACCGTCTCGGCGAACGCCTTGTCGGCCTCCTCGGGCGAGTGCACCTCGGGCCGGTGGTCGTTGAAGAAGGCGTGGTCGACGTCGGGGTGCACCTCGAGCACGGCGTCCTTGCCGTGGGTCTCCCGCAGCTCCGTCTCGAGCGCCTTGGCGAGCGCCGGCGAGAAGAAGTCGTCGTTCTCCGCGTAGTGGCCGTGCACCGGGCCGGACAGCTTCGAGTAGTCGGGCGCGGCGCCCTCCCACGGGATCAGCCCGTAGTAGGGGGCGCAGGCCACGACGTCCTGCGGCTCGTTGCACGCGACGACGAGCGCCAGCCCGCCGCCCATGCAGTAGCCGACGACGCCGACGCCCTCGCTGCTCGTGGCCTCGCTGCCCTTCAGGAAGGCGATCGCGCCGCGGAGGTCCTTGGCCGCCTGCTCGAGGTTGAGGGCCATCATGAGCTTCCCGGCCTCGTCGGGCTCGGTCGTGGCCTCGCCGTGGTACAGGTCGGGGGCAAGGGCGGTGAAGCCCTCGGACGCGAACCGGTCGACGACCTCCTGGATGTGGGGCACGAGCCCCCACCACTCCTGGATGACCAGGATGCCCGGGCCGGAGCCGGTGGCCGACGGGGCGAACCAGCCCTGCGCGCTGGAGCCGTTCGAGGGGAATTCGACCATTCGACCGGTACTAGTGCCGCCGCTGTCGCTCATGGCCCGACCCTAGACCGCTGCCGGAGCGTCGGGTCACGCCTCCCCGCCCACGGTGAAGCCTGGCGCAGATCTCACGATGAGGCCCGGAAGCGTCGGTGTCCCTACGCAAGGGGTACGGAGTGGTGTACGTAGTGACCTGATGACGAGGGTTAGCAATGCCATGCAGGGTGTAAACAGCCCCTGCTACAGTTGCCACCTGTAGTCACTAGTTGTCACAGTGACACAACAAGTAGGGGGCCACGACCGCTGGCCATGACCCCCTGGAGGTGCCTAGGCCAAGGACTCGAACCTTGGACCTCTGCTCTCAGCGCCGAGGGGTGGTAGCCCTCGGACGAGCAGTGTGCATCCGTACACCACCCGGCTGGTTCTCAAGGAACCCGGGTGAAGCGTAGCGCATCGATCTCCGCCGGTATCTCACATTCACGGCACGACCGCCCTTCGATCTCGCCTGGGCTCGGTGGCCGAGCCCAGGTGAAGCGGCCAGTGAGCCCGACGGCTCGCCTCCGGCGCTCGGCCGGCGGGCAGAGGATCACGTGGGCGTGTTCGCCTCAGCTCAAGCGCCCGTGACCGGCACGTTCCGCACTAGGACCAGATAGACGGGAATTCGACCATCTGTCCCATGGCGGGGACCCTAGTGCCCGGCCCCGATCCGCAGCGGGGCACGCACGGGCGCAGCCGGGGTGCCTGGCGCTAGCCGGCGAGGCGGAACAGCTCGGGTGCGACGGGGCAGTCGGTCGCCCGCAGCGCCTCGGCGACGTCGACCAGTCCGTCGGGACCGACGACCCGGTCGACGAGGTCGAGCGACAGCTCCTCCTCGGGCGCGTCGAACGGGTCGACCGATGCGGACCAGCGGCCGACCAGCGCGTCCCACATGCGCCCGGGCATGAGCCGGCCGACGCCGACGACGAGCCACACCGGCACGTCGACCTGCCGCGCCACCGCCGCCGCCGCCCGCGAGCCGGCGGGCACGAGGGCGGCGGTCGGGCCGACGGCCAGGGCCTCGAGCAGCACGACGTCGCTGCGGTCGACCGCCACGGCGACCGAGCGGGCGGGCACGGCGTCGGCGAGCACGTCGACCCGCTCGAACCGGCGGACCACGTCGAGGGCGCTGCCGTCGACGTCGACGACGATCGGCTGCACGTCGCCCCGACGGGCGAGGCCGGCCACCGCCACCTCGGGCTCGCCGAGCACGACGACGGTGGCGTCGTCGGGCAGGGCCGAGGCCAGCCGGCGGGGCGTGGTGTCGTCGTTGAGCTCCTCGACCGCGGCCCGGGCCTCGGCCATCGGCTCGGGGGCGCAGAGGATGCGGGCGCACAGCCACCAGAGCGGTCCGCACGTCAGCTGGCGGTCGATGATGCGGCGGCAGGCCGCCACCAGGCCGGCGGGGTCATCCCGGAAGGCCCCGAGCGCCATGGCGGACTCCTCGACGAGCAGGTCCGCCGGCGCGCCCTGGGACCGGGCGACGAACCGCAGGCGCTCGATGGGGTGCATGGCCGCAACTCTACGCACCCCACCCCCGGGCCCTTCCGTCGTGGGAGCCGCCTCATCTGTCGTGCGGCGGCGGGGTCGCGCTACCTTTCCGGGCCGATGACGACCGTGCCGGCTGACCTCGTGCTCCACCCCATCGGCGGTGAGGAGCGCACCATGGAGGAGCTCACCTCGCTCTTCCACCTGGTGCTCGTGGCCATCGACCCGTACGAGTACGAGAGCTCGTGGATCCTGCCGACGGCGGGCCGCATCCTGACCGAGTTCGAGGGCGCCGACTGCCGCGTGGCGTGGCTGGTCACCGCCCCCGAGGACGACGCCAAGGCGTTCCTCGGCCCCTGGGCCGACCGGATCCTGACGTTCTGCGACCCGGACCGCGAGGCGATCAAGGCCCTCGAGATCACCGAGATCCCGTCGCTGGTGCACATCGAGACCGACATGACGATCGTCGGCCGTGCCGCCGGCTGGGACCCGGCCGAGTGGAAGCCGATCACGGACAACCTCGCCAAGATGATGTCCTGGAGCCGGGCGGTCTACCCGAGGCCCGGCGACCCCGCCCCGTTCCGGGGCTCGGCCGCGCTCCCGACCGCCGCCACCGACTGACCCGCCCGGGCCCGCTCGCGCCCCGCTCGGTCCCCGGACCCCTCGCGCTCCCCGACCCCTCGACCCCGCGTCCCTCGCGCTCCCGAACCCCTCGCGCTCCCGCCGAACTTGTACGTGGCGGTCGCCCACGCGGCGCGCGGCGTACACGTTCGCCGGTTCCCGGCGAACTCGTACGTGGCGGCCACCGATTCGGCGCGTGGCGTACAAGGTCGGCGGTCCGCCGAACTTGTACGTGGCGGTCGCCCATGTGGCGCGCGGCGTACACGTTCGCCGGTTCCCGGCGAACTCGTACGTGGCGGCCACCGATTCGGCGCGTGGCGTACAAGGTCGGTGGGTCGGGGTGCCGAGCGGGGTGTCAACGGGGACCGGTCCCCGTTGCTCCGGACCGCGGCGGGATGGTCCGCTCGCCGCCATGGGGATCGACGACCTGGCGGCCATGGCCGCGATCGCGGCGGCGCAGGACGGCGTGTTCGCGCTGCACCAGGCGTGTGCCGACGGCATCGACCGCAGGGCGGTGCACCGGGCGGCCAGCTCGGGCCTGATCGTGCCGATCCGCCACGGCGTCTACCGCTTCACCGCCACGCCGTCGTCGGTGCGCCGGGAGGTCAGGGCCGCCGTCCTCTCCGTCGGCGACGGCGCCAGGGCGAGCCACGAGTCGAGCCTCCACCTGCACGGGGTCCCGAACCTCCCGATCGCCGGGCCCGTCGTCTCGGTGCCGCCGGGCCGGCGGGCGAACCACCCCGGCATCCGCGTCCACCGCCTGGTCGACCAGCGTGCCGACCACCTCATCGAGGTCGCGGGGATCCCGACGACCACGCCGGCCCGGGCGATCGTAGACGTCTCGTCGGTGTTCTCCCGACCGCGGATGGAGTGGGTGCTCGACCAGGTGACGATCACGTCCCGGCTCGTGACGCCGGGGGCGATCGCCCGGGTGTTCCGCCAGATCAACCACCGTGGCCGCCGCAACATCGCGGCGCTGGGCGAGCTGCTCGACGAGCGGGTCGCCGCCGGGACGGTCGACCGCAGCACGCTCGAGCGGCAGATGGACGAGCTGCTGGCGCCGACCTCGCTCCCGCGCCCGACCAAGGAGCACCCGATCCCGTCCCTGGCCCCGGGCGAGGGGTTCGCCGACCGGGCGTGGGCCGAGGCGCTGCTCATCCTCGAGATCGACGGTCGGCCGTACCACGAGCGACGGCTCGCGATGCGCCGGGACCGGGCACGGGACCGGGCGGCCGCCCGGATGGGCTGGCAGACGATGCGGGTCCTCGACGAGGAGGTGGCCGACGAGCCGGACCTCGTGATCGCCGACCTCGTCGACACGCACGCCATGCGCGTCGCCCAGCTCCGCGGCACGACCATCGCGTGACCGCCCCGCCCCGTCCACCGTCCCCCGACCACCCGTCCCCCAGCCAGCGGTCCGCCCGGCGAACTCGTACGCCGTGCGCCACATCCGGGTCGGTCACGTACAAGTTCGTCGTGGCCCGGGGATTTTGTACGCGGCCGACGTGCATGGGGTTCGTGGCGTACAACTTCGGTGGGGGGCGGTTCGGTGGGGGGTCGGGGCGGTGGGGGGCCGGTCGGTGGGGCGGCCGGGGCGGGGTGGGGGCGGGGCGTACAAGTTCGGGGGCCGCGCCCGGGGGCGGGGCATACAAGTTCGGTGGTGGGCTCGGTCAGCGGGCGAGCCAGCCGCCGTCGACGGCGAGGATGTGACCGGTCACGTAGGTGGAGGCGTCGCCGGCCAGGTACAGCAGCGCTCCGTCGAGCTCGGCCAGCTCGCCGGCCCGGCCCATCGGCGTGTTGCGGACGATGAAGGCCTGGCCGCCCTCGTCGTCGAACATCTCGGCCTGGGTCATCTCGGACGGGAACCAGCCCGGCGCGATCGCGTTGACCCGCACGCCCTTGCGGCCCCACTCGCACCCGAGCTGCCGGGTGAGGTTCACGACCGCGCCCTTCGAGGCGCAGTACGAGACCTCCTTGATCGGTGCCGAGGCGGCCATGCCGAGCACCGACGCGATGTTGACGATGCTGCCCCGGCCCGCGTCGAGCATGTGCCGTCCGGCGAGCTGGGCGAGGTGGAACGTGGCGGTCACGTTCAGGTCCATCGTGCGCTCGAACTGCTCGATGGTCTCCGTCTCGGCCGGGGTCGGCACGCCGTAGCCGGCGTTGTTGACGAGCACGTCCACCCGCCCCGCCACGTCGACGGCCGCCTCGACCAGGCGCTCCCGGTCACCGGCGTCGGTGAGGTCGGCGGCGACCGGGACCACGCGCTCCCCCAGCTGGGCGGCCAGCTCGTCGAGCCGGTCGGCCCGCCGGGCCGCCACCACGACGGTCGCACCGGCGCCGTGCAGCACCCGGGCGAAGCGGTCGCCGAGCCCCGACGACGCACCGGTGACGATGGCGACTCGCCCGTCGAGGCGGAACAGGCGTGCGGGGTCGAGCGGGTCAGCGGCGGCGGTCACGGGCCGCAACGTAGCGGCGGCGGGGCGGGCCGGCCGACGGGTGTGACAGCCTGAACCCCGGGGGACGCGCGATCGAGGGGGATGCACGTGCGCTTCGGGATCTTCTACGAGCACCAGCTGCCGAGGCCCTGGGAGGCCGACAGCGAGGAGCGGCTGCTGCGCGACGCGCTCGACCAGGTCGAGCTCGCCGACCGGCTCGGCATCCAGCACGTCTGGGAGGTCGAGCACCACTTCCTCGAGGAGTACTCCCACTCGTCCGCACCCGAGCTCTTCCTCGCCGCGGCCAGCCAGCGCACGGAGCAGATCCGCCTCGGCCACGGCATCGTCCTGACCGCGCCGCAGTTCAACCACCCCGTCCGGGTCGCCGAGCGCATCGCCACGCTCGACCTCCTCTCGGGCGGGCGCGTCGAGTTCGGCTCGGGCGAGTCGAGCTCCGAGGCCGAGCTCGGTGCGTTCGGCGTCGAGTACGACCGCAAGCGCGACGCCTGGCTCGAGGGCCTGCAGGTCGCGATCCGGTGCATGACCGAGTCGCCGTTCACCGGCCACGACGGCGAGTTCGTGCAGCTGCCGCCCCGCAACGTCGTGCCCAAGCCGGTGCAGCGCCCGCACCCGCCGCTCTGGGTGGCGTGCTCGCGCCGCGACACGATCCTGATGGCCGCCGAGAAGGGCATGGGCGCGCTGAGCTTCGCGTTCATCGACCCCGAGGAGGCTGCCCGCTGGATGGGCGACTACCGCTCGACGATGGCGGAGCGGTGCGTGCCGGTGGGCCACACGGTCAACCCGAACGTCGCCGTGGTCTCACCGATGATGCTGTGCGACGACGAGGAGGAGGCGCTGCGCCGAGGGCTCGAGGGCGCCAACTTCTTCGGCTACTCGCTCGCGCACTTCTACGTGTTCGGCGAGCACCGCCCCGCCGAGACCGACGTCTGGCGGGAGTTCCAGGAGCGCCGTGACCAGATGGGCTACTCGGCGGAGACCGAGGTGGCCCTGGCGCAGGAGCGCCTCGGCGCCAAGGTCGCCGCCGGCGACACGACCGGTCTGCGCGGCGCCATCGGCACCCCCGACCAGGTCCGGGACTTCCTCCGCCGCTACGAGGAGGCCGGCGTCGACCAGGTGATCTTCGTCCTGCAGGCGGGCCACAACCGCCACGACCACATCATGGAGAGCATCGAGCGGTTCGGCACCGAGATCCTCCCGGAGTTCGCCGAGCGCGACGACGCCGCCCAGGCCGGCAAGGCCGCCGAGTACGAGCCGATCGTCGAGGCGGCGCTGCGCCGCCGGGCCGAGGCGCTCGAGGCCGATCCTCCCCCGGCGCTCCCCGAGGACTACGTCATCACCGCCATCCCCAAGCGCATGGTCGACGACGCGAAGAGCGAGGTCGGCCAGCAGTTCCTCGACGCCATCGCCACCGAGACCGCCGAGGGCCGGGGCGACACGATGTCGAACCTCCTCGGCTGACCGGCCGGCCGGCCCGCTCGGACGCTCTGTCACGGCTGGAGGTGCCGATCAGCACCTCCAGGCGTGACAGAGCACGTGGGCGGCCGGAGGGCGCAGCGGAGCCGTTCCGGCGGGAGCAGCCGGTAGCGTCGGGTCGTGTCGGATCCTGACGTCGTCCACCCGGACAAGGGCTTCACCCACATCGCCCTGCAGGTGTCGGACCTCGACCGCAGCCTCGCCTTCTACGAGCGCTACGCGGACATGACGCCCGTGCACCGCCGGACCAGCTCCGACGGCGTGCGGGTGGCCTGGATCACCGACCACACCCGGCCGTTCGTGATCGTCCTGCTGGAGACGACGGTGACGGCACCGCTCGGCGGCTGGAACCACCTCGGGATCGGCGTGCACTCGCGCGACGAGGTGGACCGGCGGGTGGCGTCGGCCGTGGCCGAGGGCTACCTCACCGCGGGCCCGCACGACTCCGGCCCTCCGGCGGGCTACTACGGGATCGTCGTCGACCCCGACGGCCACAACCTCGAGATCGCCTTCGGCCAGGAGGTGACGTTCACGGTCACCCACGACCTCACGACGCCCCCCGGGAGGGCCGGAAGCGCTTCAGGCGCAGCGAGTTCGTGACCACGAACAGGCTCGAGCACGCCATCGCCGCGCCCGCCAGCATCGGGTTGAGCCACCCGATCGCGGCGACGGGCAGCGCCGCCACGTTGTAGGCGAACGCCCAGAACAGGTTGCCCTTGATCGTCCCGAGGGTCCGCCGCGACAGCTCGACGGCGTCGGGCGCGGCGCGGAGGTCGCCGGTGACGAGCGTCAGGTCCGACGCCTCCATGGCCGCGTCGGTGCCGGTGCCCATGGCGATGCCGAGGTCCGACGCCGCGAGCGCGGCGGCGTCGTTGACGCCGTCGCCCACCATGGCCACGACCCGGCCCCGCTCCTGCAGCCGCCGCACCTCGTCGACCTTGCCCTCGGGGAGCACGCCGGCGATCACCTCGTCGATGCCGACCTGCGCTGCGACCGCCCGGGCCGGCGCCTCGGCGTCGCCGGTCAGCAGCACCGGCTCGAGGCCGAGCGACCGGAGCTCGGCGACCGCCCGGGCCGAGGTGGCCTTGGGCGTGTCGGCGACGGCCAGGAGCACGCGCACCCGGCCACCCCACCCGCCGGCCACGACGGTGCGCCCGAGGGAGCCCTGGTCGTCGAGCGCGGCCGCCAGGTCGTCGGGGAGGACGAGGCCCTCGTCGACGAGGTGGGCGGGCCGACCGACGACCACCTCGTGCACCTCGCCGTCGACCGGGACCGTGCCCGCGACCCCGAGGCCCGCCCGGTTGCGGAAGCCCTCGACGGACGGCAGCGGGCCTCCCGGCCGCTCGGCCGCAGCGGCGACGACCGCCCGGGCGATCGGGTGCTCCGACGCGGACTCGAGCGCGGCGACGGTGCGCAGCGCGCCGTCGGGGTCCTCGCCGGCGGCGGCCACGACGTCGACGACCTCCATCACGCCGGTCGTGACCGTGCCCGTCTTGTCGAGGACGACCGTGTCGACCTGCCGGGTCGATTCGAGCACCTCGGGGCCCTTGATGAGGATGCCGAGCTGGGCGCCCCGGCCGGTACCGACGAGCAGCGCCACCGGGGTCGCCAGCCCGAGGGCGCAGGGGCAGGCGATGATCAGCACCGCGACCGCCGCCGAGAACCCGCGCGACGGCTCGCCGAGCAGCGCCCACACCGCCAGCGTGGCGAGCGCGAGCACGATCACGATCGGCACGAACACGGCCGAGACCCGATCGGCCAGGCGCTGCACGTCGGCCTTGCCCGCCTGGGCGTCGGACACCAGCTGCGCCATCCGGGCGAGCTGGGTGTCGGCGCCGACCCGGGCGACCCGCACGACCAGCCGGCCCGACTCGTTCACGGTGGCGCCGACCACGTCGTCGCCGGCGCCGACGTCGACCGGCACGCTCTCGCCGGTCAGCATGCTGGCGTCGACCGCCGAGGTCCCGTCGAGCACCACGCCGTCGGTGGCGATGCGCTCGCCGGGCCGGACGACGAACCGGTCGCCGACGACCAGCGCAGAGACCGGCACCCGCTCCTCGACCGTGCCGCCGTGGCCGTCGTCGACGACCCGGGTCGCGTCCTTGGCGCCGAGCGACAGCAGCGCCTGCAGCGCGGCTCCGGCGCTCCGCTTGGCCCGGGCCTCGAGGTACCGACCCAGCAGGATCACGGTCGGCACCGCGGCCGCCACCTCGAGGTAGGTGTGGTCGAGCGACCCGTCGGGGGCCGAGAAGAGCGCCGTCGACATCTGGGCGTCGGCCATGTGCGGGTCGCCGGCCTCGCCGAAGAACAGCGCCACCACCGAGTACGCGGAGGCGGCCAGGACGCCGATGGACACCAGCGTGTCCATCGTCGTGGCGCCGTGGCGCGCCGCGTTCCAGGCGGCCCGGTGGAAGGGCCAGGCGCCCCAGATCGCCACCGGCGAGGCCAGGGCCAGCAGCATCCACTGCCAGTTGCGGAACTGCAGCGCCGGGACCATCGCGATGGCGACGACGGGGATGCTCAGCGCCGCGCAGATCAGGACGCGGTCGCGCAGGGCCCGCACGCCCTCGTCGTCGGTCGGTCCGTGGTCGTGCGGCGCGTGACGGGCGCCCGCGGGCCCCTCGCGGTCCGACTCGTGGTCGACGCCGCCCCCGTGAGCGGAGCCGGCGGAGCCGGCCGGGCCCGGCGACGGCGTGGCGTCGTAGCCCGCGGCCCGCACCGCGCCCACGAGCTCGTCGACCTCGGTGCTGGTCGGGTCGTAGGCGACCCGGGCCCGGTGGAGGGCGTAGTTCACGGTCGCCTCGACGCCGTCGAGGCGGTTCAACCGCTTCTCGACCCGGTTGGCGCACGACGCGCACGTCATGCCGGTCACGTCGAGGTCGAGCTCGGCGGATCCGGACGGCGCGACGGGACCCGTCGTGGGGGCGCTGCGGTCGGTCGCGTGGCTGGTCATCGTCGGTCCCTCGGTCCTCCAACCGCATCATACCCCAGGGGGGTATGATGCGAAACCCGTCGGCCGATCGTCACACCACCTCGACGTGCTCCCTCACCCATGCGTGCATCGCGATCCCCGAGGCCACGCCGGCGTTCAGCGACCGCGTCGAGCCGAACATCGGGATCTCGCGGATCTCGTCGCAGGCCCCGACCGCCTCGTCGGACAGCCCGGTGCCCTCCTGGCCGAACAGGAGCAGGCAGCGCCGGGGCAGCGGGGCGGCGTCGAGGGGCGTGGACCGGTCCCCCATGTTGTCGATGCCGACCACCACCAGCCCGTCGGCCCGGGCCCGGTCGACGAGCGCCGCCACCGTCGGGTGGTGCTCCACGTGCACGTAGCGGTCGGTGACCATTGCGCCCCGCCGGTTCCAGCGCCGGCGCCCGACGATGTGCACGACCGCCGCGCCGAACGCGTTGGCGTTGCGGACCACGGTCCCGATGTTGAGGTCGTGGCGCCAGTTCTCGATCGCGACGTGGAAGTCGTGGCGGCGCATGTCGAGGTCGGCCACGATCGCCTCGACCGTCCAGTAGCGGTAGGCGTCGACGACGTTGCGGCGGTCGCCGTGGGCGAGCAGCTCGGGGTCGAGCCGGGCGTCGTCGGGCCACGGGACCGGGTGCGGGCCCACGCCCACGTCGGGCGGGTCGGCCGCGGGCGGCGCCGGGCCGTCGGCGGGTGGCTCCGGTGCGCCGTTGTCCGTCACGGGCGCGGACCGTACCGTGGCGCGGTGCCCGCCCCGGACGTCACCCTCCTCGTCGCCCACGGCAGCCGCAACCCGCGCACCGCCGCGGACCACACGGCGCTGTGCAACGCGGTCGCCGCGGCGGCGACCGACGCGGCCGGCCCCTCGCGCGTGCTGCCGGCGTTCCTCGAGATCACCGAGCCGTCGATCGGCGACGCCATCGACGACGCGGTGGAGGGCGGCGCGACCTCGATCACCGTCCTGCCCCTGTTCGTCCACGTCGGCAACCACGTCGAGCGCGACATCCCCGCGATCGTCGACGAGGCGAGGGCCCGGCACCCTGGCGTGCACGTGGTGCTGCGCCCGCACATCGGCGCCGGCGCGGACTTCGTGGAGCTGGTCGCCCGCGCCGTCGTCCGCTGAGGACGCACGACCGCGCCACCGGGCGGCGTCAGTCCAGCGGGACGCCGAGGCGCTCCGCCGCCCGCTCGAAGTCGGCGATCTCGCCCGACTGCTGCATGACGATCCGCTCGGCGAGCGACCTGACCCGCGGGTCCGAGGCGTGCTCGGCGGCGTACTCGGCCATGTGGATGCCGCCCTTGTGGTGGTCGATCATCATCGGGATGAACAGCGCCTCGACCTCGGCGCCCCTCGCGTCCTGCAGCTCCTCGACCTCGGCCTCCGGTTGCATCCCGGGCATCTGCTCGGGGGTCGACGACATGCCCATCCACTCCATGGCGGTGCGGTCCGAGGGGAAGGGCCACTGGCCCAAGTCCTCGAGCAGGGCCTCCATGTAGCCGACCTCGTACTGCTGGAACGTCAGGATCTCCCGCGCGAAGGCCCGCACGTCGGGGTCGGACCCGTTCTCGGCGACGATGTTCGCCATCTCGACGGCCTGCTGGTGGTGGGTGGTCATGTCCTGCATGAAGCCGACGTCGACCGAGTCGGCGCCCGGCGTGGTGGACCGCTGGTAGACGAGCACGCCGCCGATGCCGACGAGCAGCGCCAGCACCGCGACGAGGCCCACGAGCACGACCACCGAGGGGCCGGAGCGGTGGCCCTCGTCGTCGGTCCCCTCGCCGTCGCCCGGACCGGGACCGTCGCCGCCGGCGCCCGGCTCGCCGGCCGCGTCGAGGCGGGCCAGGTCGTCGTCGGTCATCATCCGGATGGGGACCGCGTCGTCGGGCACGGCGTCATCGCTGACGGCGACGTCGGTCGGGGTGCGATCGGCCACGGCCACAAGGCTAACTGCGGCGCTCGTCGCCACCCCCGTGGAGAACTGCCCGTCCGGGACGGTTCCTGAGAGCCGCTGCAGCGGGCGCCGGGCGGTCCCGTCGGCGTCGGAGCCCCGACCGGTACGTTGGACGGACCATGGCACGGAGCAACGGCAACTCGGGCGGCAGGGCCGGTCTCGGCATCCTCGCGACGGCGTCGCTGGTGCTCATCGCGCTCGGGCTGCTGGCGCTCGTCGTCGTCGGCCTCCTCAACGTCTGGGACCCGTTCGGCACGACCACGGTCGACCGCTCCGGCCCGGCGGTGCTGCAGCGCATCCGCACGCTCGAGGAGTTCACCGCCGCCGAGGCGACCTTCACCCAGGACGTCGACCTCGAGAACGACTCCTTCCTCCCCGGCTTCATCAAGGGCGAGCGCGTCACGGCGATCGTCACCGGCTCGGTCCGGGCCACCGTCGACTTCGGCGAGCTCGGTCCGAACTCGATCAAGGTCTCCGACGACGGGAAGAGCATCCAGATCACCCTCCCCGATCCGCAGCTGTCGGACCCCGACATCGACGAGGGCAGCGCCCGGGTCGTGTCCCGCGACCGCGGCATCGTCGACCGGATCGAGGACGTCTTCTCCGGCAACCCGACCGACGACACGCCGGTCTACAAGGAGGCCGAGAAGAAGCTCGACGCCGCGGCGCAGCAGTCCGACGTCCTCGACCAGGCCCGTACGAACACGGAGCAGTGGCTGCGCACCTTCCTCGGCGCCGCCGGCTTCGAGAAGGTCGAGATCAACTGGGCCGAGTCGCCGAGCTGACCCGGGAGCCCGCCGGCCACCACGACGAGGCGGGACGTCGTCACAGACGGTGACGGGCTGCCTAGGGTGGGCCGTCCATGGACGCACCCCCTCCCTTCACGGGTCAGGCTCCGGCCGCGCCCGCCGCCGCACCGATCGCCGCTCCCACCGCCACGATCGGCTGGGCCGCCCAGGTGATCGGCGCCACCAAGGTCTACGGCTCGGGCGAGGCGGAGGTGCGGGCGCTCGACGGCGTCACGGTCGGCTTCGAGCACGGCCGGTTCACCGCGATCATGGGTCCGTCGGGCTCGGGCAAGTCCACGCTCATGCAGTGCGCAGCCGGCCTCGACCGGCTGACCTCGGGCCAGGCGATCATCGGCGACGTCGACATCACGCGCCTGACCGAGAAGGAGCTCACGCTCCTGCGGCGGGACAAGATCGGCTTCATCTTCCAGCAGTTCAACTTGCTGCCCACGCTGAACGCCCGCGAGAACATCACGTTCCCGCTCGACCTCGCCGGCCGGAAGCCCGACCCGGCCTGGATGGACCAGGTGGTGGCGACCGTCGGCCTCGGCGACCGGCTCGACCACAAGCCGTCGGAGCTCTCGGGTGGCCAGCAGCAGCGCGTGGCGGTCGCCCGGGCACTGGTGGAGCGGCCTGAGATCATCTTCGCCGACGAGCCGACCGGCAACCTCGACTCGCGGTCGTCCGCCGAGATCCTGACCTTCATGTCCCGCGCGGTCGCCGAGCAGGGCCAGACCGTCGTGATGGTCACGCACGACCCGATCGCGGCCACCTACGCAAGCCGGATCCTGTTCCTGGCCGACGGCCGGATCGTCGACGAGCTGCTGCAGCCCACGCGCGAGGCCATCCTGGCCCGCATGGGCGGCCTCGGCCTCTGAGCCCGGGCACCCGACGAACGTGCTCCGCTACGCGCTCACGAACCTGCGGGCGAACGTCACCCGCCTGATCGCCACCGCCCTCGCGGTGATCATCGGCATCGGCTTCCTGGCCGCCGGCCTGATGCTGACCGACGCCATGAAGGACGCGCTGGTCGGCAACGTCGACCGGCAGTACGCCGACGTCGACCTGGTGGTCACGCCGCCGGCCGACGTCAGCGGCGCGGCCAGCTCCGTGCCGGTCGACGTCCTGGACCAGGTGCGCGCCGTCGACGGCGTGGCCGGCGCCGCCGGCGAGCTCACCGGCCCGGTCAACCTGCTCGACCGCTCCGACGAGGTCGTCACGTCCCGCACGAGCGGTCGGGCCTGGATCGACGTCGAGCGGCTGAACCCCCTGACGATCGACGAGGGCGACGCACCCGACGGGGCCGGCCAGGTGGTCGTCGACCGCGGCACCGCCTCGGACCAGGACCTGCGGATCGGGTCGAAGGTCCGCCTCAGCACGCCGGCCGGCCCCGACGAGTTCGAGGTCGTCGGGATCTCCAGCTTCGACGGACAGGACTCGGTCGACGACGGCGGGACCTTCTCGTTCGACCCCTCGACCGCGCAGGACGTGCTCGCCCACGAGAGCCCGGGGTGGAACGACGTCCTGATCGCCACCGACGACGGGGCGACCGATCGCGTCCGGACGGCCCTGCGCGACGAGCTGCCCGGCTCCCTGAAGGTGGAGACCGGAGGTGCCTTTCGGGAGGACCAGCGGGAGCAGAACGCCGGGCTCGTGGACCTGCTCCGACCGCTGCTGCAGGGCTTCGCCTACCTGGCGCTGTTCGTCGCCGCGTTCGTGATCTTCAACACGTTCTCGGTCGTCGTGACCCAGCGCTTCCGGGAGCTCGCGCTCATCCGCGCCGTGGGCGGCACGCCGGCCCAGGTCCGACGGTCGCTCCTGCTCGAGGGTGCGGTGGTCGGCTTCGTCGCCAGCGCGATCGGCATCGTGTTCGGCGCCGCGCTGTCGTTCGGCATCCAGGCCGTGCTCGGCGCGTTCGACGTCAAGCTGCCCGGTGCCGGGGTCGCGGTGCGGCCGTGGACGATCGTCCTCTGCCTGGTCGCGGGCACGGTGGTCACCGTCGTGTCGGTGTTCGTGCCCGCCTTCCGGGCCGGGCGCACCAAGCCGGTCGAAGCCATGCGCGACGCCGCGGTCGACCACTCGGGCACCTCCAAGGCCCGCGCCGTGATCGGCGGCACCTGTCTGGTGTTGTCGATCGCGCTGCTGCTCGCGGTGCGGGTCGGCGGCGTGACCGAGTGGCTCCTCCTCCCCGGGGCCCTCCTGCTGTTCGTCGGGCTGGTGGTCGGCGGACCGCTGGTCGCCCGGCTCTTCGCCGCGGTCCTGCGGGCCCCGGCCCGTCACGCCGGCCTGACCGCCCGGCTGGCGGTCGACAACACGGCCCGCAACCCCAAGCGCACGGCGACCACGGCCAACGCGCTGGTCATCGGCCTGTTCCTGGTCACGCTGGTGACCGTGTCGGGCGACGCGCTCAAGCAGTTCACGGTGGAGCAGATCGACAAGCTGTCGTCGTCGGACTTCATCGTCGCCTCGGGCGCGAGCGGGATCGCCCCCGACCTGGTCGAGCAGATCCAGCAGACGAAGGGCGTGGCCGACGCCGCGCCGGTGCGCCAGGCCGTCACGGTCGACCCGCAGGGCCGGATCGTGATCCTGTCGGGCACCGACGTCGACCTGCTCGGCCGCTCGACCGGGCTCGAGGTGCAGCAGGGCTCGCTCGAGGAGATCGCGGACGGGTCGGGCGCCGGCGTGGTCGCGCTGCCGGGCGGGAGCGGCGGCGACGCCGGGCCGGGCAGCGACGCGGAGCTGGCGGAGGTGCCGACACGGATCGGACAGTCCTTCGGCGTCGTCGCCCCCGATGGCACCGACGTGGAGGTGCCCGTCGTCGCCACGCTCGAGCCCAAGCTCGACACCCTGCTGCTCGGCACGCTCGTGTCCGAGGAGCGCTTCACGGAGCTCACGGGCGACCACCCCGTCACGCAGGTGTTCGTCCGGGCCGACGACGACCAGGTCGACGCGGTCGGCGTGCGACTCAACGAGCTGGTCGTCGGCCACGCCGGCACCGAGGTGGTGCCCGGCAACTTCCTGGGCCAGATCGTGTCGCAGGTCTTCGACTTCCTCATCAACACGGTCAACGCCCTGCTCGGCATGAGCGTCGTCATCGCCCTCGTCGGCATCGTGAACACGCTGACGCTGTCGATCATCGAGCGGCGGCGCGAGCTGGGCATGGTCCGGTCGCTCGGCATGACCCGCCAGCAGGTGGGCCGGATGGTGCGCATGGAGGCCGTGCTGATCGGCGTGCTCGGCACGGTCATCGGGGTGGGCGCCGGCCTGCTGCTCGGCTGGGTCGTCATCGGCAGCCTCAGCGCCGACATCGACCTCAACGTCAACTGGGCCCGCATCGGCCTGATCGCGCTCGTCGGCGTGCTCGCCGGCGTGCTGGCCTCGATCCTCCCCGCCCGGCGCGCGACCCGCGTGGAGATGGTCGAGGCCATGAAGTCGACCTGACGCCCGTCCGCCCGCCCCGCCCCGTCCGACCCGGCCCGACCCGGCCCGACCCGACCCGGCCCGTTCTGTGATGCCCGATACGTCGATCCAGACGTATCGAGCATCACAGAACCGGAGGGGGACGGCGCGGGTCCGGGCGGGCGTAGTGTCGGCGCCGATGTGCGACACGCTGGTCACCGTCACCGACGAGGGCGTGCTGTTCGCCAAGAACAGCGACCGGGACGCCGACGAGGCGCAGTCCCTCGAGTGGGTCCCCGCCCGCGACCACGGACCTGACGACGTCGTGCGCTGCACGTGGATCCAGGTGCCGCAGGTGGCGCACACCCACGCCGTGCTGCTGTCGCGGCCGTGGTGGATGTTCGGCGCCGAGATGGGCGCGAACTCCCACGGCGTGGTGATCGGCAACGAGGCGGTGTTCACCAAGGAGCTCGGGCGCCGCAAGAAGGACGGCCAGGACGAGCCGGGGCTGATCGGCATGGACCTGCTGCGCCTGGCGCTGGAGCGGGCCGCCACGGCGGCCGAGGCGGTCGAGGTCATCGTCACGCTGCTCGAGCGCCACGGCCAGGCCGGTTCCTGCAGCCGCATCCGCCCGTCCTTCGCCTACGACAACAGCTTCATCGTCGCCGATCCCGACGGGGCGATCGTCCTCGAGACCGCGGGGCGCGAGCACGCCACCGAGGAGGTCCGCTTCGGCGGTCGCAGCATCTCGAACGGGCTCACGATCCCCGCCTTCGCCGCCGCCCACGCCGATCCGGTCAAGGGCCGCGTCGCCGCCTGCGCCGCCCGCCGCGGCCGCACCCAGGTCGCCGCGGCGGCCGCCGGGGCCGGCAACCGCGACGCGGTGGCCGACCTGATGGCCGCGCTCCGCGACCACGGGCCCGACGGCCTGCCGCGGTACTCGCCGGTCAACGGCGCGCTCGACGCCCCCTGCGCCCACGCCGGCGGCCTCGTGACCGCCACCCAGACCACCGCGTCGTGGGTGGCCGACCTCCGCGACCGAACGGCCCCGCTGCACTGGGCGACCGGCACGGCCGCCCCCTGCACGTCGGTGTTCAAGCCGGTCCGGGTGGAGCGGCCCGCCGACATCGGGCCCGCCGCCGGCCAGCGCTTCGACCCGTCCACCCGCTGGTGGCGCCACGAGGTCCTGCACCGGGCCACGATCGTCGACCCCCAGTCGCTGCTCCCCCGCTACGCCCACGACCGCGACGTGCTCGAGTCGGGCTGGCTGGCCGCACCGCCGCCGACCGAGGACGCCGCCCGGGCCGCCGACGAGCTGGAGCTGCGCTGGACCGCCGACGTCGTCGGCGCCGCCCAGCCCGAGCACCGGAGCCGGCTGCTGCGCCGGTACTGGGCGGCCCAGGACCGCGACGCCGCGCTGCCGACCGGCCCGGGCATCGGATCGGACCGCTACCGGCCGGCGCTGGACGCGGTCCTCGCCGCGACGAGCGCGGCGGCGACCCCGACGTCAGGAGCGACCATCCCATGAGCAGCGGCAGCGTCATCGTCGTCGGAGCCGGCCTCGCCGGGCTGTCCGCGGCCCGGGTCCTGGCCGGTGCGGGGGTCGACGTGACCGTCGTCGAGGCTCGCGACCGCGTGGGCGGCCGCACCGAGCGGGGCCACACCGCCGACGGCACGCCGATCGAGCTGGGCGGGCAGTGGATCGGGCCCACGCAGAACCGCATGTACGAGCTGGTCGCCGAGCTCGGCCTCGAGACCTTCCCGACCTACAACACCGGCGAGCTGCTCATGCAGCTCGCCGGGAAGCAGACCCGCGTCGCGTCGCACCGCGGCGCCACGCCCCGGCTCAACCCGTTCACGCTGGCCGACCTGGCCCAGGGCCTCGCCCGCTTCGACCGCCTCGCCGGCCGGGTCGACCTCGATCGCCCCTGGGAGGGGCCGAACGCGCTCGAGCTCGACGGCCAGACCTTCGAGACCTGGATCCGCCGCACCCTCCGCACGCCGCTGGGGCGCGAGTACTTCCGCGTCGCGACCGAGGCCGTGTTCTCGATCCAGTCGAGCGACCTCTCGGCGCTGCACGCCCTCTTCTACGCACGCTCGGGCTCGGGGCTGGAGACGCTGCTGTCGACCGACCGCGGCGCCCAGCAGGACCGCGTCGTCGGCGGCACCTGGCGGATCAGCGAGCTCATGGCGGACCAGCTCGGCGACCGCGTGCGGCTCGGGTCACCGGTGCGACGGATCGAGCACGGCACCGGCCCGGGCGGCACCGGCGTCACGGTCCGCACCACGGCCCCCGACGGCACCGACGGCGAGGTGCTGTCGGCCGATCGCGTGATCGTGACGCTGCCGCCGACGCTCGCCGGTCGCATCGACTACGCCCCGGCGCTGCCGAGCTGGCGCGACCAGCTGACCCAGCGCCTGCCCGCCGGCAGCGTCATCAAGGTCTACGCCGTCTACGACGAGCCGTTCTGGCGGGCCGACGGCCTCAACGGCCAGGCCGCGTCCGACGAGGGCCCGGTCAAGGTCACGTTCGACAACACGCCGCCCGGGGGCACCCCCGGCATCCTCGTCGGGTTCATGGAGGGCAACGACGGGCGCGCCCACGCCCGGCGGACGCTCGACGAGCGGCGGGACGCGGTCGTGTCGTGCTACGCCCGCTACTTCGGCCCCAAGGCGCTGCACCCGATCGAGTACCTCGAGCGGGACTGGATGGCCGAGCCGTACAGCCGCGGCTGCTACGGCGCCCACTTCACCCCCGGCGTGTGGACCGGCTTCGGCCATGCGCTGCGCACGCCGATCGGTCCGATCCACTGGGCCGGCGCCGAGTGCGCCCCCGTCTGGAACGGCTACATGGAGGGTGCCGTGCGCTCCGGCGAGTCCACCGCCCGCGAGGTCCTCGCGCTCCTCTGACCCGCCGTCGACGGCCCCGCCCGGGGCCCGGTCAGGCGAGCTCGGCGATCGCGTCGCCACCGCCCCGGCGGTGCAGCGCGAGCCCGAGCAGGAACAGGCCGAGCATGGTCGCGGCCACGCACGAGAACAGCACGGTGGCCCCTGCGGCCTCGTAGACGATCGGCCCGACCAGGGCTGCGGTGCCGGCTCCGACCTGGTTGACGGCGTGGGCCAGGCCCTGGCCCGCGGCCACCTCCTCGGGGCGGCAGGCCCGGAGCATGGCGGTCTGCACCGCCGGCGTGGCGACCGACTGCGGGAGGGCCTCGAGCAGCCCGACCGCGGTGATCAGCAGCGGGGCCGACAGCAGCCCGTACGCGATCGTCGTCGGGATGATGAGGCAGATGCCGTACGCCGTGGCCCGGACCGGACCGATCCGGTCGGCCAGGCGGCCGCCCGCCGGGGCGAGCAGCACGATCGGCAGCGAGTACAGCGACAGCCCGATGCCGATGAACAGCGTCGTGGCGCCCTGGTCGGTGAGGTAGCGGGACCAGAGGGCGTCGTAGATGCCGACCGGCAGGAAGATCGTGAGCGACAGCAGCGCCGCACCGGCGACCGACCCGCGCCGCAGCATCCGGAAGGACCCCAGGGCCGAGGAGCGGGCGGTGTCGACCGGCAGCGCGGGCAGCCGCACGGTCGTGATCCACACGGCCAGCCCGACCTGCACCAGCCCGATCAGCACCAGCGGCGCCCACAGGCCGACCGCCTCACTCAGCGCGGAGCCGATGACCGGGCCGGCCAGGAAGCCGCCGAGCTCGGCGCTCGTCAGGCGCCCGAGCCGCTGGCCCGCCTGGCCGGGATCCCCGACGGTCACCACCTTGCGCGCCGCGGGGAGGAACACCCCGTAGCCGAGGCCCTCCAGGAGCCGGGCGCCGGTGAACTGCCACAGCTCGGTGCCGGCCGCGAACCACAGGAGGCCCGCGGCCGACAGGGCGACGCCGCCCACCATCAGGAGGCGGGCGTGGCCACGGTCGGCCAGACCGGCGAGGAACAGTCCCGACACGAGCGCGGCGATGAACGTCGCCGCGCTGAGGACGCCGAGGCCCTCGGCGGAGAACCCGTAGCGGTCCTGGAACTCCGCGAGCAGCGGGAAGATGACGCCGACCCCGGCGCCGAGCGACGACGCGCCGACGAGCACCGGCAGCAGCGGCACCGACGGGTCGGCGGCGTCACCGGGCGCGCGCGGGGACGGGGTCGGGGCGCTCATGGCCCCATCGTGCCAGCCGGTGCGGCGGGCCGAGGACCCCGTTCCGGGCGGCGGAGCGGTTCGCCGTGGGCGCGGGCGGCCCGACGCGGCAGGCTGTGGCGGATGAGCGTGCGAGTGCCCCCCGAGTGGGAGCCCCACGAGCGGACGATCGTCTGCTGGCCGGCCCGCGACGACCTGTGGGGCGGGCTGCGGGACCGGGCCGTCGAGGACCACGCCGAGATCGTCGCCGCGGTCGCCCGCTTCGAGCCGGTGACGGTCGTCGCGCACCCTCGCCACGCGGAGGAGGCCCGGGCGCGCTGCGACGCGGCGCTCGGCGGCGGGGCGCACGCCGTCGAGGTCGTCGAGATCCCGATCGACGACTCGTGGGCCCGCGACTCGGGCCCGCTGCACGCCCGTCGTCCCGACGGGGGCCTCGTGGTCTCGGGGATCACGTTCGACGGCTGGGGCCGGAAGTTCGAGCCGTTCGACCAGGACGCGCTCCTCGGTCGCCGTTGGGCGGAGCGGTCCGGCCTCCCGTTCGTCGACGTGCAGGCGCGGACGCCCGACGGCGAGGTGCGCCCGTTCGTGCTCGAGGGCGGCTCGGTGACCGTCGACGGGGCCGGCACCGTCGTCACGACCGAGCAGTGCCTGCTCCACCCGAACCGCAACCCCGAGCTCACCCGCGCGGGGATCGAGGCGGCGCTCGGTGCTGCGCTCGGGGCGACGACTGTCGTGTGGCTCCCGTTCGGGCTCGTGCTCGACCACGACACCGACGGCCACGTGGACAACGTCGCCGCGTTCGTCGGACCCGGGGTGGTGCTGGCCCAGGGGTGCGACGACCCGTCGGAGCCCGACCACGACCGGTTGGCGATCGACGTCCGCTGCCTCCGCGGCGCCCCCGACGCTCGGGGCGAGCCGATCGAGGTGGTCGAGGTGCCGGTGCTGCCCTTCACCGAGGTCGCCGGGACCCGCGTCGCCGTGCCCTACCTGAACCTGTACCTCTGCAACGGCGGGGCCCTGGTCCCGGTCTGCGGGCACCCGGCGGACGACGAGGTGCTGGCGCTGATCGGCGAGCAGCTCCCCGGGCGCCAGGTCGTCGCGGTGCCCGGCGCCGTGCTCGCCCACGGCGGTGGCGGTCCGCACTGCATCACCCAGCAGGTGCCCGCCGCGACGGCCCCGGGCGGCCCGCCGACCGGCGCTGTCACACCCGGGCGCGAAGGTGGTGGCGCATGAGGCTGATCACGGCCGACCACGTCCCCGACTCCCCCGCCCGCACCCGTCCCCCGGAGCGGGCGCCCTGGCGCGTCGCCGCGGTCCAGCACCGCTGGCACGCCGACGCCGAGCAGCACGCCGAGGCGCTGGCCGACGGCGTCGCCACCGCCGCCGGGGCCGGCGCCCACCTCGTGTGCCTGCAGGAGCTCACGCTCTCGCCGTACTTCGCCGCCCTGGCCGACGGGCCCGAGGGCCTCGCGCTCGACGGCCGGCCCGTCGCCCCCGAGGACCTGCGCTCCGGCCCCACCCGGGCGCTGGCCGAGCGGCTCGCCGTCGCCCACGGCGTCTTCGTGTCGGCCTCGCTGTGGGAGGCCGACCCGGCGATCGCGCCCAGGGGCTGGAACACCCAGGTGTGCGTGGGCCCCGACGGTGCGCTGGTCGCCGCCACGCGCAAGGTCCACATCCCGGTCACCGAGGGCTACCGGGAGGACCTCTACTTCCCGCCCGGGGCGCCCGACGCCGTCGACGGCGACCTGTTCCCCGTCGCCGACCTCTCGGGTGCCGCCGTCGGGTTCCCGACCTGCTGGGACCAGTGGTTCCCCGAGCTGGCGCGGGCCTACTCGCTCGGCGGGGCCGAGGTGCTGGTGTACCCGACCGCGATCGGGAGCGAGCCCGACCACCCCGGGTTCGACACGCAGCCGCTGTGGCAGCAGGTCATCGTCGGCAACGGCATCGCCAACGGCACGTTCATGGTGGCGGTCAACCGTGTCGGCACCGAGCAGGTGTCCGACGCGGCGCCGCGGATCGAGTTCTACGGGTCGTCGTTCATCAGCGACCCGTACGGGAGGGTGCTCGTCCAGGCACCCCGACACGAGCCGGCGGTCATCGTCGCCGACCTCGACCTGGACGCCCGGCGGGACTGGTTGGAGCTGTTCCCCTTCCTGACGACGCGACGACCCGAGGCGTACGGGGTCCTCACGTCGGGTAGGTGGGGTGCCGCGAACGCGGGGAGCACAGAGAGAGGGACCTGATGACCGGGATCGACGTGACCGACGACGGCGCACGCGGCGCGCCGCCTGCTGCCCCGGGCCCCGGCCGCCGGGGCGGCGCGCCGCGGGGCATGTGCCCCACTGACTTCTGCACCGTGCGGGGCCGCACCGAGGCGCTGGCCGCACCGCTCGGGCCCGAGGACCAGGTGGCCCAGTCCATGCCCGACTGCAGCCCCACGAAGTGGCACCGGGCCCACACGACCTGGTTCTTCGAGGAGTTCGTGCTCGGCCCGCACGTGTCCGGCTACGAGGTGGTCGACCCCGACCACCGCTACCTGTTCAACAGCTACTACGAGTCCGTCGGGGCCCGTCAGCCCCGGCCCCGTCGCGGCATGATCACCCGCCCGACCGTCGAGCAGGTCGGCGAGTACCGCCGGGCGGTCGACGAGTCGGTGCTCCGGCTGCTCGACCGGCTCGCCGCCGAACCCGATGCGGGCGCGTCGTCGCTGATCGAGCTCGGCCTCCACCACGAGGAGCAGCACCAGGAGCTGCTCCTCATGGACGCCAAGCACCTGCTGTTCCAGAACCCGCTGCACCCGGCGTACCGGGTCGACGCCGCGCCCGACCCGATCGGCGTCGACCTCACCTCCGGCGCCGTGCCCGTCGTGCGCCCCGACGGCTGGACCAGCCACGCCGGCGGCCAGGTCGACATCGGCGTGCCCGCCTCGGCCCCGGCGCAGCGGGACGGATTCGCGTACGACAACGAGTCGCCCCGCCACACGGTGCACCTGGCCCCGTTCGCGCTGTCGGACCGGCTCGTCACCAACGGCGAGTGGCTGGCCTTCATGGACGACGGCGGGTACCGCCGCCCCGAGCTGTGGCTGAGCGACGGGTGGGCGGTCGTCAACGACCAGGGGTGGGACGCGCCGCTCTACTGGTCCGACGACGCGGACGGCACCCCGAGCCTGTTCACGCTCGCCGGGCCGCAGGCGATCCGGGCCGACGACCCGGTGGTGCACGTGAGCTACTACGAGGCCGATGCCTTCACCCGCTGGGCGGGGGCCCGCCTCCCCACCGAGGCCGAGTGGGAGGTCGTGGCCCGAGAGCACGCGGTCGACACCTCGCCGCTCGAGCTCGACGCCGCGCCGCACCCGCGGGCGCCGGGCTCCCGGCCGGGCACCGTCACCGGCGCCGACCCGCGCCAGTACGTCGGCGCCGTCTGGCAGTGGACCGCCAGCGCCTACCTGCCGTACCCGGGGTTCCGGACCGCTCCGGGCGCCGTGGGCGAGTACAACGGCAAGTTCATGGTCAACCAGCACGTCCTCCGGGGCGGGAGCTGCGCCACCCCGCCCGGCCACGACCGGGCGACCTACCGCAACTTCTTCCCGCCGGCGGCGCGGTGGCAGTTCGGCGGCCTTCGACTGGCGACCGATGCCTGAGCCCGACGGGGCCGACATCCCGGACCTCGACGACCGGGTCACCGTCCGCGTCCACCTGGACCCGGCGGACTGGTCGACGCACCTGGCGGAGGAGACCGCGCGCGGCCTGCGGGACCGGCCGCCGTGGATCCCGCCCGTCTGGTTCTACGACGAGGCCGGCTCGAAGCTGTTCGACCACATCACGCGGCTCCCCGAGTACTACCCGACCGAGGCGGAGCGCTCGATCCTGCGGGACCGCGCCGGCGACATCGCCCGCCTCACGTCGTCGCCGACGCTGATCGAGCTCGGCTCCGGCACGTCCGACAAGACGATGCTGCTGCTCGACGCGCTCGAGTCGGTCGGGACCCTGCGCACGGTCGCCCCGTTCGACGTCAGCGAGGAGGTCCTCCGCTCGGCGTCGCGCACGATCGCCGCGACCTACCCCGACGTCACCGTCGACGCGGTCGTGGGCGACTTCCACCGGCACCTCGGGCACGTGCCCACCGGCGACGGCGCCGTCCTGGCCTTCCTCGGCTCGACGATCGGCAACCTCGACCCCGACCAGCGCGGCGGGTTCCTGGCCGCGGCGGCCGCCACGCTGGCCGACGACGACTGGTTCCTCCTCGGCACCGACCTGGTGAAGCCGGTCGACCGGCTCCTCGCCGCCTACGACGACGCCGCCGGCGTCACCGCCGAGTTCAACCTCAACGCGCTGTCCGTGGTGAACCGCGAGCTCGGCGCCGACTTCGATCGCACCCGGTTCCGCCACCGCGCCCACTGGGACGACGACGGCGAGCGCATCGAGATGCACCTGGTGGCCGACGGCGACCAGACGGTGACGCTGTCGGCGCTCGACGACCTGGTCGTCGACCTCCGCGACGGCGACCACATCCGGACCGAGATCAGCACCAAGTTCACGCCCGAGGGCGTGGCGGCCGAGCTGGCCGATGCCGGCCTCGAGGTGGTCGAGCGCTGGACCGACGCCGACGGCGACTTCCTCCTCACGCTCGCCCGGCGCGCCTGAGGACCGGCGCCCGTCCTGCTGCGCAGGATAACGGGGTCGCGCGCAGGACGGAAGGCTGCGATCAGCGGAGGGCGAGCGCGACGACGGCGAAGTGGCACGAGCCGGCGGCCACGGTCATGGTGTGCCAGACCTCGTGGTAGCCGAAGACGTGCGGGATCGGGTCGGGCCAGCGCCGGCCCAGCACCACCGCGCCGACCGTGTAGAGCAGCCCGCCGACCCCGAGGAGGACGAGCTGGACCACGTCGAGGCTGGTGACCAGCGCCGGGACCGCCACGACGGCGGCCCAGCCGATCACGATGTAGAGCCACGAACCCGCGCTGCCGGGTCCCTTGCCCAGCATCGTCATCTTGGTGATCACGCCGCCGATCGCCGCCACCCAGACCACGACGAGCAGCGGGATGCCCCACGCCGGCGGCAGCGCGAGCAGGCAGAGCGGCGTGTAGGTGCCCGCGATCAGCACGAAGATCATCGAGTGGTCCATGCGCCGGAACCACTTCACCGCCCGCTCGGTCCGGGCCAGCCGGTGGTACGAGGCGCTGACCGCGAACAGCCCGACGAGCGAGGCGGCGTAGATGGTGACCGCCACCTTCGCGAGCGGCCCGGAGGCCATCAGGAACAGCACCAGCGCGGCGGGGGTGGCCACGACGGCGGCCAGCAGGTGCACGCGCCCCCGCCAGACCGGCCGGGGACCGTAGGCGTCCAACGCGTCCAGCGTGTCCAGCAGGTTCACCCGGACAGTGGACCACGGCGGGCGCCGCGATGGAAGGCGCGTGATCGGGGACCCGCCGCGGACCCGCCGGCGGAACGACCGCGGAACGGCCGTGGGCGCCGACCGGTTCGCCGGATCCGCGGACGTCGAACGGGGTTCGACGGTCCTTGACGGGGGAACGCGGCTCGACTCACATGCAGGCATGCCCGAGCTGTCGCTGTCACAGACCGTCGACGACCTCTCCGCCCAGGGGTGGGAGGCGGAGTTCTCGGCCGTGGACGGCGGGCTCCTGCTCTGCGGGCCCTGCGGCCACACGATCTCGCCCGCCGAGGTGCAGATCGACAGCGTCAACCGGTTCGAGGGCGCCAGCGACCCCGACGACGAGGCTGCGGTGTTCGCGCTGACCTGCCACTGCGGCTGCAAGGGCGTGTACGTCGTCGCCTACGGCCCGTCGATGTCGTCCGCGGACGCCGACGTGGTCGCGCAGCTGTCACGGCGGGCGCCGTCGGTGCCGGAGATCTGACCCCGGACGGACCGGGGCCACGACAGGGGGATCATGGGGTTCACTCGGGAGGAGATCCAGGGGGCGTTCGACCGCTACGTCGACGCGGCGCAGGAGGCCGGGCGCACCGGCGACTGGCGGCCGTGGGTGGAGTGCTTCACGCCCGACGTGCACTACATCGAGCACCTCTACGGCGAGTTCCACGGCCGGGAGGCGGTGCTCGAGTGGATCACGGCGACGATGACCGTCTGGCCGTTCACGCAGATGCAGCTGTTCCCCTGGGACTGGTACACGGTCGACGCGGAGCAGGGCTGGGTCATCGGCCAGGTCGAGAACCGCTTCCTCGATCCCGGTGACGGCAAGGTCTACGAGGGCGCGAACTGGACCCGGCTCGTGTACGCGGGCGACGGCTTGTTCGCCTCCGAGGAGGACGTCTACAACCCCGCGCACTTCGGGCCGGTCGTGAAGGACTGGCTCGCCGCCTGGCGCGAGCACCACCCCGACCAGCCGGACGGGCCGCCCCAGCCGGACGGGCCGGCGTGAGCGACGTGGTGGTGTCACGGCGGGGTCGCCCCCGCCTCACCGACGAGGAGCGGGCGGGGCGACGCCGCGACCTCACGGTGGCCGCCATCGACGCCATCCGGGCGCACGGCGCCGACCAGTCGCTCGACGAGCTCGCCGGGCACCTCGGCGTCTCGAAGCCGGTGCTCTACGACGTGTTCGGCAGCCGGGCCGGCCTGGCCGACGCGGTCGCCGTCGAGCTCGCCGACCGGATGCAGCCGCTGCTGCTGCGCCGGATCGGGCCGCCGAGGCCCGACGGGTCCTACCCGGTGACCGTCGACCGGATCATCGAGGTCGTGGTCGAGAGCCTGCTCGGGCTGGTGGAGCAGGAGGACCAGCTCTACCTGTTCGTCGCCGGCTCGATCGGCGGCGAGCGCCACGGGCTGCTCGACAACGCGCTGGTGCAGGTGGTCCACGAGCGGATCCGACCGGTGATCGAGGTCGCGGCGCCGACGCTGAGCGCCGACGAGCACACGGTCCTGACCGACGGGATCTACGGGCTCGTCCTCGCCACGCTCGAGTCGTGGCAGACGACGGGCGCGCCCAGCCGCGACGTCGTGGTCCGGATGCTGTCGACCGTCATCCGGGAGGGCCTGCACGCGATCGCGGAGCAGTCGAGCGCCGAGGGCGCAGCCGAGTAGCCGTCCCGGCGATCGCCGGGTTCAGGCGCCGACGTGGATGGCGCCGTTGCGCATGACGGTCACCGGACCGTCCTCGCTGACCACGATGACCACGGCGTCGGGCTCGTCGACGCTGTAGCGGCGGGCCGTCGTGTGGCGCATGCCGCCGAAGCCCTCCACCGCCGACTCGGTCGCCGGCTCGGGCAGCAGCCGGACGCCGAGCTCGCGCAGCGTCCCGTCGATGTCGAACACGGCGGCGCCGTCGATCTGGGCGAGCACGTGCACGAGCGGTGCCAGGTCCGCGGCCCGGGTGACCTGCAGCGCCGGCGGGGTCGGGAGCCGCGGCTCGTAGTGGCTGGCCTCGGCCCACCGGCCGGCGACCGGCCGCTCGCGCCGGTACAGCAGGATGGCGCCGATGCCGCGCGAGCCGAGGTCGTGTACCGCGATCTTCAGCAGGGTCTCGACGACCTCGACCTGCGAGGGGTCCGAGCAGCTGGCGAAGCTGGCGACCCAGTCCCCGACCGGCGGCTGGTGCTGCCACTCCAGCCCGTCCCAGCGGAGCACGCCGAAGTCGCCGGCGACGCGGACGACGCCCGACGGGTGGCGCTGCACGATCGTCCCCGCGGTCGACTCCGCCAGCACGACGACGTCGCGCTCCGAGCCGGCGGGGCGGTCGAACACGACGAGCTCGTCGTCCGCGGCGTCGGGTCCCTCGTGGTCGTCGACGCCACGGATCACCCAGCTCGACAGCCCGTCGGCGAAGAGCCGGGCGCCCGCCAGGCCGACGCGCGGGAACGGCCGGGCCGTGATCGTCAGCTCGGTGGACGTCTGCCAGGCGTCCCGGTCGCCGACGGGGGCGACGATCGCGCCGTAGGTCGGCACCCGGCGCTCGTGGATCCGCGGCCGCATGGCGTAGTCGAGCTCGGTCAGCACCGCCTCGGTGAGCGACGGCGGGCCCGGGAACGAGAAGCCCACGTCCTCGAGCTCGGCGACCAGGCGGTCGAGCCGGCGACGCCGGAGCACGTCGGAGCGCTGCAGCGGCGTGACCCCGGGCTCCGGCTGCTCGTTCAGGGGCGGGGCGGCGTTCACGGGCCGGAAGGTACCCCGCGCCCGCCGGTGGACCCCTGCACCCGGCTTCGCGACGGACCCGCGTCGGCGGCGCGCACCCGTGGCAGCCCGCCCGCCGATTGGCAGGGTTGGTAGGGACACCTAACATCACTGGTGCAGCAACCCCGTCTCGAAAGGACCCTCCCCGTGCCGAGCACCGGTCGCGCCTCCGAACAGCGCACAACCCGCCCGTCCCGCACCCCGATCGCCGTCGCGCTCCTCCTGGTCCTCGCCCTCGTGGCGGCGGCGTGCGGCGGCTCCGACGACGAGGGGGCCGACGAGGGCGAGGCCCAGGGCGGCGGCTCGACCACCACCGAGGCCGGGCCGTGGACCTTCACCGACGACCTGGGCGTGAGGGTCGAGCTGGACGAGGCCCCCGAGACCCTCGTGGCCGAGACGATGGTCGCCGGCGGGCTGTACGAGCTCGGCATCGACGTCGAGGGCACGTTCGGTCCGCTGAAGCGGTCCGACGGAACACCCGACCCCGAGGTCGGCCTGGCCGACCCGGACCAGTTCACGTCGCTGGGCGAGACGTACGGCGAGATCAACCTGGAGCAGCTGGCGGCCCTCCAGCCCGACCTCATCATCACGCCGTCGTACGAGGCCGGCTCGTACTGGGGGATCGACGACGCCGACCTCGAGAAGGTGAAGGCGATCGCGCCCGTGATCGGCATCAAGGTCGGCGGGCAGCGCATCGACCAGATCCTCGACGAGGTCGGCCGGGTGGGCGAGGCGCTGGGAGCAGCGCCCGACTCGGAGCAGGTGGAGGAGGCGAAGGCCGCCTTCGAGACGTCGAGCAGAAAGCTGGAGGAGGCGCTCGCTGCGAAGCCGGGCCTCAAGGTGCTCGCCGCGTCGGGCAGCACCGACACGATGTACATCGCCGTGCCGTCGGGCTACTCGGACCTGACCTACTACCAGTCCCTCGGGATGGACGTCGTCGACCCCGACACCGACGAGGAGTACTGGCAGAACCTGTCGTGGGAGGAGGCGGGCCGCTACCCGGCCGACCTGATCCTCGGCGACGCCCGCACCGGCGCCACCGCCGAGCAGATCGTCGCCCAGATGCCCGAGTCGGCCCGCCAGCTGCCCGCCATCCAGGCCGACCAGCTCGTCCCGTGGGTGCTCACCTCGGCGCTCGGGTACGGGGCGTTCGCCAAGGTCATGGACCAGCTCACGACCGCGGTGTCGTCCGCGCAGACCGGGATCGCGTGAGCGCCACCGCCCCGGCCCGCGCCGATGCGGGCCCCGACGGCGAGGCCGCTGCCGACGCTGGGTCGGGGTCGATCCCCGACGAGTCGCGGCGCCTGGGCCTCCTCGACCGGAACTGGTCCCGGGCCGGCGGGCTCGCGGTGGGCCTGGTGCTCCTCGTCGCCGCCGTCGCCGCGTCGGTGGCCTTCGGGGCCAAGCCCCTGTCGCTGTCGACGGTCTGGGACGCCCTCGTGTCGCCCGACTCGTCGAACGACCACACGGTCGTGCGCAGCCTGCGCATCCCGAGGACGATCCTCGGGCTCGGCGTCGGCACCGCGCTCGGCCTGGCCGGCGCGCTCATGCAGGGCCTGACCCGCAACCCGCTCGCCGACCCGGGGATCCTCGGCATCTCGGCGGGCTCGGCGCTCGCCGTGGTCGTCGGGATCAGCGCCTTCGGCATCACCGCGCCCGCCGGGTTCGTGTGGCTCTCCTTCCTCGGCGCCGCGGTGGCGAGCGCGTTCGTCTACGGGCTGGGCGCGATCGGCCGGGGCGGCGTGACGCCGGTGAAGCTCGCGCTCGCCGGCGCGGCGATGTCGTACCTGATGGCCTCGCTGACGTCGGGCGTCCTGCTCGCCGACTCCGCGGCGCTGGACCTGTTCCGGTTCTGGGCCGTCGGCTCGGTGGCCGGGCGCGAGGGCGACGTGGTCGCCGCCGTCATGCCCTTCATCGTCCTCGGCGCGGTCGTCGCCCTCTGCCTCGGCCGGCCGCTCAACGCGCTCGCGCTCGGCGACGACGTCGCCCGGTCGCTCGGGCAGCGGGTGCACGTCCAGCGGGCGATCGTGGCCACCACCGTCGTGGTGCTGTGCGGCGCCGCGACCGCCGGCGCGGGCCCGATCCTGTTCATCGGCCTGGTCGTGCCCCACGCCGCCCGGGCGATCTGCGGACCGGACTACCGCTGGATCCTGGCGTGGTCGGCCGTGCTCGGCCCGCTCCTGCTCCTGGTCGCCGACGTGCTGGGCCGCGTCGTCGCCCGGCCCGGTGAGGTGCAGGTGGGCGTGATGACGGCCGTCATCGGCGCGCCGTTCTTCATCGTGCTCGTCCGTCGCCGGAAGCTGGCGGCCCTGTGACCGCCGCCCGGCCGCGGCGGGCCGAACTCGCGCGACGGGGGTCCCGGTGAGCGATGCCGGCCTCCGCCCGCCGATCAGCGGGCTCGTGCTCCGGTCGTCCCGGTTCGGGTTCTCGTTCCGGACCGACCTGCGCGCCGTGGTGGTCACCGTCCTGCTGCTCGCGGCGACGTCCGTCGTCTTCGCGTGGTCGATGGCCGTGGGCGACTTCCCCGTGGCCATCAGCGACGTCATCAGCATCGTGTTCGGCGGCACCGGCGAGGGCGGCTCCGAGTTCATCGTCCGCGAGCTGCGGCTGCCGCGGGCGACCCTGGGCGTCGTCGTCGGCGCGGCCTTCGGGGTCGCCGGCGCGCTCTTCCAGCGCGTGGCCGACAACCCGCTCGCCAGCCCCGACGTCATCGGCATCAACTCGGGGGCGGCGGCGGCCGCCGTGGCGACGATCGTCCTCTGGTCCGGCACCGTCGACCAGGTCACCGCCGCCGCGCTCGTGGGGGGCGTCGGCACGGCGGTGCTGATCTACGTGCTGTCGTACCGCTCCGGGATCACGGGCTACCGGCTGGTGCTCGTGGGTATCGGCATGAGCGCGCTGCTGCGTGCGGTGATCTCGTACCTGCTGGCCAAGGCGCAGCTCGTCGACGCGACGCGCGCGTCGGTATGGATGGTCGGCAGCCTCAACGGCCGGGGCTGGGACGACCTCGTACCGGTGGCGGTCGCGCTGGTCGTGCTGGTCCCGGTGGCGATGGCCTCGGGACGGCAGCTCCGCATGCTCGAGCTCGGCGTCGACACCGCCATCGGGCTGGGCAGCTCGGTCCGGCGCACGCAAGCGCTCATGCTGCTCGTCGGCGTGGCGCTCGCCGCGCTGGCGACCGCGGCGGCGGGACCGATCGCCTTTGTGTCGCTCGCGTCGCCGCAGATCGCCAAGCGGCTCACGGGCGTGCGCACGGTCGGGCTGCTCCCCGCCGCCGCGACCGGCGCGCTGCTGCTCCTGGCGTCGGACCTGATCGCCCGACGCCTCTTCGCCCCGACGGAGATCCCGGTCGGCATCGTGACCGGCGTGCTCGGCGCGCCGTTCCTGCTGTACCTGCTCGCCGTCGGCAACCGGATCGGACGAGGGTGATGCAGATGACCGACGACGGACGGCTCGCGGCGGGCGCGGCGGGCGCCTCGGAGCGGACGGCACCGCTGGCGGCGGAGGGCCTCGAGCTGGCCTACGACCAGCGGACGATCGTCGAGGACCTCGACGTCGAGATCCCCGACGGGCGCGTCACCGTCATCGTCGGCGCCAACGCGTGCGGGAAGTCGACGCTGCTGCGCGGCCTGGCGCGGCTGCTCAAGCCGCGGGACGGCGTCGTGCTGCTCGACGGCGAGGACGTGCAGCGGCTCCCGACGAAGGTGGTGGCCACCCGGTTGGGCCTCCTCCCCCAGTCGCCGAGCTCACCCGAGGGCATCACGGTGGCCGACCTCGTGGCGCGCGGGCGCTACCCCCACCAGAAGTGGTTCCGGCAGTGGACCGTCGAGGACGAGGAGGCGGTGGCCAGGGCCATGGCCCGCACGAACACGTCGGACCTGGCCGAGCGCACGGTGGACGAGCTGTCGGGCGGCCAGCGCCAGCGGGTGTGGATCGCCCTGGCCCTGGCACAGGACACGCCGCTGATGCTGCTCGACGAGCCCACGACGTACCTCGACCTCGCGCACCAGGTCGAGGTCCTCGACCTGCTCGCCGACCTCAACGAGCACGAGGGCCGCACGATCGTCCTCGTCCTGCACGACCTCAACCTGGCCTGCCGCTACGCGGACCGGCTGATCGCCATGAAGGCCGGCTCGATCGTCACGCAGGGCCCGCCCGCCGAGGTGATGACGGCCGAGGTCGTCGAGGACGTCTTCGGGCTCCGGTCGCAGGTGATCGCCGACCCGCTGACCGGCACGCCGCTCGTGCTGCCGCTGCCCCGGGGCACGGCGACCACGGCATCCGCGCCGGCGCCCGCGGCGCCCTCGGATGTCCCGTCGACCGACGGCCACGGGCAGGGGTCCCCTGGCGCGAGGACGTAGGATCCGGCCAGCGCGATCGAGGAGTCGAGGTGGCAGGAGCTGGAGCAGCGGGGTCCGGGAGGGGCGCCGTCGCCGGCGTGCTGCTGGACATCGAGGGCGTGCTGCTGACGTCCTCCACGGCCTTCCCGGGCGCGGCCCGCACGGTCGAGGAGCTCCGGCGCCGCGACCTGCCCGTCCGCTTCGTCACCAACACGACGTCGGCGACGTCGGCCCGGATCGCGGCGACGCTCGTCCAGGCCGGCATCGAGGTGCGCGCCGGTGAGCTGTTCACCGCCGCCGCGGTCACCGCCGCCTACCTGCAGGACCACCACCCCGATGCCCGATGCCTCCTGCTCAACGACGGCGCCAACGCCGACCTCGCCGGGCTGCGCATGGCGGACCCCGACGACGCCACCGCGGACGTGGTGGTCGTCGGCGGCGGCGGGCCGTCGTTCACGTGGAAGCAGATGAACGTGGCGCTCAACTGCCTGATGGGCGGCGCCGCCCTGGTGGCCATGCACGGCGCGCCGGTCTGGCGCACGGGCGAGGGCTACTGCCTGGACGGCGGCGCCTACGTCCGGATGCTCGAGGAGAGCACGGGCGCCACCGCCGTCGTCGCCGGCAAGCCGGCACCGCACATGTTCCTCGCCGCCGCCGAGTCCACCGGCGCCGAGCCGGCCCAGCTCCTGATGGTGGGCGACGATCTCGCGAGCGACGTGCTGGCCGCGCAGGCCGTCGGCATGGTCGGCGTGCAGGTCCGCACCGGGAAGTTCCGCCAGCAGGTGCTCGACCGCTCGACCGAGCGGCCGGACCACGTCATCGACTCGATCGCCGACCTGCTCGACGTCATCCCCGCCTGAGCGCGGACCGGCCCCGGACGCGCCGGAGGGGCGGACCGGTCGGCCCGCCCCTCCGGCAGCGTTCGGTGCGAGCCGGGCGGCCCGCCGGTCGGGATCGGGTCAGGACCCGCAGCCGTCCTCGAGGATGACCGGCGGCAGCCCGGCGCTGGCCGACCCGCACGGGTCCTGGCCGCTGTAGGCGTACCACTTGCCGTCCTTGGACTGGAGGATGAACTTCGTGCCGTCGTTGAGCGACCCTGCGGCGTAGCCGTCGGCGCAGACGAAGCTGGCGATCTTCTCGCCCTCGGCGGGGAGCCCGCCGAGCAGCGCAGAGGCCGTGCACGGCGCCTGGCCGCCGGCGGTCGTCGTCGTGGTCGCCGTCGTCGTGGTGGTGGTCGACTCCTCGCAGACCTTCTTGCCCTCCTCGACCGCCTTCTTCAGCGCATCCTCGGTCTCGGGCCCGAGCTCGCCGTCGACCTCGAGGCCCGACGCGGCCTGGAAGGCCCGGATCGCCTCGTCGGTCTTGGGCCCGAGCACGCCGTCGACGGTGCCGGGGTGGCACCCCACGTCGGCCAGCTCCTGCTGGATCTGCTCGTCGAACCGGACCGTCTGGCCGGCGACGGTGGTCGTCGTCTCGGCCTCGGTCGTCGTGGTTTCGGACGAGTCGTCGTCGTCACCACCGCACGCGGCCAGGCCGAGGGCGGCAACGGCCACGAGGGCGACGGCCACCCACGACCGTGAGCGGGGAAGGGTTCGTGTCATCGTCGACGTCCTCTCGGGATCGCGGATCCCGCCTCGGGACCGGTCGGTCGTCCATCCTTGTCGCTCCCGGCCCGGCCGTGGTGGCTCTCCGGCACAGCTGGCCGATCGGACGCGTAGGGTCGGAGCACGACCTCCACCCCGCGTCGATCGACGGGAGCGCGCCCATGCACGTCCACCAGCCCACCCCGGGCGAGATCGAGCAGCTCCTCTCGGACCGGGGCGACGCCCGGGCGACGATCTACCTGGCGACGTCACCGGTGACCGACCGCACCGACGCCGAGCGCATCGCGTACAAGGACGCCGTCGCCCGCGCCGTGGCCGCACTGCACGAGGCCGGGGTGGACAAGCGCCGGGTCGCCGGGTTCGAGGAGCTCCTGGGCGAGCTCGACGAGGACCCCCTCTACTGGGACCACCAGGCCCGGACGCTCGCCGTGTTCACCGACGGCGAGGTCCTCCGGAGCTACCACCTCGCCAACGAGCTGACACCGGTGGTCAAGGTCACCGACCGCTACTTCGTCAAGCCGCTGCTGCGATCGGTCACCTTCCCGCAGGCGTGCTTCGTGCTCGCGCTGGCGGAGGGGTCCGTGCGACTGCTCGAGCTCGGCCCCGACTACGGACCGATCGAGGTGGAGGTGCCCGACCTCCCGGCCAGCGCCGCGGCGGCCACCCATCACCACAAGATCACCGACCACGTGCAGAAGGGCTCGCTGAGCGGCGACGACGGCAGCAAGATCCGGCTCCGCCAGTACGCCCGGGCGGTCGACGCCGCCATCCGTCCGCTCGTCAGGGGCCACGAGCTCCCCCTGCTCCTGGCCGCCGCCGAGCCGACCGCCAGCGCGTTCCGCGCCGTGAACACGTCGCCCGAGCTCGAGGACATCGGCCTGGAGGGCAGCCCGGAGAAGATCGACGACCTCCAGATCGCCCGCGAGGCCCGCGAGGTGCTGGCGAAGGTCTACGAGGAGGACCTCCAGCAGCTCGCGGACCTGTTCTCGCTGCGCGACGGCCAGGACCGCGTGCAGACCGACGTCTCCGACCTCGCCCGGTCCGCGACGTACGGCCAGATCGACACGCTGGTCGTCGACATCGACCAGATCGTGTGGGGCCGGGTCGACGACGACGGTGCCGTGACGTTCGCCGACGAGGGCGACGAGGGCGCCGCGGACATCATCGACGAGGTCGTGCGCCGGGTGCTGGCCTCGGACGGCACCGTCCTGGCCGTCCGGGCCGAGGACGTCTACCGCGGCGGCGCCGCCGCAGCCGTCCTCCGCTACGCCTGACCCCGGGCCCGGGCCCGGGCCCGGTCAGTAGAGGTTGTTCGCGTAGTCCTGCTCGAGGCCCTCGGCGAGCGGCGCCTCCTCGATGAACTGCCGCACCAGGTCCGCCTCCTCGCCCGGGTCCTCGTTCAGCTTCACGTGGTCGGTCCAGATGCGGCTGCCGCGCGGCAGGTCGCCGAGCGCGACGCGCCGCGACGGGTCCCACACGCCGGCCGCGGCCACGGCCGGCTCGGTCCGCAGCTCGGCGTGGTCAACGTCGAGCACGATCGCCGCGGCCGGGACCTTCCCGCTGACCACCAGCGGCTCCAGCAGCCCGGGCTCGTCGGTGACCCGGGCCCGGCCGCGCAGCTCGACGACCCGGTCGTCGCCCGCGACGAACGCCAGCACCGCGAGCCCCGGGCTCGACACGAGGTTGTGCAGCGTGTCGGTGCGCCGGTTGCCGGGGCGGTCGGGGATGACCACCGTGCGGTCGTCGACCACGTGGAGGAACCCGGCCGGATCGCCCTTGGGGCTGACGTCGGCGCCGCCGTCGTCGAAGCGGTCCGCCGGGTCCTGCGAGAACAGCGCCACGAACCGGCAGCGGGCGAGGTGGTCGCGCACGCCCGGGTCCGCGAGCCCGGTCCCGGCCGACGCTGCGCTGCCCGCCGGCTCGACGTCGTCCCAGAGCCGGGACCGGATGACGGCCTTGGCGCAGTGGAGGAACACCTCCCGCACCTCGATCCGGGGCGTCGGCGCGAGGCGCAGCACGCCGTTGACGCGCAGCGTCTCGCCGTAGCCGGGCACGAGGGACAGCGCACCGACCGGCGCCCCGTCGACGAGGTCCGCCACGTCGAGCGAGCCGCTGGCGGTCCCGGCGCCGAGGACCAGGACCTGCGGACCGTCGGCCCGGCAGACGCCGGCACCGCCGCCCACCGCCCGCACGCGGGGTGCGCCGTCGGCGCCGACCGAGCCCACCACCGTGAGCGGCGAGCGGGCGAGGAGCGCGTCGCAGTGGGCGTCGAGGAAGCGGATCGACTTCAGGTGGCCGATGGCGGGGCGCTCCCCCACCACGGCCTCGAGGCTGGCGGCGTCGACGATCGGGCTCATCCACCCATGTTAGGCAGCCCGAACACGCCGGAGCCCCGCCGTCGGCGTCAGACCATGCGCGACCGGTGGATGCGGCCGTGGGCGCCGTGGAGGCCGAACGCGATGAACAGGTCCGACAGCCCCCGGGCCAGCGCCGCGGCGGCGACCCAGATCACCAGCAGGAAGATGGCCCGGCCGATGTAGGCGATCGCCCAGAACCCGATGAGCACCTCGATCACGCCGATGACGAGGCGCAGCCACCACAGCTCGTCGTCGTGACGGGTCATGAACGACACGACGATCTCGAAGATGCCCATGAACAGCAGGTACCAGGCGAGCACCGCGGCCAGGACGACGAAGGTCTGCTCGGGCCACGCCAGCGCGACGATGCCGGCCACGATGCTGATCACGCCGAACACGACGTGCACCCACTTCCACGACCGCACCATCGAGGCGAGGACGAGCTCGAAGATGCCGCCGACGATGAAGGCGATGGCCGCGAGGATCGCCACGGTCCACACGCTGGCCGCGTCGACGGTCAGCACGACGAACGCGAGCACGAACCACGCGACGCCGGTGATGAGGTACAGCCACCACGCGCCGGTGATCGTCTCGGCTGCGTCGAGCAGCGCGTCGTCGTCGAGGGGGTCGCCCACGAGGGGGCGACCCGGCAGGCCGTCGCCGGCATCCTGGTCGGTCACGGACGCGAACACTAGGGCCGCGCCGAGGCCGAACCGCGGCTGTTTCGGTCCGGTGAAATCCACCGGGCCGGGTGGCGCCGACCCCGGACGGCTGCGCAGACTGTCCGCCATGCCCCGGGTGTTCAACAGTCTGTTGACGCGTCACCGGGACGGCAGGCCGTGAGCACCGGCGACGTCGTCCTGCTCGTGCTCGCGGGCGCCGGTTGCGGGCTGGTCAACAGCATCGCCGGCGGCGGCTCGCTCATCCTGTTCCCCGCCCTCCTCGTGACCGGGCTGCCGCCGCTGTCGGCCAACGTCACCAACTCGGTCGCGACCTGGCCCGGGTACCTCGGGGGCGTCGGTGCCTTCCGCAACGAGATCGGCGAGCGCCGGCACCTGCTCCCGCCGCTCCTGGCCGCGACGCTCGCCGGTTCGATCACCGGCTGCGTGCTCCTGCTCGTCACCCCGTCGTCGGCGTTCGACGTCGTGGTCCCCGTGCTCGTGCTCGTCGCCACGGTGATGACCGCGCTGCAGCCGGTCGTGCGCCGGCGGCTCAAGGACTCGGCGGGCGCGGACCACCGCCCGACCGTCGCGGCGGTCGTCGGCGTGTTCCTCGCCACGATCTACGGCGGCTACTTCGGCGGCGCGCTCGGCGTGATCGTACTCGGCGTGCTCGGGCTCACGATCAAGGACTCGATCCGCAACCTCAACGCCACGAAGTCGGTGATCTCGTTGCTGGACGCGACCGTGAGCGTCGTCATCTTCGGGCTGTTCGGGCCCGTGGACTGGGCGTCGGTGCTCGTGGCCGCGCCCACGTGCCTGGTCGGCGGCTACATCGGCGGGTCGATCGCCCGTCGCATGAACGAGACGGTGCTCCGGGTGTGCGTGGTCACGCTGGGCGCGGTGGTCACCGTCGCCCTGTTCCTGAAGATCTGACCGTCACCGCCCCGCGGCGAGGTCGAGCAGCGCGAGGTCGGTGCCCGGTGCGCCCATCAGCGCGATGCCCAGGGGGAAGCCCTCCGGGGCGACCGACGCCCCGGGCAGGACCACGACCGGCGCCCCCGCCAGCCCGGCGACCGAGGTGAGGCGCAGCGTGTCGGCGCGGATGCGCTCGGACGCCTCGTCGTGGCGGGCCGGCTCGGGCGCCGGGCCGGCGGCGGGCGGACCGAGCAGCACGGTGCCGTCGGCGGTGGCGGCCAGCACCGCGGCGCGCACGCGCTCGCGGACGGGCCGGGCTTCGGCGACGTCCGACGCCGTCACCCTGGACGCCACGTCGAACCGGTAGGCGGTGGCGGGGCCGAGCGTGGGCTTCGACGAGGTGATCCACGCGCCGTGCTCGGCCCACGCCTCCGCGCCCTGGAGGGTGCGGAAGGTGCCGAGGCACTCGTCCACGTCGATGCCGAGCGACCGACGTGCCGGCACCGAACCCAGGGTCGCCTCGATCCCCTCGAGCAGCGCCTCGGCCACCTCGGGCTCGAGCACGTCGACGAGCTCGGCGGCCAGCGCCAACCGCCGGACGGGAGCGGGCGCCGCACCGGCGAGCGGGCCGGTGCCCAGCGCGACCTCGGCGGCGTCGCGCAGCAGCGGTGCCGAGCGGGCCAGGAGCCCGATCGTGTCGAAGGACGGCGCGAGCGGGGTCACGCCCTCGGCGCTCACCGCGCCGTGCGTCGGCCGCCATCCGAGGATCCCGCAGTAGCTGGCCGGCACGCGGATCGATCCGCCGGTGTCGGTCCCGAGCGCCACGTCGACGAGGCCGGCGGCCACCGCGGCGGCGGAGCCGGACGACGACCCACCCGGGCTCCGGCCGGGCGCGGCCACGTTGCGGGGCACGGCGTAGTGCACGTTGTCGCCGCCGAGCGAGTACGCGAGCTCGTCGGTGACCGTCTTGCCGACGACGGTGGCCCCGGCGGCGACCAGCGCGTCGACCACCGGCGCCGAGCGCGGGGCCGGTGCCCGTGAGGCGGCGAGGTCGGGGTTGCCGGCGCCGGTCACCCGGCCGGCGACGTCGATCACGTCCTTCACGGCGAGCGTGCTCCCGGCCAGCGGGCCGTCGCCACCCGCCAGGAGCACCTCGGGGACGCCGACGAAGGCGTCGACGTCGTCGGTCGGCAGCACGGTCACCCCTGGAGACTGCCCCATCACGCCAGGTCGGAGGTCCGGATCAGGCAGTGGACGCCGACGACGAGGTTCACCGCCTGCGACACCTCGAAGTCGGCGGCGGCCGACAGGAAGGCCAGCGCGGTCGCGTCGTCGAGGCCGGTGACGGCGACGACGTACCGGACGGCCCGGCGCACGCACTCGCGCATGGCCTCGTCGAGCGTGCCGCCGAGGCCGATCAGGATCGTGTGCTCGTCGGTGCGAGCCCACGGCGCGTCGAGCAGCGCCGCGAGCCGGCGGGGCTCCTCGCCCCGCAGGACGCCGACCCGCAGCGTGGCCCGCAGCGGCGCCTCGAACGCGGTCAGGGCCACCTCGCCGTTGCCCTGGGCGTAGTGGGGATCGCCGACGTACAGGCCGGCGCCCTCGGTCCGCACCGGCAGCAGCAGCCGCGAGCCGACGCCGAGGTGGCGGACGTCGATGTTGCCGCCGTGCGGGCCGGGCGGCGTGGACGACAGCGGCAGCGACCCGCCGGGAGGGGCCTCGACCGGCGTGACGCCCACCAGCCCGAGGAACGGCGCCAGGTCGAAGCCGACCCGGCGACCCGTCGTGCCCGTGACGCTGCCCCGGCCGTCCTCGCCGACGCGGGCCAGGACCGACACCACGTCGGGGACCTCGCCCTCGCCGTCCGCGAGCGGCATCTCGCCCGACAGCACGCCGCGGCCGTGGCGGTTGCTGATGATCCCGTAGTCCACCCGGCAGCGCAGCTCGAGCGGCTCGACGACCAGCACGTCGCCCGGCTGCGCGCCCTCGACCCGCACCGGCCCGAGCACCGCGTGGGGTCCGTCGTGGGGCAGCCGGCGGCCGAGCGCGGAGCCCTCGAGCTCCCGGACGTCGTCGAGGATGCGGTCCTGTGGGATGCCCCGGTCGCCGAAGAACGCGACGGGGTCGGCGCCCTGGTCGCCGAGCAGGCCCTCGTGGCTCACGGTGTCGAACGTGATCGTCCCGCCGTCGGGCAGCGACTCGACCGGCTCGCTGTCGGGCGTGGGCAGCACGCCCCAGCGGAGCGTGTCGGGCGTGGCGGTGACGTACCGGTCGCCCGGGACGGGCCCGGTCCGGGTGTGGAGCACCCCGTCGGGCGGCGGGAGGTGGGAGGTGGCCATGTCGGCGCCCATCATCCGGACGGCCTCCTCGCCGATCAAGCCCGTCGCGAACTGTTCACACGATCGACTTCAACAAACTGTTGCGGCATCGGGGAGCCGGAGGTATCTACGGAGGCGTGGAATCGCTGGACGTGCTCGTGGTCGGCGCCGGGATGGGCGGCCTCAGCACGGCGATCGCGCTGCGACGGGACGGGCACCGCGTCCGGATCATCGACCGCGTGCCGGTCATGCGGCCGGTCGGCGCCGGGATCTCGCTGTGGTCCAACGGCGTGAAGGTGCTCAACCTCCTGGGGCTCGGCGAGCGGATCGCCGCCATCGGCGGGGTCATGGACCACGTCACCTACCGGGACCCCGACGGCGAGGCCTACTGCGACTTCAGCCTCGAGCCGCTCATCTCCCGCGTCGGCCAACGGCCCTACCCGGTGCGGCGCTCGGACCTCCAGGACCTGCTGTTCGAGGCCGCCGGGCCCGAGCACATCACGCTCGGCGTCGAGTGCGTCGGCCTCGACCAGGATGACGACGCCGTGACGGCGACCGTCGAGCTCGACGACGGCACCACGACCGAGGTCACCGCCGAGCTGGTGGTGGTCGCCGACGGCGCCCGCTCCAGCCTGCGGGAGCACGTGCTCGGCCACGACGTCGAGCGCTACTACGTCGGCTACCACAACTGGAACGGCATCGTGCCGAAGGGCATGGGCCGCGACGACGCGTGGACCGTCTACCTCGGTGAGGGCAAGCGCGTCTCGTCGATGCCGGTGCGCGACGGCCACTACTTCTTCTTCGACGTGCCGCTGCCCGACCCCGGCTCGGTGCCGGGCTGGGACGGCGAGCCCGACGCCCGGGAGTTCCTCTCCTCGCAGTTCGGCCACTGGGACGCCCCGGTGCTCGACGTCATCGCGGCGCTCGACCCCGACGCGACCAACCACGTGGTGATCCGCTCCAACGACCCGGTGACCGACTTCGCCCGGGGCCGCGTGGCGCTGCTCGGCGACGCGGTGCACGCCACCCCACCCGACCTGGGCCAGGGCGGGTGCCAGGCCATGGAGGACGCGCTGGTGCTGGCCGGCTACCTCCGGTCGACCAACGTCTCGGTGGCCGACGCCCTCCGCCGCTACTCCGACGAGCGGGTCCCGCGGACCGCCGAGGTCATGGAGCGGGCGACGAAGCGCGCCCGCATGACCCACGGCGAGGACCCCGACGTGACCGAGGCGTGGTACCGGGAGATCCGCGGCGCCGACGGATCGGACATCATCAACGGGATCTGCCGCACGATCGAGACCGGACCCTGCCGATGAGGACGCGGTCGATGAGGGCGCCACGGTGACGGACGGGCCGGCGCGGCTGACCACGCACGTGCTGGACGTGTCGCGCGGGCGACCCGCGGCCGGCGTGGCGATCGTCGTGGTGCGCGTCGCCGAGGACGGGATCCCGACGGTGGTGGCCGAGGTGCGCACGAACGACGACGGCCGCACCGACGCGCCGCTGGTCGAGGGCGACGACTTCGGGCCGGGCCGCTACGAGCTCACGTTCGCCGTCGGCGACCACTTCGCCGCCACCGGTGCGGTCGAACCCGGCACCACCCCGTACCTGGACCTCGTGCCCGTGCACGTCGGCATCGGCCCGGACACGGGCGCGGTCCACGTCGCGCTGCTCGTGACCCCCTGGTCGTACTCGACCTACCGGGGCTCATGAGCACCTGGAGCGTGGCCGAGGTGTCCTCCCTCGACCGTGGGGCGTTCCTGCAGGCCTTCGGCGAGGTCTACGAGGACTCGCCGCAGCTCGCCGACGCCGCCTTCGGGTCCGCCCCGTTCGCCGACCTCGACGCGCTCGTCGACGGCTTCCACGCCGCCGCGCACGCGCTCGACGACGAGGCCCGGCTCGCGCTGCTCCGCGCCCACCCGCAGCTCGGCGCGCGCCGGCCGATGGCCGACGCCTCGATCGACGAGCAGCGCTCGGTCGGCCTCGACCGGATGGACGACGACGTGGCCCGGAGGCTCGCCGCCGGCAACGCCGACTACGTCGAGCGGCACGGGTTCCCGTTCATCATCGCCGTCCGGGGCCGGACGCAGGCCGAGGTCCTCGACGAGCTCGAGCGCCGCCTGCCGCGATCGACCGAGGAGGAGGCCGACGAGGCGTTCGCCCAGGTCCAGGAGATCGCGGCGCTGCGCATCCGCCGGCTGGTGTCGCCGTGATCGCGTCGACCTCCCACATCTCCATCGACGGCGACCGGCTGCTCGACCGGATCGACCAGCTGTCGCGGATCGGCGCCGACCCGAGGGGCGGCGTCACGCGCGAGGCGTGGGGCGACGCCGACGTCGAGGCACGGGACCTGGTCGCCCGCTGGATGGCCGCGGCCGACCTGCGGCCGACCGTCGACCCGGCGGCGAACCTCGTCGGGCGGAGCCCCGGCCACGGCGACCGCTGGCTCGCCACGGGCAGCCACCTCGACACCGTCGTGCAGGCCGGGCCGCTCGACGGCACCTACGGGGTGCTGGCCGCGCTCGAGGTGGCGTCGAGCCTCCACGACGCAGGGCACCACATGCAGCACGGCCTGCTGGTGGCCGCGTTCGCCAACGAGGAGGGCGCGAGGGGCACCAGCGGCATGACCGGCAGCTACGCGTGCGTCGGCCACACCGAGGAGGCCCCGCCCGACGAGGTCGACGACGCCGGCGTGACCGTCGGCGAGCGCATCCTCGCGGCCGGCGGCGACCCCGACCGCCTGCGCGAGGCGCGCTGGGACCCGGATGCGATCGACGCGTTCGTCGAGCTGCACATCGAGCAGGGACCGGTGCTGCACGCCAACGGCACGTCGATCGGCGTGGTCAGCGCCATCACCGGCCGCCAGGCGCTCGACCTGAGCATCACCGGCGTGGCGAACCACGCCGGCACGACCCCGATGGACCTGCGCCACGACGCCCTGGCCGCCGCGGCCGACGTCGTCCTGGCCGTGGAGTCGCTGCCCGGACCGGGCTCGGTGCGCGTGGCCACCTGCGGCCACCTGCTCGTCGGTCCCAACGTCCGCAACGTCGTGCCGGGTCGCGTGGAGATGGGCATCGAGCTGCGCGACGAGGACCCCGAGACGCTCGCGGCGGGCACCCGCCGCCTGATCGAGCGGATCGACGCCGTTGCGGCGCGACGGGGGGTCGCCATGGACCGGCGGCTCGGCCAGATGGTCCCGCCCGTCACCAGCGATCCCCGCATCGTCGACGCGGCCCGGGCCGTCTGCGAGCGCACCGGCACGAGCTGGGAGCTCCTGCCGAGCGGCGCCGGGCACGACGCCCAGGTCATCGGCCGGATGCTGGCGGTCGGCATGATCTTCGTCCCGAGCATCGGCGGCATCAGCCACTCGCCCCGGGAGCGCACCGACGCCCACCACCTCGTGGCCGGGGCCGAGGTCCTCCTGCGCACGCTGCTGGAGCTCGACGAGGTGCTCTCCGCAACCGTCCCGCCCTCGTCCGTCGGCGATCCGGGGTTCCGGTGACCGAACCCGCCTCCCCCGCTGCCGCCCGCTGGGGCAGGGATCCCGGGGTCGACGGCCCCGGCGACCGGGACCTGGTCGGCTACGGCCCGACGCCGCCCGAGGTGCGCTGGCCCGGCGGCGCCCGGGTGGCGGTGTCCTTCGTCCTCAACGTCGAGGAGGGCGCCGAGTGCTCGGTGCAGTACGGCGACCCCGCGTCCGAGACGTTCCTGTCGGAGATCATCGGCGCCGCCCCGTTCCCCGACCGGCACATGAGCATGGAGACGCTCTACGAGTACGGCAGCCGTGCCGGCATCTGGCGGATCCTCGACCTCTTCCGGGACCGCGGCCTGCCGCTCACGGTCTTCGGCGTCGCCCGGGCCCTGCAGGCCAACCCCGCGGCGGTCGAGCGCATCCTGGCCGACGGCCACGAGGTCGCGTCGCACGGGCTGCGCTGGATCAGCTACCAGGACGTCGACGTCGAGACCGAGCGGGCGCACCTCGCCGAGGCCGTGCAGATCATCACCGAGCTCACGGGTGCGCCGCCGCTCGGCTGGTACACGGGCCGCGACTCGCCCAACACCCGACGCCTGGTCGTCGAGCACGGCGGGTTCCTCTACGACTCCGACTCCTACTCGGACGACCTGCCGTACTGGACGAAAGTCGACGGCCACGACCACCTGGTCGTGCCGTACGCGCTCGACACGAACGACATGCGCTTCGTGGCCCCGCAGGGCTTCCACACCGGCGAGCAGTTCCTCGCCTACTGCCGCGACGCGTTCGACGAGCTGCACGCCGAGGGCGCGACGAGCCCGCGGATGCTGTCGATCGGCCTCCACTGCCGCGTGATCGGCCGGCCGGCCCGGTTCGGCGCCCTGCGCCGGCTGGTCGACCACATCACCGCGCACGACGACGTCTGGGTGTGCCGGCGGGTCGACATCGCCCGCCACTGGGCCGCGCACCACCCGCCGGGGCCACGGTGAGCGACGGCGTCGACCTCACCCCGTTCGAGCCGCCGGAGCGACTCCTTATGGGTCCCGGCCCGATCGACGCCGACCCGCGCGTGCTCGCCGCCATGTCGCGCCCGCTGATCGGCCAGTTCGACCCGGCCATGACGGGGCTCATGGAGCGGACGATGGCGCTGTACCGGGGCGTGTTCCGCACCGCGAACGAGGCCACGCTGGTCGTCGACGGCACCTCCCGCGCCGGGATCGAGGCGTGCCTCGTCTCGTTGCTCCGACCCGGCGATCCCGTCCTGGTGCTGGTCATGGGCCGCTTCGGCCACCTGCTCAAAGAGATCGCCGAGCGGTGCGGGGCGACCGTGCGCACCGTCGAGGTGCCGTGGGGCGGCGTCGTGCCGGCGGAGGCGGTGGAGGAGGCGATCCTCCGGAAGCGGCCCGTGCTCGTCGCCACCGTGCAGGGCGACACCTCGACCACCATGAACCAGCCGCTCGCGGACCTCGGCGAGGTGTGCCGGCGCCACGACGTGCTGCTCTACGCGGACGTCACCGCCTCGATCGGCGGCAACCCGCTCGAGCTGGACGCCTGGGGCGTCGACGTCGCATCGGCCGGCCTGCAGAAGTGCCTGGCCGGACCGCCCGGCAGCGCGCCCGTGTCGCTGTCGGGCCGCGCCGTCGAGCGGGTGCGGTCCCGCCACAGCGTCGAGGCCGGCATCCAGGGCGCCGGGCTCGACGACGAGCTGCCGCCCGAGGAGCGGATCCGGTCCAACTACTTCGACCTCGGCATGGTGCTCGACTACTGGGGCCCGCTCCGCCTCAACCACCACACCGAGGCCACCTCCATGCTCTACGCGGCGTTCGAGTGCGCCCGGATCCTGCTCGAGGAGGGCGTCGACGCCGCCGTCGAGCGCCACCGGCTCCACGGCGCAGCCATGGCGGCGGGGCTGCGCGGCCTCGGGCTCTCGACCTACGGCGACGACGCCCACCGGATGCACAACGTGGTGGGCGTCCACATCCCCGACGGGGTCGACGCCGACGCGGTCCGGGCCGACCTGCTCGCCGGCCACGGCATCGAGATCGGCACGTCGTTCGGACCCCTGCACGGTCGGATCTGGCGGATCGGCACGATGGGCTACAACGCGCGCGAGGACGCCGTCCTGCGGACGCTCGACTCGCTCGAGGCGGTGCTGTCCTCCCACGGCGTCGCCGTGCCGACGGGCGGCGGGACCGACGCGGCGGTCGAGACCTACGGCCGATGAGCCGCGCCGGCGAGGGTGACGCCGATACCCTCCACCGGATGATCTGGGCTCGACGGACAGCAGGCGCGCTCCTCGCCCTCGGCATGGTGGCCGGGGCGGTGGCGTGCACGGACGACAGCGACGCCGAGGGGAACGCCGAGGAGCCGACCACCACGGCGGCCGACACCGGCGAGGCCGCGCTGCCGACGTCGGACCTCGACGAGGCTATGGCCCTCCTGGTGCAGCGCACCGACGGGCCCATCGGCGCGATCAGCGTGATCGACGTCGACGGCGACACGACGGTCCACGCCGCAGGGCAGGCGACGGCCGGCGAGGAGGGCGCCCCCTCCGCCGACGACCACGTCCGGGCCGCCAGCCTCAACAAGGCGATGACCGGCGCCGTCGCCCTGTCGCTCGTGGACGAGGGCGTGCTCTCGCTCGACGACACCGTCGGCGAGCTGCTGCCCGACGCGCCCGAGACCTACCGCGCCGTGACGCTCCGCCAGCTGCTGACGCACACGAGCGGCCTGCCCGACTACCCCGCCCAGGACGCGGTCGCCGCCGCGATCAACGCCTCGCCCGAGGCCGCACCGGAGCCCGAGGAGATCATCGCCCTCACCGCCGACGCCGCCGTGCAGTTCGAGCCGGGCGAGCGTTACCTCTACACGAACACCAACCCGATCGTGACCGCGCTGATGATCGAGCGGGCGACGGGAGAGTCCTACGCCGACAACCTGCAGGAGCGCGTGCTCGACCCGCTCGAGATGGACGACACGTACCTGCCCGCGGCCGACGACCCCGACGTGGAGGCGCCGCGGATGTCGGGCTACCAGCCCCTCCCCGACGGCTCGGTCGAGGACGTCACCGACGGCGTGGCCTGGGGCGGTTGGGCGTGGTCGTCGGGTGGCGTGATCACCACGCCCGCCGACCTGTCGAAGTTCATCCGCGGCTACGTCGGCGGGAAGCTCTTCGGGCCCGAGGTCGTGGCCGAGCAGCGCCGCTTCACCTTCCCCGGCAGCTCCGAACCGACCGGCCCGGGCGAGAACGGGGCCGGACCGGCGCAGTTCCGCTACGACACACGCTGCGGCACGGTGTACGGCCACACCGGGTCGATCCTCGGCTACACGCAGTTCATGGCCGCCTCGGCGGACGGCTCGCGCTCGGTGACGTTCACGATCTCGAACCAGGTGAGCGACGAGCTGCTGCCGACGCTCCGAGCGGTCGAGGAGCTCGCCGTCTGCGAGGCGCTCGAGGGCTGAGCGATCAGCGGCGCTGGCGCCAGGCGCTCCAGACCGCGCCGGCCACCCCGGCGCCGATGCCGAACGCCGCGCTCCGAAGGCCGATCGCGATCTGGCGCTCGGTCATGCGGTGGTGGTTGGCCACGCCGCCCAGCAGGTCGGACGCGTCCGCGCCCGCCGACGCGAGGTACCACCCCGTGGCGCCGGTCCCGCGCCAGCCGCGCCAGGCGAGCATCCCGCCGACGAGCGCGTCGCGGTAGCCCATCGAGCGCAGCAGCAGGCTCGCGGTCGTGTCGGGCTCCGCGTCGTCGCCCCACCAGCGGTTCGCGGTGTGCGGCGCCACCAGGAACGACACCCCGGATGCGGCCCGGAACCCTCCCATCGCCACCGCGACCCAGTCCCTGCGCTCGTCCATCGGTCCCCGATCGTGCGTGCGGCGCCGTCGGCGCGGCCGGTCCGGCCACGCTAGGCCGCGGCGCGTCGCGGGCGACGGCGCAGATCGGCCTCGTTACACTCGACCTGGCTGCCGAAGAGGGGGACAGCGATGCCGCACATCGATCTACCTGACGCGCCCGGGATCCTGGCCGGGATGATGTTCAGGCCGGAGACCGCACGACCGTTGAACGAGCTGGCGGAGGTGCTGCTGCGGGGCGACAGCACGCTGAGCCGGGGCGACCGGGAGACGATCGCCGCGTACGTCTCGCTGCTGAACGACTGCGAGTTCTGCCACAACTCGCACGCCACGTTCGCCGCCCTGCAGGTGGACGGCGGGTGGGAGCTGGTCGACGAGGTGATGGCCGACCCGGCCTCGGCACCGATCACGCCCAAGCTCCGGGCCCTGCTCGCCGTCGCGGCGCAGGTGCAGCAGAGCGGCAGGAACGTGACGGCGGCGGCGATCGACGACGCCAAGGCGCAGGGCGCCACCGACGTGGAGATCCACGACACCGTCCTCATCGCCGCGGCGTTCTGCATGTTCAACCGCTACGTCGACGGCCTCGACACGATCGCACCGCCGACCCGCGAGGACTACGAGCCCATGGGCCGGATGATCGTCGAGGACGGCTACGCAGCCTCGACCCCGCCCGCGGGCTGACCCGGAGGGCGACCTCAGCCCGCGCCCACCTCGCGCTCGACGACGGCATCGCCGGTGGTCGCCAGCACGTGGTAGGTCGCGGACCAGGCCTCGCCGTCCCGGGTGCCGTCGACCGTGATCGCGAGCCGGGGCTGGGCCTGGAAGTCCTCGGGGTCGCGCACAACGTCGACGACCGCGCGCTCGAACGTGCGCACGGGTGCCGCCACGGGTTCGCGACCGACGAGGTCGTCCAGGAACGGGCCCGAGGCGACCGCCGCGGCCAACCCGTCGTCGTCGGCGGCGACGGCGCGGTCCGCGACCAGGACATCGACCAACGTGTCGGCGACGATGCGCTCGGCGACGTCGCGGTCGAACGAACCGCCGATCTCCTCGAGCGCAGCCGCCACCTCGACGGTCGGGACCTGGTCGGCCCGGAGCTCGACCGGGGGCCGCTCCGGGGCGCCGCCCTCCGGCCGCACCACCACCGGCTCGGCGAGCGCGCCGCCGACCGCCACGACCGCCACCACGACGAGCCCGGTGGCCGCGAGCACGGCGGGGCGCCACCGGCTGCGGGTCAGCCAGTCCACCGGACCGGACGTCGGGTCGGTGGCCGGGGCCCAGCGCTCGATCAGCGGACGCAGGCCGCAGACCACGACGAGGCCGGTCAGCAGCGCGACCTTGGTCGCGTACTCGGTGGTCTGCAGCGCCACGAGCGCCCCGCTCGCGGCGGCGACGCCCACGGCGTACAGCAGCCCTCCGGTGCGACCGCGGGCCGCGGTGCGGGGGTCGGTGATCATGAAGAACAGGAAGATCAGCACCTCGGGCGAGAGGGCGAGCGTGGTCCAGTAGTCCAGACCCGACACCGGTCCCAGGCTCCACCTGGCGGTCATCTCGTGGCCGGCGGCCGCGAGCAGCGCCATCAGGGCGGCGAACGTGACCCAGAAGCCGATCGACACGCGCAGCAGGTCGAGGCGCCGCGTGATCACCAGCCCCCCGACGACGACCACCGCGTAGGTCAGGGCGAGCCCGACCGACATCGGCCCCCACCACAGGTCCTGGGGGTCGGCCAGGCCCGAGCCGAGGACCAGGAACGTGACCACGAGGGCGACGTTCGACGGGTTGAACAGCGGCCGGTCACCGACCCGCATTACGTACTTCGACAGGACGCCGAGGGCGGCGGTCGCAGCGAACACGTACCAGCCGCGCAGGCTCCACCAGTCCCCGTGCTCCGTGCCGGGGACCCGGAGGATCAGGGCGATCCCGTTGCCGGTGAGCATCGCGCTGGCGGGCCAGGCGACGACCCTGGTGCGCGGGACCGTGAGCGCCAGCTCGATCGCCGCCGCCGTGACCAGCGAGACCAGGATCTGCGCGATCGACAGGTCGAAGCCGAGCGACACCTGCCCGAGCACCTGGACGCTGATGACCACCGACGCGACGTGCAGGCGCGGGTCCGACAGGCGCGGGGGCCGGAAGGTGAGCCGACCGGCGCGGGGTGCGGCATCGATCGCGGACGCGTCGTCGACCACACCGGTTGCCGCCACGACGTCCCCCTTCAGCCCCGTCGTTGCCCGAGCAGTATGGGGGTGTGCGACGGAACGCACAACACCCTGGCCGGTATCGTCGACCGGGTCGACGCACCTGGGGGGAGGCGGGCGGGATGGCGATGGCGCAGCGGCGTGTGATCCCCCTCGTGGCCCTCGTCGCCGTCGTGGCGCTGCTCGTGGTGCTGCGCCTGGTGCTCGGAGGCGACGACGACGGTGCGGCCGCCGGCGCCGGGACCGCCGCGACCGCACCGGACCGGCCCGCCGCGGCCGGCGACCTCCGGTTCACCGACGTGACCGCCGAGGCGGGCCTCGACGAGCCGCACAGCGGCCCGGCTCCCGCAGGAGGAGCGGCCCTGACCGGCGAGTCCGCGATGACCGCAGGCGCTGCGGTCCACGACGTGGACGACGACGGCGACCTGGACGTGTTCCTCACCCGGATCGGCCGGCCGGACCGGCTGATGCTCAACGACGGCGACGGGCGCTTCACGGACGGCACCCGCGCCGCCGGCCTGGACCGGCACCCCGACGGGCAGGGGTCGTCGGCGGCGGCCTTCGCGGACGTCGACGGCGACGGCGACGACGACCTGCTGGTCACCGCGTCGGGAGGCGGCGGGACCACGCTGCACCGCAACGACGGCGACGGACGGTTCGCCGACGCGACCGCCGGGAGCGGCCTCGACGACCTGCCGCCCGTCGGCGCCGGCGAGCTCGCCCAGGCGCACGGCATCACGCCCGCCGACTTCGACCAGGACGGCGACCTCGACGTCCTGGTCACCCACTGGGACGACACGATCGTGGCTGCGCTCGCGGACCCGTCGGCCGCCGACATCCGTCCCGCAGCCGACGGCACCACCGTGTGCCCCCGCGCCGCATGGCTGGCCGAACGGCGCTTCCCGCGGGCCGACGGGGCACCGGCCAACCGTGGTCGGCTGTACCGCAACGACGGCGACGGCCGGTTCCGGGACGTGTCGGCCGAGGTCGGGCTCCCCTTCGACGAGATCATGGGCTTCACCGGCACCTTCGCCGACGTCGACGGGGACGGGTGGGACGACCTGCTGATCACCGGCGACTTCTGCACCAGCCGGCTCTTCCGCAACGAGGGCGGGACCCGGTTCAGCGACGTCACCGCCGCGGCCGGGGTCGGCACCGACGAGAACGGGATGGGGTCGGTGGTCGCCGACCTGGACGGCGACGGGCTCCCCGACTGGTTCGTGACCGGCATCGGACCGGTCGGCGACGACCCGGCGCCGCTGCCGCTCGGCGGGGGGTTCGGCTCCTCGGGCAACCGGGCGTACCTGAACGTCGGCGGCGGCCGGTTCCGGGACGCCACCGACGAGCTCGGGCTCCGCAACGGCGGCTGGGGCTGGGGCGCGGCCGTCGAGGACTTCGGCAACGACGGCCGGCGGTCGGTGGTGATGACGAACGGCTACTCGACGGGCGACGACGACCGGGAGGCGGCGGCCTCCGACCCGCTCGTGTTCTGGGCCCGTGACGGGGCGTCGCACACCGACGTGGCGGCGGCGATCGGGCTCGACGACCGCGGGCTCGGCCGGGCGCTGGTGCCGTTCGACGCGGACCGCGACGGCGACCTCGACCTGCTCGTGGCCGACTTCGGCGGGCCGCCGCGCCTGTACCGCAACGACAGCCCGCCGCGGCGGTGGCTGACCGTCCGGCTCGACGACCCCTCGACCCCCGGCAACCGGGCCGGCATCGGGGCGGAGGTCGTGGTGACGCCGGACGGCGGGGACCCGGTGACGTCGTGGCTGCTCGGCGGCGGTTCGTACGAGTCGCAGGTCCCGGCCGAGGTGCACGTCGGGCTCGACCGGGCCGAGCGGGCCCGGGTGGAGGTGCGCTGGCCGGGGACGACTGCACCCCAGGTGGTGGACGAGGTGCCGGCCGACCAGGTCCTCGTCGTGCGCCGCGACGCCTGACCCGCCCGAACGCACCCGGGCGCGAGCGCTACGACGACGTCGTGGCCCGGCGGGCGGCGAGGGTGACGGGCGTGGCGACGAAGGTGAAGTCGGCGCCGGTGCTGAACCGGGTCAGCGCCACCTCGGACGGTTCCGTGGCCGGCTCGTCGACCAGCGTGACCGACCACGAGCGGGGGCCGGTCCGCTGCACCCGACCGAACGGCGTGACGCCCTGCACGGCGGTGACGAGGCCGCCGTCGTGGCCGTCGGCCAGGCGGCTGATCCAGGTCTCGAAGCCCTGCTCGTGCAGCGCAGGGCAGTCGCCGAGCTCGACGGTGAGCGCGCCGCCGTCGTCGGCGAGCCGGACCCGCCAGTCGACGTAGGCCCGGGGTCGGAACGCCGGGTGCAGCTCCAGCACGGTCGCCACCTCGTCGAGCGAGGCCGTGACCGGCCCGTCCGCAGGGTCGCTGCCGAGGCCGAGCGCGGCCCGGAGCCGCTCCGACGTGAGGCCGGCGATGCCGGTGAACTGCCGCTCGACCACCGACACGGCGTCCTCGGTGCCGTGGCGTCGCTCGATGGCGAAGCAGAACGACGTCACGAGCAGGTGCTGCTGCACGCAGATCTCCTCGGCCAGCGCCCGGAGCGCGGCGGTCGAGAACTGCTCGGTCTGCAGGTCGGGGTCGACCGGGGCCCGGTAGTCGTTCCAGCCGTCGGCCAGCTCGGCGTCGCCGGCGCCGGCCCCGAGGGGCGGCAGCTCGATGCCGGCGAGGAGCGTGCGCTCGACGTGCGACATGGGCTCGGGCAGCGGCAGCTCCGGGTGCGAGTCGTCGATGACGACCGTCCAGTGGCAGTGCGGGTGCCGGTCGGCGGGCACGCGCGGCGGGCGGTGGATCGGGCGCACCTGGGCCCGGCGGTTGGTCGCGATCGCCGTGGCGTCGAACGTCGGGTCCTCGATCGCGTGGCACATGGCCGTGACGTAGTCGTCGCCCATCGGCTCGACGTCCATGAGCGCACCGCAGTGGTCCAGCCAGAACTCGCCGTGGTGCGGGTCGATCACCTTGTAGCGGAAGTCCATGAACTCGGGCGGGGCCCCGATGTCGAACTGCATGCCCTTGAAGATCGTGGACACGTCGCCGGCGGCGAAGTCGAGCAGTCGCTGCATCCGCATCGAGTAGATCGGGCTCGCGCCCATCCACTCGTCGATCGCGATGTCGGCCATCTCGTCGCGGCCGTAGGCGCTGATCAGGTGCGGCATGCCGGCGCGGTCCATCAGCTGGCCGGCCAGCAGGTACTCGCGGACCAGGACCGCGAGCTCGTCGTGCGAGAGGTCGTCGAGGTGGCGCACGTCAGCCCTCCGGGTACGGCTCCAGGCCGAGCGCGGCGCCGAGGGTGCGGCGGGCGAGCTCGGCGAACGGCGTGTCGACCCCGAGCTCGTCGCCCATCTCGGCGGCGAGGTCGAGGTCCTTCGCCCCCAGCGTCAGGGTGTGGCCGAAGATGGGCCGGAGCCCGTCGGACTCGTCCATCTCCGCGGCCGTCGGCCGGATCATGACCGCGCCCGGACCGCCGGTGATGCGGTCCGAGTGGCGCACGACCTCGCCGAGCCGGGCGATGTCCAGGCCCGCGGCGGCGGCCAGCCGCTGGGCCTCGCCCCCGGCGGCGTAGCTGGCGAAGGTGATGAGGTTGCGGGCGATCTTCATGTGGGTGCCCGCACCCACCGGGCCCGCGTGGACGACCAGCGAGGCGTAGCGGTCGAGCGTGGGCCGGGCCCGCTCGACGGCCTGCTCGGAGCCGCCGACCATCACCGCGAGCGTGCCCTCGTGGGCGCCCATGGCACCCCCGCTGATCGGTGCGTCGACCAGTTCGACCTGCGAGCCGGCGGCCAGCTCGGCCAACGCGACCGCGCCCTCGGCGCTGATCGTCGAGTGCACCGCGACCACCGTCCCGGGCGCGGCGGTGGCCAGGATGCCGTCGGGGCCGTCCAGCACGTCGCGGACCTGCTGCTCGTTCTGCACGACGATGCTGATCACCGCCACGTCCCGGGCGAGCTCGGCCGGCGTCGACGCCACCGTGGCGCCCTCCGCCGCGAACGGCTCGGTCGCCTCGGGCACCACGTCGAGCACGACCAGGCTGGCCGGATCGTCGAGCAGCCGGCGTGCCATCGGCGCGCCGATGTTGCCCAGCCCGATGAACCCGGTGCGGGTCCTGTTCCCGCTCATGCCCGGACGACCTGGCCGCCGTCGACGTTGAAGATCTGGCCGGTGATCCAGCTGGCGTCGTCGGACAGGAGGAAGCTGAGCATGCCCGCCATGTCCTCGGGCGTGCCTCGGCGCTTCAGGGCCAGCCCCTTGACGATGTCGTCCATGATCGAGCCCGGCACGACGGTGCGGGCGGCGTCGGTGTCGGTCGGGCCCGGAGCGATCGCGTTGATCCGGATGTTGGACCCGCCGAGCTCGTGGGCGAGCTGGATGGTGAGGCCGTTGATGCCCGACTTCGCCAGCCCGTAGAAGTTGGCGTACATGTAGGCCGCCGTCGACGACTGGTTCACGATCGCCCCGCCGCCGCCGGCCGCCATGTGCTCCCAGCAGGCCCGGATGCACAGCAGCGCGCCGTCCATGTTCACGGCCATGAAGCGGCGGTAGTAGTCCCAGTCGACGGTCAGCAGGAGGTCGATCTCCATGCCGCCGAAGATCGCGGCGTTGTTCACCAGGTGGTCGATCCGGCCGAACGCCTCCATGGTGTCGGCCGCCATCCGCTGCGTCGACGCCGGGTCCGACACGTCGACCCGCAGGCCCAGCGTCGCAGCGCCGCCCGCGGCGATGTCGGCCGCCACCTTCTCGGCCCGTTCGCCGTCGATGTCGGCGATGACCACCGACGCGCCCTCGGACGCCAGCCGGCGGGCGTAGCCCTCGCCGATGCCGCCGGCCGCACCGGTGACGATGCTGACCTTCCCGTCGAACTTCCCCATGTCCCTGCGCTCCTCTGCTCGTGCCGTCGCCTCGCGTCGCCGCCCGACCCGCCTGCGTGGGTGGCGCACCGATCGGTGCTGCCACGCGCGCCGGGCGAGGTGGTCAGTCGGCGATGGCGATCGCCTTCGTCTCCAGGTACTCCTCGAACCCGGCGACGCCCATCTCCCGGCCGATGCCGGACTCCTTGTAGCCACCGAAGGGCACATCGGCGGCGTACCAGATGCCGCCGTTCACGCCGAGCGTGCCGGTGCGGATGCGGGCCGCGACCGCCATGGCGTGCTCGGGGTCGGTCGAGTGGATCGCGCCCGACAGCCCGAAGGGCGAGTCGTTGGCGATGGCCACCGCCTGGTCCTCGCCCTCGTACGGGATGACCGTGAGCACCGGGCCGAAGATCTCCTCCCGGGCCACGCGTGCCGAGTTGTCGAGGCCGACGACCAGCGTCGGGTCGATGAACCAGCCCTTGTCGAACCGCTCCGACCGGCCGCCGCCGACGGCGAACGAGCCCCCCTCCTCGACCGCCAGGTCGAGGTAGCCCTGCACCCGATCGCGCTGGCGTTCGGAGATCAGCGGGCCGCAGATCGTGCCCGGGTCGGTCGGGTCGCCGGCAGCCAGCGCGCCCATCGTCGCAGCGGCGGCCTCGACCGCCTGGTCGTGCACCGCCGCCGGCACGAGCAGGCGCGTGGTGATCGCGCAGCCCTGGCCGGCGTGGGTCGACGCGGTGAACGCGGCCAGCGACGCCGCCGCGCCGACGTCCGCGTCCTCGAGCAGGATGAACGCCGACTTGCCGCCCAGCTCCAGGAACACCTTGGTCAGGTGCTCGGCGGCGTCGCGCATGACCGACCGGCCCGTGTTGGTCGAGCCGGTGAACGACACGACGTCGACCCGGGGGTCGCCCGCCAGCTGCGACCCGAGCAGGTGGTCCGACGAGGTGACGACGTTGAGCACGCCGGCCGGGATGTCGGTCTCCTCGGCCACGATCCGGGCGACGGCGCTCGCGCACCACGGCGTGTCGGGCGCCGGCTTCAGCACGACCGTGCAGCCTGCGGCCAGCGCCGGTCCGAGCTTCGCCACGTTGATCTGGTGCGGGAAGTTCCACGGGGTGATGGCCCCGACGACCCCGGCGGGCTCCTTGTGGAGGCTCCGGCGCGAGACGATCCCGAACGACTCCTTCTCGCCCAGGTCCTGGACCCAGCCGTCGTAGCCCTCGGCGAGGTCCGCGTAGTAGCCGAGGTCCTCGACCGGGAAGTCGTACTGCGGGCCGTTGGTCAGGAACGCCGGCGCGCCCACCTCGGCGGTGGTCAGCGCCCGCATCTCGTCGCCGTGCGCCTGGAGCGCGTCGCGGAGCTGGCGGATGCAGCGGGCCCGGAAGGCGGGGTCCGAGGCCCAGGCGCCGTCGTCGAACGCAGCGCGCGCCGCGGCGATGGCGGCGTCCATGTCGGCCGCGGTGCCGTCGGCGGCGACGCCGAGCACCTCCTCGGTGGCGGGGTTGGCGGTGGCGAAGGTGGCGCCGCCGGAGGCCGGGACGAGCTTGCCGTCGACGAGGAGGACGTCCAGGCCCTGTGTGAACGCTCCGAGATCGGCCATCAGCGGTCCTCGGGCCAGAGCGGGGCGGGCGTCTCGCGGAGCGGGTAGTGGCCGGGCTGCTGGCCGAGCGCCCGGTGCATGCGGGCGGTCATGCCCTCGGACAGCTTGTCGGCCGACATCATCTCGAGGAACAGGGCGCCGGCGTTGCCGAGGTCGAACCAGTCCCGCTGCCACGCCCACTGCATGTCGCCGCCGTAGCGGAACCAGCTGCCGCCGATGCCGGCGATCTCGTAGGTCGAGCCGTCCTCCCTCCTGGCGTCGGCCACCTGGCGCCAGAGCCCGATCACCTGGCCGACCTTCTCGTCGATCAGGATCTGCTCGTAGGGATAGGTCCAGCCGTCGAGCCCGTCCATCTCGAGCCCGATGGCCCAGTCGCGGATCTGGTCGCGACCGACCGCCATGAAGTTGACCTCGGGCCCGTAGTTCCAGCCGTACGTCGCGTCCTCGGCGTAGCACTCGGCCATCACGCGCCAGTCGCCGCCGGCCTCGGCCTGGCGGTTGGCCTCGAGCCAGTGCTCGACCATCGCCTCGAGCTCCTCGCGTGGATATGCGGTCATGTGTCCCCCTGGTTGTTCGTTCGTCCGGTCGATCCGGTGGTCGGCGAGCTGGTGGTCGGGCGCGTGCCGCCCGGCTCGGTCATGGGTCGCCTCGCTCCGTCGGCTCCTCGACGAGGGCGATCGCGTGGGTCGGGCAGTACTTCACCGCCATCTCGGCGGCCCTGCGCTGGCTGTCGCCCGGGCGCTCGTCGAGCACGCGGACCTTCATGTCCTTGCCGACCTCGAAGAGGTCGGGCGCCTCACCCTCGCAGACGGCGTGGCCCTGGCAGAGGTCGTTGTCGACCACGATGCGGAACCCCATCAGGCCCCGTCCCCGCCCGCGCCCTGCGCGGCAGCGTGGACCCGGCGGCGGTAGCGCACCCGGCAGGGCTGGGCGAGCTGCACCACCATCTTCGAGTGGTCGTTCCGGTACGTCTCGGGCGGCTGCGCCGGCTCGAGCTCCCAGTCGCGGAGCAGCACGCAGAAGATCGTCTTGAGCTGCATCAGCGCGAAGGCGGCGCCCACGCAGCGGTGGCGTCCGGCCCCGAACGGGATCCAGTTCCACGGGTTGTCGAGGTCGTCCTGGCGGGGCTCGATGTAGCGGCTCGGGTCGAACCGGTCCGGGTCCTCGAACGCGCCCTCCAGCCGGTTCGACACCGCGATCGACGTACCGACGAGCTTGCCCGGCGGCACCGTGTAGCCCTCGACCTCGAGCGGCTCGACGACCTTCCGCAGGAGCAGGATCAGGGGCGGGTGCAGGCGGAGCGCCTCCTTGATCGAGCTCTCGAGCCACGGCACCTCGCGCAGGTCCTGGTAGGTGATCTCACCGCCACCGGCCTCGGCCAGCGCGTCCATCTCGGCGACCACCTCCGCCATCACCTCGGGGTTGCGGAGCAGCTCGATGATCACCCACGCCGCGGTGCCCGACGTCGTGTGGTGCCCGGCGAACATCATCGAGATGAACATGCCGGTGATGATGTCGGCGGAGAACTGCTCGACCCCGTGCTCGTCCTTGATCGACATCAGCACGTCGACCAGGTCCATCTCGTCCTTGTCGGCGGGGAGGCCCTCCTGACGCCGCTTGTCCATGATCGCCTCGATGCGCTCGACCAGCGCGGCCCGGGCGGCGTCGCGCCGGCGGAAGCTCTCGATGTCGGCGTACGCGTCGACGTAGGCGATGGCGTCGGTGCCCTGCTCGAGGTCGTGGAACAGGTGGGCGACCTCGACGTCGAGCTCCTCACGGAACTTCGGGCCGATCAGGCACGACGTCGACGTGTAGATGAACAGCTCGGCCGTGAAGTCGAGCAGGTCGATCTCGCCCTCGTCGTCCCACCGGTCGAGCATCCGCTCGATCTCCGCGGTGATCGTCGCCGCGTGGCCTCGCATGAACTTGTCGCGCAGCGACTGGTTGTGCAGCGCCCGGCGTCGCTCCTCGGGGCTGGCGTCGAACACGACGCCCTCGCCGAAGATGGGCGTCATGAACGGGTAGGCCGCGGCCTGGTCGAGCTCGTCGTCGGACGCGCGGAAGAAGATCTCGTTCGCCTCGGCGCCCGTCAGGAGGACGACCTCCTTGTCGGCCAGGCGGAACTCGCCGACGTCACCGCACTCGTCCCGGGTCCGGCGCATCAGCCCGATGGGGTCGACGCGGAGCTCTTCCAGGTGGCCGGTCCCGCCGTCGTCGCCCGACACCTTCGGGATGTCGGCGTCGGTCGAGCTGTCGGTGGTCAGGGTGTCGGTCATCGCTCCCCCTCGGGTCGTGTCTCGTCCGCGGCGTCGGGTGGGGCCGACGCCTGCGGTCCGTACTCGGCGAGCACCGTGTCGGCCGGCGCGGCCACCGGCGCCTCGGGCTGCACCTCGAGCAGCGCGTACCGGGTGCCCTTCGGCGCCGACACGACGGCCAGCACGGCCTGCGCGAACTCGCTCGGGCGGATGGCGCCGTCGTGGCGCAGCAGCCCCCAGCGGTACCACGAGCCGACCACGGTCTCGATCGTGTCGGCGTCCCACGTCGTGCCCTGCTCGGTGCTCGACGGGCCGGGCCGGACGATGCCGACGCGCACGCCGGTCCCCTCGCACTCCATGGCCATGGCCCGGGCGTAGCCCTCGAGCCCCGCCTTCGACGCGACGTAGGCGGCCATGTACGTCCGGGGGTCCTGGGCCACCTCGGAGGTCACGAACACGACGTCGCCGCGCTGGCGGGCGACCATGTGGGGCACGAGCTCGTGGACGAGCGACTGGGCGCCGAGCAGGTTGACCTGGAGCTGGCGGTGGAACTCGTCGGGGTCGGCCAGCGTGGTGATCGGCTGCACGTCGCCGGCGTTCGAGACGAGGATCTCGATCGGCCCGAGCTCGTCCTCGGCCCGGGCGGCGAACGTGCGGATCGACGCGGCATCGGTCAGGTCGAGCGGCACGGCCAGGGCCTGGCCGCCGTCGGCGGTGATCTTGGCCACCAGCTCCTCGAGCCGGTCGAGCCGGCGGGCGCCGACGACCACGGGGTGGCCCGCCGCGGCGAGGGCGGTGGCGATCGCCGTGCCGTGGCCGGACGAGGCGCCGGTGACGACGGCGGCGCGGCGCTCGGGGTGCGGTTCGAAGCGCGGCATCAGGCGTCCCCTCCCGTGGGCGTGGCGCGGGGCGGCCCGCTCCTGGCCGACACCGAGGTCGGGACCCGGGCGAAGCCCCGCACGTTGACGGAGTGGACCCGCTCGATGCCGTCGGGGTCGATGTCGTAGCCGTCGAACGCAGCGATCAGCTCCTCGAGCGCGACCCTCGCCTCGAGCCGGGCGAGCGAGGCGCCGAGGCAGAAGTGGCGGCCGAAGCCGAAGCTGGCGAGCTGCGGCAGCGGCTCGGGCCGGTCGAGGTCGTAGGAGTCGGCGTCCGAGAACACCCTCGGGTCCCGGTTGGCCGAGCCCGCCAGCAGCAGCACCCGGTCGCCGGCCGGGATCACCTCGTCGTACCAGGGGATGTCGACGAGCGCGAGGCGGGCGAGCATCTGCGACGAGGTGTCGTAGCGGAGCGTCTCCTCGATCCACGTCGGGATCCGGCCGGGGTCGGCGAACGGCTTGGCCCGCTGGTCGGGGTTGCGCCACGCCCAGTACCAGGCGTTGGCGAGCAGCTTGGTGGTGGTCTCGTTGCCGGCGACGACCATGAGGAAGAGGAAGCCGATGATCTCGTCGTCGGTGAGGCGGTCGCCGTCGACCTCCACCGCCAGCAGCGCCGAGGTCAGGTCGTCGGTCGGCCGGGCCCGCCGCTGGGCGAGCATGTCGGAGTAGTAGACGACCAGATCGAGCGCGGCGGCCGCCCCCTCGGGCGGCACGTCGCGGATGCCCTCCTCGCGGTGCACCAGCAGGTCGCTGAGCCGGCGCAGCTCCTCGCGGTCCTCGACCGGCACGCCCATGAGCTCGGAGATCACGTCCATCGGGAGCCGGCCGGCGAAGTCGGCGATGAAGTCCAGGTCGTCGGGCGTCTCGCGCATGCGGTCGATGTAGGACCGGGCGATCTCCCGGATGCGCGGCTCCTGTGCCGCGACCCGGCGGGGCGTGAATCCCTTGGAGACGAGGCCCCGCATGCGGCCGTGCATCGGGGGGTCCATGCCCAGGAACGACATGGTCTTGTGGGCGTGCGGTCCGGAGGCCGACGGGTCGAGCGAGACGCCGTGGGAGTTGGAGAGCCGCTCGAAGTCGCGGAACCCCTCGATCACGTCGGCGTGGCGCGAGACCGCCCAGAAGCCGAGCTCGTCGTTGCGGTACAGCGGCGCCTCCTCGCGGAGGCGCTCGTAGGTCGGGTACGGGTCCTCGTGGATCTCGTACGCGTACGGGTCGTACGTGACGGCGTCGCTCGTCGTGGCGCTCATGGTCCCCCCGTCTGTCGATCTCGTCGTCGGCTAGCGGACGACCAGGTCCGCGGTGCGGGCGAGCCGCTCCGGCAGGTCCGCGTAGTCCAGGTGCCCCATCCCGGCCTGGAGCATGGCGCCCGAGACCGCGAACTCGAGCGTGGTCAGCACCGCCGGGTCGGCGGCGTCCCCCAGCGCCCGCTGGAGGCGGTGGCGCCACGTGAGCCCGATCCGGTCGCGCAGCACCTTGACGTCGGCGTCGTTCGACAGCATCGCCACCGTGCACGCCGCCGCCAGCTCGGGCTCGTCGGCGACGAGCAGCGCCATCTCGGACAGCGTCGACGCCACCCGCGACGACGCCGAGCGGCGACCGTCGAGCCGCGTCTCCGGGAGGGACTCGAGCCGGCGCCAGAAGACCTCGGTGACCAGGTGCTCGCGCGAGGCGAAGTAGTTGTACGCGGTCGCCGGGGCGACGCCCGCCCGCTTGGCCACGTTGCGGACGGTCAGGCCGTCGTAGCCGACCGAGCGCAGCTCCTCGACCGCGGCGTCCACCAGGCGCTGCACCGTCTGGGCCTGGCGGTCCGAGAGGTGGCGCCGTGGGGTGAGGGCGACGACGGAGTTGGACATCTGTCCAGAACGTAGTCCACTTCGCCCGCCGGCGCTAGAGGGGATCGTCAGGCCCCGGCCGGTGATCGGGACCCTCGGGCTCGCCGGCCAGCCCCCGCAGCCACGCCGTGGCGTTGCGACCCAGCTCGTCGGTGGCGTAGCCGCCCTCCTGGAGGACGACGGTCGGCACCCCGAGCTCGCGGACCGCCCGCCCGCTCGCGTGGAAGCCCTCACGGGTGACGCGGAGGTCCGCGATCGGGTCGCTCTCGTACATGTCGAGGCCGAGCGACACGACCACCACGTCGGGCCGATGGCGGGCGACGACCTCGAGCGCCCGCTCGAGCGCGCCGGCCAGCTCGACGTCGCCGGCGCCGGCGGCGAGGGGCACGTTGAGCGTGGCGCCGAGGCCGCGCCCGGTGCCCGTCTCGTCCGCGAAGCCCGTCGTGTACGGGTAGGCCCGGACCGGATCGGCGTGGATCGACGCGAACAGCACGTCGTCGCGGTCGTAGAAGATCTGCTGGCTCCCGTTGCCGTGGTGGTAGTCGACGTCGAGCAGGGCCACCCTCGCCCCGGCGGTGGCGGCGCGGTGGGCGGCCACGGCGGCGTTGTTGAAGAAGCAGTAGCCGCCGTAGGCGGCGGTGGCGGCGTGGTGCCCGGGCGGGCGGCACAGCCCGAATGCGGCCCGGTCGCCGTCGCGCAGGACCAGCGCGGCGGCGGTGAGGGCCACGTCGACCGAGGACCGGGCCGCGACGTAGGTGCCGTCGGTGAGCGGCGTCGTCGTCTCGAAGCACCAGCGGCCCAGCTGCATCGCCACCGGGGTCGGCTCCGGCGCCGGACCCATCCCGTCCCGCACCGCGGGGTGGAGGAACACGTCGGGCACGACGTCGTGGGTCGGGCCGACCTCCTCCTGGTACCGCTCCCACGCCGTCGACAGGAACGCCACCAGACCGGGGTCGTGGACCGCCGAGATCGGCTCGGTCCCCCACGACTCGGGCGCCACGACCTCGAAGGTGGGATCGGCGCGGAGGGCGTCGTGGATCGCCGTCGCCCGGCCGGGGTGCTCGAAGGGCTCCTGGAACCGCGACAGCTCGAGCTCCCGCGTCGGCGCGTGGCGGGCGTGGTCCTCCGAGTAGACGTACCTCACGGCACGGACCTCACGCGACCGTCCTCCACGCGACGGACCTCACGGCGCCCTCACGCGACGGTCCCCCGACCGGCCTCACCCGGCGGCGACCTCGGGCGACAGGTCGTGCGCCCCGAGCCACGCCGAGCAGATGCCGACCGCCTCGGCGAGCTTGGGCCGCTGGTCGGTGCCGTCGGGCCCGGTGCCCAGGTAGTAGTGCGTGGCGCCCTCGACGACGTGCAGCTCCTTGTCGTCGTGGTGGACCGCGGCGAACAGCGACCGGCCCATCTCCGGGTAGCAGACGTCGTCCGCGCCGTTGGACAGAACGAGCACGGGGACGTCGATCGCCGCCGCGCAGCGCAGCCCGTCGGCCGGGGCCTCGTCGAGGCTCCACTGGCTCAGCCAGCTCCGCAGCGTGCAGAAGCGGGCCAGGCCGACCGGGCCGTTGTTCACCAGGACCGGATCGCCCAGGTACGACTGGCCCACCTGGCGCCCGTTGGGGTCGATCGTGCCGTCGAGCACCGCCGGGTCGGCCATCGTGCCGTGGACGACGAAGCCCCGCTCCTCGTCCGGTCGGCCGGCGTCGCGCAGCCGCTCGAGCTCGGCCCGGACCCACCGGGTGATGCGCCGGTTCCGCTCCTCCTGGGCCGCGCGATAGCCCGCCAGCCACCCCCGGTCGTACGGCGGTCCGGGGGCGTCGGGGCCGTAGAGGTCCCACTGCGGGTCGCGCAGCTCGGGATCGGCCTCGTCGACGATCGCCGGGTCGAGCGAGTCGGTCAGCACGCCGTGGCGGCTCGGGTGGGCGGCCAGCAGCATCACGGCGTCGGCCGGGATCAGGTCCGACGCGGTCAGGTCGGGCGGGTCGCCCCACGGCGTCGAGGTGATCGACGGCCGCTCGGCCTGCTCCTGGTAGAGCAGCGACAACGAGCCCCCGCCGCTCCACCCCGCGAGCACGACCCTGGAGTAGCCGAGGCGCTCCTTGGCGTCCGCGACGGCGGCCCGCAGGTCGAGCACCACCTTCTCCATGATCAGCGCCGAGTCCGACCGGTAGCGGCTGTTGCAGTAGATGACGTGGTGGCCGGCCTTGGCGAGCGCCCGGACCATCGGCAGGTACGCCCCGGCACCGATGGGGTGCATGAACAGCAGCACCGTGTCGGACGGGACGCCGACCGGCCGGTACAGGTAGGACTCGAGCACGACGACGCCCTCGGGTCCGCCGTAGGTGTCCTTGAAGGCGGCCTGCTCCAGGTAGACGAGCGGGTACGCGACGAGCTCGACCTCGATCCGAGCGCTCACGGCGCGTCCGCCAGGCGGACGGGTGGGTCGGGGGTGCTGGCCGCCGCGGTCACCTCGTCGTCGGTCAGGGTGACCATGAACGCCAGCTCCTCTGGCGGGTAGCCCATCTGCGGCATCGCCGGGTCGATCGCCGCCTGGGCCACGGGCTCTGTCGGCCGGGCGTACGGCGCCGGGTCGACGTAGCGGCGGACGTCGTCGGGGGTCATGCCGATCGCCTCGCACACGGCGGGGTCGACCCAGGCCCGGTGGTCGACGGGCACCTCGGAGAACGCCGCCTCGAGCGTCAGGCCCTCGGGGCCGGCGAAGTAGATGGAGTGGCACATGCCGTGGTCGATCGGGCCGAACGTGACCACGCCGTTGGAGCGGAGCCGGTCGCGCATGCCGAGCAGCTCGTCCATCGACCCGACCTCGAACGCGAGGTGCTGCATCGTGCCGGGCGCGCTGATGCCCGCGCCGGTGCCCGAGTGCGTCACGCCGACCGTGGACTCGACGTCCTCGACGCCGGGGACCTGCACGAAGCTCAGCAGGCAGTGGTCGCTGAGCCGCACGAACCCGTGCCACGCCCCCTCGACGCCGTGCATGTCGAACAGCGCCACGAGCGGCGCGCCCATGACCTGCGTGAAGAACTCGACCTGGCCCTTCATGTCCTTCGTGGACACGGCCAGGTGGTGGACGCCGATCGGTGTCGTCATGACGGGACCCCCCGGTTGCTCGTCGTGGTCAGCATAAGCCCGCTTACGGGGTGCCGACCGAGGGGCCGGCGGAGCGCCCGAGGCCGTGCAGGACGCGGTCGATGCTGGTCGAGCGCCGGGTCCACGGCGTGTCGAGGCGCACGATCGCCAGCGCGTACACGACCTCGGCCTGCAGCTCGGCCGTCGCCCGGTCGACGCCCTGGTCGACGAAGGCGTCGCGGATGAACTCGAGCAGGACGTGGTCGGCGCCCCGGACCGCCTCGGCCGCGGGCTCGTTGCAGGTGGCCCAGTCGCGCATGGCCCGGTGCAGCGCCCCCATGTGCAGCTGCACGCTGAGCTGCTCCAGGCGCCGGAGCCGCTCCTCGGCCGGGAGCTCCGACAGGCGCTGCACCGCGAGGCGCGGCTGCTCGTCGCCGAAGAACGACGCCAGCTCGCCGAGGTACTCGGCCATGCCCGAGAAGTGGTGGTAGAAGCTGCCGGTCGTCCGGCCGGTCCGCTCGCACAGGGCCGCGAGCTTCACCGCCTGGAAGCCGCCCTCGCGCAGCAGGTCCTGGCCCGCCGCCAGCCACGCGGTCCGGCTGCCGTTGCCGTCCGGTTCCTCGCCGATCGCCGGGTCGCGTCGGTCGGCCACCTCAGATCCTGTCCGCCGGCCGGAGGGGCAGGCCGAGCTCGAGCCGGCCGGCGAGCTCGGCCGTGCGGTCCCAGTCGAAGATGACGTGGCCCTTCAGCACCTCGACGTCGCGCTGGAGCCGCTGCAGCGGCGAGTCCGAGCGGTAGACGCTGGCACCCGCACCGGCGCACACGTCGCCGAGGACCGCGACGGATCGGCGCACCGCGTCTGCGGCCGCCAGGCGCACCGCCATCCGGACCGCGATCCCGTCGTCGTCGGCGCCGAACGCGGCCTCGAGGCGGTCGACGGCACCGTCGAGCGCGGCGCGGGCGGCGCGCACGTCGGCGAGCGCGGTGCCGAGCCGCACGTGCGCCGCCGGCTGGTCCACGGCTCGGTCGCCGAAGCTGTACGCCAGCACCCGCTCCTGCACCCGGGACCGGTAGAGCTCGACCGCCCGCTCGGCCGCGCCGACCGCAGGCGTCGCCGCGACCAGCGCCAGGACGGCCATGACCGGCAGGTGGGCCATGTCGTGTTCCGGGTCGGGCCCGCCGGGCGCCAGCAGGTCGTCGGCGAGCACCGTGCGGTGCTCGGGGACGAACGCGCCGTCGACGACCACGGTGTCGGACCCCGTGGCGCGCATGCCCGACATGTGCCAGACGTCCTCGACCACGACGTCCGACATGGGCAGCACGGCGAAGCGGGCCACGAACGCGTCGTCGCGCTCCTCGAGGCCGGTGACCATCACCCAGTCGGCGTGGCGGACCCCCGTCGCCCACTCCCACCGGCCCCGCACCGTCCAGCCCGGCTCGCCGTCGGGCCCCGCCGCGCGGCGGAGCGACCCGGTCGGGGCGAGCGGCGCCGGCAGCAGGCCGTATCCCCGGGGACCACCCGAGACCTCGTCCTGGAGCGGCTCGGGGAAGCGCGTGAGCAACCAGTTGTGCAGCACGAGGAACGACAGCGTCCACGCCGACGCGGGGCAGGCGGTCGCCAGCGTCCGGGTCGTGTCGACCAGCTCGTGGAGGCCCCGACCCTCGCCGCCGCGGTCCCGCGGCACCGCCATGCGGAACAGGTCGGCGGCGGTCGCCGCCTCCAGCACCGCCGGAGCGAGCTCGCGGAGCTCCTCGGCCTCGATCGCGTGCTCGTCGAGCACGGCGGCGAGCGCCCGCGCCCGCTCCCCCACGTCCACGACCACGTGTGCGTCCCCCGTCACGATGTGACCATAACCCAACTTACGGCTGCGGCCACCGTCCCGCGGCCATCCCGTCCCGCGGCCACCGCCGTCCCGCCCGGCGCCGCCCGGGAGGGCGAGTGGGCGTCAGGGCCAGAGCGGTTCGGGCACCTCGAAGCCGAGCGGTTCGCCCCAGCGGTTGCGGAACGAGACCTCGTCGACCGGACGGCGCGCCGCCACCCCCCACGTGCCGGTCGGGTACCCGAGCAGCACGCACCCGGCCTGGATCCAGCCCTCGTCGGTCGGCACCCCGAGGATCTCCTTGACCGCCTCGTCGTGGAACATGAGGACGACGGTCAGCGTCGAGCCGACGCCGTGCGCCCGCGCCGCGAGCTGGGCGCTCCACAGGGCCGGGTAGATCGACCCGCCCGTGGGATCGTGCTGCGCGAAGCCGAAGAGCAGCAGCGGGTAGCGGTCGAAGTGCTCCGCCGCCCACACCGCCGACCGTTGCACCCGGAGGAACTGCGCCCGCTCGGGATCGTCGGGGTCCTCGTTCGCCCAGGCGACGCGCTCGGCGTAGATCGTCTCCCACAGCGAGTCGATGCCCGCCTTGTAGAGCGGGGCGACCCGACCGATCACGTCGGTGTCGTCGACGAGGAGGAACCGCCAGTTCTGCGCGTTGCCGCCGGTGGGCGCCCGGATCGCGGCGTCGAGGATGGAGGCCTGGACGTCGGCCGGCACGGGCTCCGAGGAGACCCGTCGCATCGCCCGGGTCGTGTACAGCGCTTCGAAGAGGTCCACGGCCGGGCAACCTAACGGACCGGCCGTGGCCGACGACGGGGTCAGCCCATCGTCACGGCGTTGACCCGCGTGGGCTCGACCGTGACCACGACGCGGCGCTCGCCCTCGCCGTCGATCTCGCGCAGGTCCTGTCCGCCGTACTTCGCGCCGACGCGGTCGGCGAAGGAGTAGTCGTCGTCCGGTTCGATGGCGACGTCGCCACGGACCTCGAGGTAGCGGTAGCCCGACGCGTCGGCGATGAGGACGTCGGCCACGGGCCGGTCGCGGAGGTTCTTCGTCTTCTGCCGGCTCGTGTTGAGCGAGATGCGGATCCGTCCGTCCTCGAAGAGGAACCACACGAGCGTCTGCTGGGGCCGACCGTCGGGTCCGACCGTCGCCAGCGTGGCGATGGGCGCCTCGAGGAGGTCGGTGTGGGTGTCGGGGATGTCGGTCGCCATGCCCCGAGTCTGCGGCGGCAGCGCCGGGTCACCCACGCGGGCGGTCGCCCGCGAACCGGCGCCCTCGGCCCCAGCCGCCACAATGGGCCGATGCTGGTGGTGGCCGCCTTCGGGGCGCTGGTGGGGGTCGACGCACCCGACGGCGTGCTCGAGCGGCTCGCGCCGCTCCTCGCCCCTGCGGCAGCGGGCCCCGGCGATGCCGAGGTCCACGAGGTCGTCAGGGTCGATCCGGGGTCGGTCGCCTCGGTCAGCGGCGGCCGGTTCCACGCCGAGGACGAGCGCCAGCTCGTCCGGCTGGCGGCGTCGCAGGTCCACCTGTGCGTCGCCGTCCACGCCAGGGACGCGATGTTCGTCCACGCCGGCGCGGTCTCGTGGCGGGGCATCGGCATCGTCCTGCCGGGGCGGTCCATGTCGGGCAAGTCGACGCTCACGCGCGCCCTCGTGGCGGCCGGCGCCGAGTACTGCTCCGACGAGTACGCCGTGCTCGACGACGAGGGGCTCCTGCACCCGTACCCGACGCCCCTGTCGATCCGGCGGGCCGACGGGTCCACGGTGGCACTCGACCCGCAGGATGTCGGGATCGTGGCGACGACCCCGGTGCCGGTCGGCCTCGTCGTGGCCACCCGCCACCGCGAGGGCGCGACGTGGGCGCCGATCGTCCTCGAACCGGCGACCGGCGCGGTGGAGCTCGTCGACGACACGGTCGTGGCGCGCCTCGACCCGGTGCGCACGATCGAGGTCGCGGCGGCCGTGGCCGGCCGGGCCCGGACGATCCAGGGCGACCGTCCCGAGGCCGACGTCGTCGCCCCGCTCATCCTCGGCGCGGTCGACGAGCTGCTGGCCGGCGACGCGACCGTCAGCCCGAGCTGAGGCGCAGTCGCCTCAGCTCGCGCCGCCGCGACGCGCGCCCGGTCGCTCGGGCACGTCGCGGTAGAGAACCAGCAGCACCACGTCGTAGGCCAGCTTCGTGGTCCCCGCGATGACGAGCGGCCAGCCGAAGGTCGACTGCGAGAGCAGCCACCCGGCCAGGATCGGCGTGGCGGCGGAGGCGAGGCTGCGCGGCACGTTGGTGACGCTCGACGCCGCCGCCCGCTCCTCGGCCGGCACCACCGCCATCACGAACGCCTGCCGGGCCGGCACGTCCATCTGCGCGCACAGCGAGCGCAGCAGCAGCGCCACGATCGCGACGGCGCCGCTGGGCGACGCGGCGGCGAGCACGAGCAGCACGTTCGCCGGCATGTGCGTGAACGCCATCGTCCGCACCAGGCCGATCCGGTCCGCGAGGCGCGGCGCGAGGAGCTGCGAGCACGCGCCCAGCACTCCGGCCGCGGCGAACACGACCGCAGTCGTCGTGGACTGCAGCTCGAAGCGGAGCTGCAACCACAGGACCAGGACCGAGGTGACGACGAACCCGCTGCCGGCGGAGTCGAGGCTGAACAGCGCCGCGAGCTCGAGCACCGTGCGGCGCGACATGTGCAGCACGCGGCGGCGCGCCCCCTGGTCGCTGCCCATGGTCGCCGAGGCGCGGGACCGCACGCCCCGGTACACGACGAACACCGCAACGCCGACGAGGGCGTAGGCGACGAAGCCGGAGCGCTGGAGGGCGAGCTCGCTCCAGCCGGTGCGCTCCGCCAGCGCAGCGGGCCCGCCCGAGGCGAGCGTGCCCGCGGCGCCGGCCAGCGTGCCGGCGAGGTTGTAGCGGGCGAAGGTCCGCGAGCGCCGGGCCGCCGCCACCTCGCCGGCCACCACGGCCTGCTCGGTCGGCAGGAAGACGCTGACGTCGCCGGCCGACGGGTTCAGCGTGCCGACGACGGCCACGAGCAGCAACGGCCAGAACGCGCTGGCGGCGGCGAAGCCCACGCCGGTGCCGACCATCACGACCGACGCCGCCAGCAGCAGACGGCGCAGCGGGACGCGGTGGGCGCTCAGCCCGAACGTGAGCGTGAGCGCGGCCGACCCGAGCAGGGTGCCGGTGACGATCGCGCCCACCTGCACCGGTGACAGGCCGAGCGCGGTGAGGTACTGCGCGAGCAGGACGCTGACGAACCCGTCGGCCGCGCCCCGCAGCGTGCGCGCCGTGATGATCCGGCCGACGTCGTCGGCACCACCCGCTGGTGCGACGGCGGCCGGGGTGCTCACGTCCCCGCGGGGCCCTCCGGGTGCAGCACGCGGCCCAGCCAGTCGTCGACGTCGCGCTGCCACCGCTCGGCCCACGGCGTGCCGACGAACATGCCGACGCCGTGGGGCACGCCCGGGTAGACGTGCAGCTCGGTCGGGACACCCGACTGGTTCAGCCGGAGCGCGTACTCGATGTCCTCGTCCCGGAAGCCGTCGGCCGCGCCGATCGACACGTAGGCCGGCGGCAGCCCCCGGAGGTCGGCCTCCCGGGCCGGCGCCGCGGTGCCCGGGACGTCGTCGGAGCCGTACAGGTCGCCCAGGTAGGACCGCCACCCGAAGGTGTTGGCCTCGCGGCTCCAGACCTTGAGGCCGTCCATCCGGCTCGACGGCGTGGCCTGGCGGTCGTCGAGCATCGGGCACTCGAGGAGCTGGAACGCGACCGGCACGTCGCCGCGGTCGCGGGCGAGGATCGCCAGCGCCGCGGCCAGCCCGCCGCCGGCGCTCCCACCGCCGATGCCGATGCGACCGCGGTCGATCCCGTGCTCGTCGGCGTGGTCGTGCGCCCACAGCAGCGCGGCGTAGCAGTCCTCGAGCGGGGCCGGGTACGGGTGCTCGGGCGCCAGGCGGTAGTCGACCGAGACGCCGACGACGCCGAGGGCCCGGCACCAGCGGGCGAAGAGCCCGTCGTCCATGATGTTGCTGCCGATCACGTAGCCGCCGCCGTGGATGTGGACGAGCGCCGGCAGCGGGCCGTCGACGCCGCGGGCGCGGTGGACGCGGACGGTGGCCCGGCTGCCCGGCACGCGGTCGTCGGGCACGGCGTGCTCGGTGACCTCCACGTCGTCGGACTGCGGGGTCAGCGAGGTGACGAGCTGGACGAAGTCGGCGCGGGCCTGGACGAGGTCGACCGTCGCGAGGTCGGTGTCGGGCACGAGCTCCATCAGCGGCACGAGGCCGGGATCGAGGAGCTCGGTCCCGTCGGGCAGGGTCGCGCCCTCGGCCACGGTCTCGTCGTCGATCGTCATGTGCTGTCCCCCTGGTCCGTCGCGGGCTCGTGCGCCCCTGGCCTGCCCGGTGCGGCCGCCCTCACACTTCGGCGACGCAGCGGAAGCCGACGTGGCAGGTGGACGTGTCGATCGCCTCGGGCTGGCGGGCCGCCGGCCGGAAGCGGTGGCAGTAGTTCGGCGCGCACAGGTGCGAGCCGCCCTTGATGACCCGGCGACCGTACCGCTCCCCCGGCGCCGCCGAGTCGATCGCACCCGACCCGCAGCACGCGTGGTCGCCCTCGTCGGGCCCCACGGGGTGGTCGACCCACCAGTCGGTGGTCCACTCCCACACGTTGCCGGCCATGTCGACGAGCCCGTAGCCGTTGGCCGGGAACGACCCGACCGGCGAGGTCCCGGCGTGGCCGTCGAGCTCGAGCTGCTCCCACGGGAACCGGCCCTGCCAGGTGTTCGCCATCTGGCGGTCGCCCGGGTACGGCTCGTCGCCCCAGGAGTACTCGGCGTCGTCGAGCCCGCCGCGCGCCGCCCGCTCCCACTCGGCCTCGGACGGCAGCCGGGCGCCCCGCCACGCGGCGTAGGCGGCAGCGTCCTCGAAGGCGACCTGCACGACCGGGTGGTCGCCGCGCCCGACCAGGTCGGAGCCCGGCCCGTGCGGCGCCCGCCACGACGCGCCGGGCACGTAGGCCCACCACCGCGACGGGTCGTCGAGCGGGACCGGGCCGGGCGGCTGCTGGAACACGACGCCGCCGGGATGCAGGAGGTCGGGGTCGGCGCCCGGGTAGTCCGCCGGGTCGAGCGGGCGCTCGGCCAGGGTGACCCAGCCGGTGTCGGCGACGAACTCGGCGAAGCGGTCGTTGGTGACCGGGCCCACGTCGATGCGGAACGCCGCGACGTCGACGGAACGGCGCGGGCGCTCCTCGGGATAGAAGCGGTCCGACCCCATGTGGACGGTCCCGGCGGGAATCGTCACCATCCCGCCGGCGTTGGTGGTAGGCGCAGCGCTCACGCGGCCAACCTACGACAGGGGGACGGACATGCGGATCGGGCTGACCGGTGGGGCCAGCAGCGTCGACGGGATCGTCCGCCAGGTGGCGAGGGCCGAGGAGGAGGGCTTCAGCACCGTGTGGTTCCCCGGCGCCGTGGCCGGCGATCCGCTCGTCGCGCTCGCCATCGCCGGTCGCGCCACCGACCGGATCGAGCTGGGCACCTCGGTGCTGCAGACCTACACCTGCCACCCCGGGCTGATGGCGCAGCGGGCCGCCGCCGTCGTCGCCGCGATCGGCGAGCCCGGGCGGTTCACGCTCGGCATCGGGCCGTCGCACCGGCCGGTGGTCGAGGACGTGTACGGCCTGTCGTACGACTCGCCCGGACGCCACACCGAGGAGTACCTCGACGTGCTCGCGCCGCTGCTCCGCGGCGAGCCCGTCGACCGGCGGGGCGCCGAGCTGGGCTTCACCGGCGGTCCTCCCGCGCTGGCGGGCGGCGAGCCGATCCCGATCCTCCTCGCCGCGCTCGCACCCCGGCTCCTGCGGGTCGCGGGCGAGCAGGCCCAGGGGACGATCACGTGGATGGCGAACGCCGCCGCGATCCGCGACCACGTCGCGCCCAGGATCGCTGCGGCGGCGTCGGCGGCCGGGCGGCCCGACCCGAGGGTCGTCGCCGGCCTGCCGGTCGCCGTCCATGACGACGTCGCCGAGGCGAGGGCCGTCGCCGCCGAGCAGTTCGCCGTCTACGCCACGCTCCCGAACTACCGGCGCGTCCTCGCCCACGGCGGCGTGGACGGCCCCGGCGAGGCTGCGATCGTCGGCGACGAGGCCACGGTGGCCGCCGCCCTGCACGACCTGGTCGCCGCCGGCGCCACCGACGTCTGGGCCGCGCCGTTTCCCGGTCGGCGACGACCCGTCGGCGTCGCGCCAGCGCACGCGGGCGCTGCTCCGCGAGGTCGCCACCGGCTGAGCGTCCCCCACCGCCCTCGCGTGTGCCGCCGTCGCCGGGCGACGGCGGCTGACGCAGGAACGGAGGGAGCGGTAAGGTCTGACTAGAACGAGGTTCCAGTTTCCGGCCCCGCCAGCGGACCGGAGCGGGACCACCGGACCTCCCAGGGGGGCACCCATGGCCACAGCGAACGAGACCGACGAGCACTACACCGTCATCTCGGCGGACACGCACGCCGGCGGCAGCCACGCGATGTACCGCGAGTACCTCGAGGAGCGGTACCGCGACGACTTCGACGCCTGGCGCGGCGAGTACAAGAACCCGTTCAGCGACCTTGGCGACACCCGCCGGCTGCGCAACTGGGACAGCGAGATGCGCACCAGCCAGCAGGACGAGGACGGCGTCGCCGGCGAGGTCATCTTCCCGAACACGGTCCCGCCGTTCTTCCCGAGCTTCGTGCTGTTCGCCCGTCCGCCGAAGCCCGAGGAGTACGAGCACCGCCTGGCCGGCATCCGGGCCCACAACCGCTGGCTCGTCGACTTCTGCGGCGAGCAGCCCGACCGGCGCAAGGGCATCGGCCAGATCTTCGTCAACGACATCGACGACGCGATCGAGGACGTGCGCTGGATCAAGGAGCACGGCCTGACCGGCGGCGTGCTGCTGCCGAACAACCCGCCCGACGTCGACTGGATCCCGCAGCTCAACCACCCGGACTACGACCGGTTGTGGGCGGTGTGCGAGGAGCTCGACGTCCCGGTCAACTGCCACGGCGGGACCGGTTCGCCGGCCTACGAGCGGGTGCCGAGCTCGGCGCTGATGATGATCGCCGAGGTCCCGTACTTCAGCCACCGCCCGCTGCTGTTCATGCTGCTGTCCGGCGCGTTCGAGCGGTTCCCGGGCCTCAAGTTCGTGCTGACAGAGCAGGGCTGCTCCTGGCTCCCGGGCCTCCTCCGCCAGCTGGACGGGCACCTCGAGTCCATTCGGGCCAAGGGCGCGATCGGCGAGCTGCGCTTCAAGCCGGAGCACATCCTGCCGAGGAGCGCGTCCGACTACGTGCGGCAGAACTGCTGGTTCGGCCTGAGCTTCCCGTCCCGCGCCGACGTGAAGGCGGCCGTCGACTCGGTCGGCCTCGACCACGTCATGTGGGGCAGCGACTACCCGCACGACGAGGCGACGTACCCGTACTCGACCTTGGCCCTGCGCCAGGTGTTCCACGACTGGGACCCGGCCGACATCCGCAAGGTGCTGTCGGAGAACGCCGCCGCGCTCTACGACTTCGACCTCGAGGCGCTGCGACCGGTCGCGAACCGCATCGGCCCGACGGTCGCCGAGGTGGCCCAGCCCCTGACCGAGCTGCCGCCCGAGCCGAACGAGGCGCTCCTGCGCAACGCCCCGGCCGCCTGACGCCGCAGCGGCGGCGCCGTCGTCGTCCCCGCGGGGACGCCACGCCGCCCACCGGCCCGACCGACCGGCGACCTCGGTGGCCCGCTTGCGGGTCCCGCCGCGCCGGTGGTCAGATGGGCCGTCAACCGAGTCAGGACGCTGCGTGCGAGGAAAGCCGGTCGAACTCCGGCGCTGTCCCGCAACCGTGGGTCGACGGTCCCGACCGTCGACGAGCCGGATCGCTCCACGCGGCGGACGAGCTTCGAGGGATCCGTCGTGGACTGCGGATGCCGAAGCCCCGGCGTTCCGCTCCGTGGCGGGCCTCCAGGGCCATCGGCCGGGAGGTGTGAGATGACGAACGCCGTGCGCTCCGTGGGAGCGCCGAACACCGTGGACGTGGCCTCGGCGCGCCGCCGGGCCGCCCTCCGCTGGGGCGCGCTGGCGACGTGCCTCGCCGGCCTGCTGGTGGGCCTGGCCGGCGGCTCGCTCGGTGCGGGCGCGGCCGCACCTGCACCGACCGCCCCGGCCACGCCGGCGCTCGACTGGCTCGCGGACGAGATGGGCGCCAACGGCGGGACCATGCCCGGGTTCACCGCCGGATCCACCGACTGGGGCCTGACGGCCGACGCGATCCTGGCCTTCGCCGCGGCCGGCCGGACCGCCGACCCCGCCGCGACGACCGCCACCGATCGGCTGGTGCAGGGGGCGGCGGCGTTCACGACCTGGACGTCGGGTGCGGACACGGTCCGCGACGCCGGCGCCACCGGCAAGACCGTGCTGGCGCTGCGGGCCATGGGCCGACCGGCCGTGGCGGACGGCGTCGACCTCGAGGCCGAGCTGCGTTCGCTCGTCGTGACGAGCGGTCCGCAGGCGGGCCGCTTCGCCGACCGGGTGCCCGACCCGGCGTGGGACGCGGCCAACGGGTTCGCCCAGTCGCTGTCGATCCTCGCCCTCGCCCTCTCCGACGACGGCGTCCCCGCGCCCTCCGTGGCGTACCTCCTCGTGCAGCAGTGCCCCGCGGGCGGCTTCCGGCTCGACCTGTCCGGCACCACCGGCTGCGACGACGACGCCAGGGCCGACACCGACGCCACCGCCCTCGCGCTGCAGGCGCTGCTCGCCGTCGACCGCACCCCCGCGGTGGCCGCCGCGCTCGAGCAGGGCACCGCCTGGCTGCTCGGGCGCCAGGGCGCCGACGGGTCGTTCGGCGGGGCCGGGCCGACCGCCGCGGCCAACACCAACAGCACCGGCCTGGCCGCGCAGCTCCTGCGGGCCGCCGGCGTGGTCGACGCGGCCGACCGCGCCGCGGGCTGGATCGCCTCGTGCTGCCAGCTCGGCGCCGACGCCGCCGGCACGCCCGCAGCCGCCGATGTCGGCGCGGTCGCCTACAACCCCGCGGCCCGGGCGACGGCGCTGGCGGACGGCGTGACGGCCCAGGCGGCGGACCAGTGGCGGCGGACGACGGCCCAGGCCGTGCTGGCGTTCGGACTCGCGCCGTACGGGCCGCACGACGTCGAGCCGCTGCCGCCGGTGTCGACGACGACCACGACCTCCGCTCCGACGACGACCTCGTCCTCGACGACCACGACGGCGGCCCCCACCCCCACCACCACGAGCGTCCCCGGCGAGACCACGACGACGTCGGAGCTGACCGCCGTGGAGGGCGAGCAGGTGGCCGTCGGCGGTGGCGCGGACCTGTCCGCGGGGAGCGGGAGCACGTCGTCCGGGTCGGGCGCCCCCAGCGGTTCCGGCCTCGCCACCACCGGCACGGACCCGGTGCTGCTGCTGGGTGCCGCCGTCACCCTGCTCGCCGTCGGCGCCGTGCTGGCCGCCGCGGGACGACGGTCGCCGCGGTGAGCGCGGGCCGCGCCGCCGGGCTGCTGCTGGCGACGTGCCTGATCGGCGCGGGGCTCGGCCTCGCTCCGGTGGTGCCGGGCACGCCGAGCGCGGGGCGCGTGGTCCGACGGTGCGTGCCCGACGGCGGACGGCGTGACCGTGGTGATCGACTTCCAGGACCTGGGCGGCGGCATCTGGGTGCGCTGCGCGCCGGGCCCGTCGGCCACCGGCTTCGAGGCGCTGCAGCGCGCCGGCGTCCCGTTCACCACCACGGTCCGCTTCCCCGGCTTCCTGTGCCGCATCGACGGCCGGCCCGCGGCGGACCCGTGCCAGACGACGTCGCCGGCCTCGGCCTACTGGTCCTACTGGATCGCACCGCGGGGCGGGGCCTGGTGCTACAGCTCGTTGGGCGGCGCCAACCGCAACCCCCCGGAGGGCTCTGTCGAGGGCTGGTCGTTCTCGCTGGGCCGCGGCACGGACGCCATCCCGCCGCCGCGGTTCGCCCCGCCCGCCCGGGTGCCGGGCGCACCGGCGTCGCTCCCCGGCGGCGAGTGCGACGCGGCGAAGACACCGCCGACCGTGCCGCCGTCCACCACCCCGACCGCCCCGCCCACGACGGCGCGGCCGGCCGCGCCGCGGAACCCGACGGCGAGCGGGGGCGCGACCGGCCCAGCCGGGACCGCGCCGGCGGCGGGGGCCGGACCGGGCGCAGCCGCGTCGCCCGCGGCCGGAGGTCCCGACGCCACGGCGCCCGCCGGCGTCGCGGGCGAGACCACCGTGCCCGCGGCTCCGGACGGCGGCACCGCCACGACCTCCGGCGTCGAGGACGCCGACGACGGCGGCAGCACCGGCTCGACCATCGTCACCCCCGACGGCGAGGAGGTGGCGATCAACGCACCGGGCTCGTCGGGCGACGGCCCGTCGAGCTCCCCCGTCGGCGTCCTCGTCGCGCTCGTACTGATCGCGGCGCTCAGCGCCACCTCGTTCGTCGTGCGCCGCCGGACCCGTGCGACGACCTGACCACCCCGTGCGACCCGACCCGACCGTGCGACCCGACGCGTCCGTCCGACCCGACCCGCCCGTGCGACCCGACCCGTCCCTGCGTGCCGGCCGACCGCCGCGGTCCGGCGGGCGCGTGCGCCTCCCCCGCGACCTCCACCCGGGGGCCTGGTGGATCTGGGCGCTGGGCATGGCCACGGCCGCCAGCCGCACGACGAACCCCCTGGTGCTCGGCGTCATCATCGCCGTCGTCGCCCTCGTGGTCTCGGCCCGCCGCAGCGACGCGCCGTGGGCCACCGGCTTCGGTGCCTACGTGACGCTCGGCCTCGTCGTGATCGCCATCCGCGTGGTGTTCCGCATGCTGTTCGACGGCCAGAGCGGCGAGCACGTGCTGTTCACGCTGCCCGAGATCCCGCTCCCCGAGGCCGCCGCCGGCATCCGGATCGGCGGACCGGTCTCGCTCGAGGGCGTGCTCGCCGCCCTCTACGACGGGCTCCGCCTCGCCACGCTCATCATCTGCCTGGGCGCCGCCAACGTGCTCGCCAACCCGAAGCGCCTGCTGCGGTCCGTGCCCAGCGCGCTGTACGAGGTCGGCTCGGCCATCACCGTCGCGCTCACCGTCGCGCCGCAGCTCGTCGAGAGCGCCCGGCGGGTGACGCGTGCCCGGCGGCTGCGCGGCGAGGTCGGTCGGCGCACGCACTGGTTCCGGCAGGTCGTCGTCCCGGTGATGACCGACGCCCTCGACCGGTCCCTGCTGCTCGCCGCCGCCATGGACTCCCGCGGCTACGGCCGGACCTCGGGTGCGCCCCGCGCCGCCCGCCGGCTCACCGGGGTGCTCGTCGTGGGGGGCCTGGTGGGCGTGTGCGTCGGCACGTACGGGCTCCTCGACGCGTCCACGCCGCGGGCGTTCGGCCTCCCGGTGCTCGCGCTCGGGCTGCTCGCGTCGACCGCCGGGTTCCTGCTCGGCGGGTCGCGCGTTCGCCGCACCCGCTACCGCCCCGACCCGTGGCGGCTGGCCGAGTGGGGCGTGGCGCTGACCGGCGTGGCAGTGGCGACGGCGCTGTACGTGACGTCGTCGATCGACCCCGCGCAGCTCAACCCGTCGCTGCAGCCGCTCGAGTGGCCGCAGCTCCCGCTGGTGCCGACGCTCGCCGTGCTGCTCGGTGCGCTGCCGTCGGTGATCGCACCGCCGCCCGTCCGAGTGGCCGCCGCCGTGGGCCCGGTCGACCTGCGCACGGCGGAGCCGGCGATCGACCTCGGCGACGCGGGCGCGGCCCGGGCGGCGCGGGCCCGGGAGCTCCGTGGGGTGGTGGCGCGGTGATCCACCTCGACCGCGTGACGGTGACCTACCCGGACGCCGAGCGCCCGACGATCCGCGACGTCGACCTCCACGTGGAGGAGGGCGAGCTGTGCGTGGTCGTCGGCCGGACCGGCGTCGGCAAGTCGACGCTGCTCGGCTGCCTCAACGGGCTGGTCCCCCACTTCACCGGCGGCACGCTGCGCGGCCGCGTCACGGTCGCCGGGCGCAGCACCGCCACGCACCCGCCCCGGGAGCTCGCCGAGGTGGTGGGCGTCGTCGGGCAGGACCCCCTGGCCGGCTTCGTCACCGACACGGTCGAGGAGGAGCTCGCCTACGCGATGGAGCAGCTCGCGGTCCCGCCCGACGTGATGCGCAAGCGGGTCGAGGAGACGCTCGACCTGCTCGGCATCGCCGACCTGCGCCACCGCGCCCTGCGGACGCTGTCGGGCGGCCAGCAGCAGCGCGTGGCGATCGGGTCCGTGCTCACGTCGCACCCGCGCGTCCTGGTGCTCGACGAGCCCACCTCGGCGCTCGACCCGACCGCCGCCGAGGACGTGCTCGCATCGATCACGCGGCTCGTGCACGACCTCGGCGTGACCGTGGTCGTCGCCGAGCACCGCCTCGAGCGCGTCGTGCAGTACGCCGACCGGGTCGCGTACCTCCACGGCGACGGGACCGTGCAGAGCGGCCCGCCCGCCGACCAGCTCGCCACGTCGTCGGTCGCGCCGCCGGTGGTGCAGCTCGGCCGCCTCGCCGGGTGGTCGCCGCTTCCGCTGTCGGTGCGCGACGCCCGCCGCACCGCGCCCGCCCTGCGCGAGCGGCTCGCGACCGCGCCGCCGCCCTACCGGCGCGCCCTGCCGGACGCGGAGCCCGTGCTGTCGACGCGCCGGTTGGTCGTGACCTACGGGTCGACCGTGGCTGTGCGCCAGGTCGACCTCGCGCTGCACCCGGGCGAGGTCGTGGCGCTCATGGGCCGCAACGGCTCGGGCAAGTCCTCGCTCATGTGGGCGGTCCAGGGCGCGGGCGACCGCTCGGGCGGCGACGTGTCGGTGGTCGGTCCGGACGGCGGCCGGGCCGACACCTCGGGGATGAGCCCCGCCGAGGCCCGCCGCCGGGTCGGGCTCGTGCCCCAGACCCCTGGCGACCTCCTGTACCTGGCGACGGTCGCCGAGGAGTGCGCCCAGGCCGACGTCGACGCCGGTCGGACCGCCGGCACCTGCGACGCCCTGCTCGAGCGACTGGTGCCCGGGATCGACCGTGGCGCGCACCCGCGGGATCTGTCCGAGGGCCAGCGCCTCTCGCTCGTGCTGGCCATCCAGCTGACGGCGTCGCCGGGCGTCGTGCTGCTCGACGAGCCGACGCGCGGCCTCGACTACCACGCCAAGGCGAACCTCGCGACCGTGCTGCGCGAGCTGGCCGACCGGGGTCACGCCGTGATGGTGTCGACCCACGACGTCGAGTTCGTCGCGTCGAGCGCCGACCGGGTCGTCGTCATGGCCCAGGGCGAGGTGGTCGCCGACGGCCCGACCGCGGACGTGGTCGTGGCGTCGCCCGCCTTCGCCCCGCAGGTCGCGAAGGTGCTCGCGCCGCAGCGCTACCTGACCGTCGACGAGGTCCGCCGGGCGCTCGGGTCCCGGCCCGAGCACGAGCCGGAGCCGGCGCCGTGCTGAGCACCATGCCCTCCCCCGACGACGCCGGGCACCGCTGCTCGTCGCTGGCGCTCCGGTTCCGACCCGCGCTCGTGCTCGTCGTCGCGTCGGCGGCCGGGCTGGCGATGTTCCTCTGGCCCCTGCTGCTGTCGCCGTCGGCCGGGCTCTCCCACGGCACCGACGCGCCGTACCTGTTCGCGCTCGTCCTCCCGGTGGTCATCGCGGTCGTGCTGGCCGAGCTGCACTCCGGGGGCATCGACACCAAGGCGCTGGCGATGCTGGGGGTGCTCGCCGCGATCGGCGCCGCGCTGCGCCCGATGGGCGCGGGCGTGGCCGGGGTCGAGACGGTGTTCTTCCTGCTGGTGCTCGCGGGGCGCGTCTACGGCCCCGGGTTCGGCTTCGTGCTCGGCAACACGACGCTGTTCGCCTCGGCGATCCTCACCGGGGGGATCGGCCCGTGGCTGCCGTTCCAGATGCTCGCCGCCGGGTGGGTCGGCCTCGGTGCCGGGCTGCTGCCGCGCTCGGTCGGCGGCCGGCCGCTCCGGGGCGGGTCGGAGATCGCCCTCCTCGCCGCGTACGGCGCGCTGTCGGCGTACGCGTACGGGTTCCTGATGAACATGTGGTTCTGGCCGTACTCGCTCGGCGCCGGGACCGATCTGTCGTTCGTCGCCGGCGACGCGGTCACGTCGAACCTGCACCGCTTCTTCCTCTTCACGCTGGCCACCTCGACGTTCGGTTGGGACACCGGGAGGGCGATCACCAACGTCGTCGCCATCGCGGTCCTCGGGCCGGCGGTCCTCCTGACGTTGCGCCGCTCGGCCCGGCGCGCCGCGTTCGACGCCCCGAGCGATTTCGTTACAGGGTGAACCAACTCCACCCGCCGAACACCCGTTTCATGTCCGTTCGGACATCTCATCCGGCGGGGCCCGCCACCTAGGGTTTTCGCCGCTGGAGGATGAGGGGTGCCGAAATGCACCCCCGCGGATCGGGAGGGCACGATCGACCCGGAGTGGCACGACCTGCTCGAGGCGACGGTGCAGGGGGACGAGCAGGCGACGAGCCTCCTCGACAGCGCCCGGACGGCCGATCCGGCCACCCGATCCGAGCTCGCGGCGCTCGCCGCGTCCTCGGGGCGGTTGGCGGTGACCGCGGGCGACCACGAGACCGCCGAGCGGCTGCTCAACGTCGCGATCGAGCTGTCCGACGCCACCGGCGTCGAGCGGGCACGGCTGCTCCTCGACCTGGCGCGGGCGAGCGAGAGCCGCGGCGACATCACCCGGTCCCGCGAGCTGTTGAACGACGTCGTGTCGCTCGCCGAGGCCGGCGACGACGTCGACCTGCTCGTCGACGCCGCGGTGCGGTCGACCTTCCCGCCCGACTGGCGCGCCGGCGACCGCCGGACCGCTGCCATGCTCGACCTCGCGGAGCGGCTGGACGCCGAGCGGACGGTCGGTGCGTCGCGGCGGGGGGCGATCCTGGCGGCCCGGTCGATGGTCGAGATGCGCATCCCGATCTCGGCCGACCCGCAGCAGCAGGTGGCGTGGGTGACCCGGGCCAGCGTCGCCCAGCCGCTCGCCGAGGAGGCGCTGACCCTGACCGAGGGTCGCAGCGACGCCGACCGCCTGGTCGCCCTGGTGGCCTGGCGCTCCACGCACCGCGGTCCGACCTGGCTGCTGCGCCGGCTCGAGGTGTCGGCGCAGGCGGTCGACCTGGCCCAGCGCCTGCTCGACCACGACCGGCTCGCGGACGCGTCCGTCGGGATGGCCGTCGACAGCCTCGAGGCCGGCGACCGCGCCGGCCACGCCCGGGCGGTGGCGACGCTGCGGTGGGCGGCGTCGAGCGACGGCAACCCGCGCCTGCGATGGTGGGCGGCCACCGTCGCAGCGGGGGCGGCGCTGCTCGACGGCGACACCGACACCGCCACCCGGCACCGGGCCGAGGCCGATGCCGTCGGCGACCGCCACGCGCTCCCGGGCTGGGTCGCGGCCGAGCTCCTGCTCGCGGCCGAGATCACGATCACGACCGACGACGCGACCGAGATGCGCAAGTACCTCGGCCCTGACGACTTCCCGGTGCTCGAGAGCCCGATCGCCCGGGCGTCGGTCGCGCTGATGTCCGCCATCCTCGGCGACGTCGAGCGCGCCGGCCGCTACGCGACGCTCGCCGTCCGTGCGCTCGACCAGGAGTCGAGCTACCTCCTCTGCCTGGCGCTCCTCGGTCGCACGGCCGCGACGATCGGCGACGCCGAGCTCGGCGGCGTGCTGCTCGAGCGCCTCGCGCCCTGGCGGGGCCGCGTCGCCGTCGACGCGAGCGGGTGGTGGTGCATCGGGCCGGTCGACCTCGCGATCGCCGAGCTCGAGGTCGTCGCGGGTCGGGGCGCCGACGCCGCGACCTCGCTCGACGCCGCCGAGGAGCTGGCCCGCTCGATCGGCGACGTGCGGTCGCTGCAGCGCGTCGACGAGGTGCGGGCGCGGCTCGGCCGCCCCGCCGACGGCGCGCGGCCCTCGCCGGCGCCCGAGACGTCGGCCGGCATCGACGAGCTGTCGGACCGCGAGCTCGACGTCCTGCGGCTCATCGCCCGGGGCAGGACCAACGCGGCGATCGGCGCCGAGCTGTCGTACAGCCCGTCGACGATCCGGGCCGACACCGTGTCGATCTACCGGAAGCTGGGCGTCCGGGGCCGGGCCGAGGCCGCCGCCGTCGCGGTGACGGCGGGCCTGCTCGACCCGACCACCTGACCGCCCTGGACGCACCCGTCGGCCGCGCCTCGGTCAGGGCGTGCGCCCCAGGGCGGCGAGCAACCGGGTCTGCTCGTCGGCGCCGTCGGGCACCGCCACCCCGGGCGCGTAGTGGCCGCTGTCGACCATCGCGTCGAAGGGCATCGACTCCAGGGCGGCCACCTGCCGGTGCACCTCGGCCTCGTCGAGGTGCTCGTCGAGGCCGGCGGCCCGGGCGAGGTCCCAGGTGTGCACGAGCACGTCGGACACGGCCGCGTGGAACGCACCGGCGAAGCTGTCGCCGAGCGGCGACCGACCTCGGCTCGCGGCGACGGCGGGATCGTCGATCGACGACTGCAGGAAGTCGTCGAGCGCCGACCACGCCACGACCGGGTCGTCGTCCGCCGAGGGGAGGTCGGGCAGCGGGACCCCGAAGCTCCCGCAGTAGAACGCGGGGAGCCAGCCGACGAGGTGGTCGACGACGTCGCGGGCCACCCAGCCCTCGCAGGGCGCCGGCGAGTCCCAGCGATCGGCGGGGACCGCCCGGACCCGTGACGTCATGCCCGCGGCGACGGCCCGGTAGCGGTCCGACATCTCCCGGCGAAGGTCCTCGTCGGCGGTGGTGGTGTTGGTCGCGTCGTCCATGGTCTGCCCCCGTCTCGGTCGTGCCGCCGACCCTACGCAGGCTCGCCGCAATCGTCAACCACTTGGTTGACGATTGCCGAGGCTCGCCCGGGCGTCCTCCACACCTGACGTAGCGACGTCTGCACGTGCGGACGACGACAGCCCTCGGCGGCGTTCGTACGATCGGGGCGTGCACGATGGGCCGCCGACGGCGGCGGACCGCCTCGGCCGCTGGGCCCTCGACGCCGCGCTGGCGCTCGTGCTCGGCGCGCTCGTCGCGCTGATCACCACCCACATCGCGCTCGACCGGCCGGGCGACCGCGCCGCGGACGCGCTGACCTACGCCTGCATCGGCGTCGCCGCCGTCGGGGTGTCGCTCCGACGGACTGCGCCGGCGATCGGCTGCGGCCTGGCGCTCCTGGGAGCGTGGACGTACACCGTGGCCCAGCACCCCGGGGGGCCGATCTACCTGCTCGCCCGCGGTCTCGATCTACAGCGTCGCCGTGACCCTCCCCCGCCCGCGGGCCTACGGCCTCGCGATCGCGGTGAGCGTGGTCATGTTCGCCTCCAGCGTGCTGGCGCGCGGCGCCGTGCAGTGGAGCGACCTGCTGTTCCTCGCCTGGCCGGTCGTCGCGGTGCTCGTCGCCGACGTCGTCAGGGGTCGGCGCGAGCGCGCCGCCGCCGAGGAGGACCGACGGGCCGGCGCGGCACGGCGGGCCGAGGTCGAGGCGGAGCGCCGCCGGGCCGAGGAGCGCCTGGCGCTGGCTCGCGACCTCCACGACTCGGTGGCGCACGCCATGGCCACGATCAACGTCCAGGCCGGGGTGGCCGCGCACGTGCTGGGCCGGGACGAGCGCCAGACGGCCGACGCGCTCGAGGCGATCCGCGTGGCGAGCCGCGACGTGCTCGACGAGCTCGGCGTCATGCTCGACGTGCTCCGGGACGGCGAGGGCGCGCCCCGCCAGCCCGTGGCGGACCTGGCGCAACTCGACGGTCTCGTCGAGTCCTCGCGGCGTGCCGGGGTGGACGTCGAGGTGAGCGTCGTGGCGGTCGACGGCGTCCCGCCCCCGATCAGCGCCGCGGCGTACCGCGTCGTCCAGGAGGGCCTGACCAACGTGGCGCGCCACGCCCCGGGTGCGCGCGCCCGGGTCGTGGTCGACCGGCCGGCCGGCACCGTGCTGGCGATCGAGGTGCTCGACGACGGCCCGGGCGTCCCCGGACCCGGCGCCTCGCCCGGGGCGGGGGTCGGCCTCGTGGGCGTCCGGGAGCGGGCCCAGGTGACCGGCGGCCGGTGCGAGATCGGACCGCGGCCCGGCGGGGGCTTCCGGCTGCGCGTCGTGTGGGACGGACCCGCGTGATCCGGGTGGTGCTCGCCGACGACCAGCACCTGGTCCGGGCCGGCTTCCGGGTGCTCCTGTCGGCCGAACCCGACATCGACGTGGTCGGCGAGGCCGCGGACGGCGAGGGGGCGCTGGCGGTGGTGCGCGAGACCCTGCCCGACGTGGTGCTGATGGACATCCGGATGCCGGGCCTCGACGGCATCGCCGCCACCGAGCGGATCGCCGGCGACGCGTCGCTCGACGGGGTGCGGGTGGTCGTGGTGACGACGTTCGAGCTCGACGAGTACGTCTTCGAGGCGCTGCGGGCCGGCGCCGCCGGGTTCCTCGTCAAGCACACCGAGCCGGCCGAGCTGGTGCGGGCGGTCCGGGTGATCGCCGCCGGCGACGCCCTGCTGTCGCCGAGCGTCACGCGCACCCTGATCGGCCGCTTCGCGGGGACGCCGGCGGTCGGCGCCCCGGCCGGCCCCGCCGACGACCTCCTGATCGGGACGCTGACCGACCGCGAGCGCGAGGTCGTCGGGCTCGTGGCCCAGGGGTGCTCGAACGACGAGATCGCGGCCCGGTGGGTCGTCTCGCCCGCCACCGTGCGCACGCACGTGAGCCGTGCGATGAACAAGCTCCACGCCCGCGACCGCGCCCAGCTGGTCGTCATCGCGTACCGCAGCGGGCTCGCCGCCCCGGGCTGAGCGCACCGACGCCCGGCGCTCGCGGGGCGCCGGCCGGCGCGTACGTCGGGTGTGGAGCACGGATCTCCACGCTGGGGCGACGACCGGCGCCGCCCCGGAGCCGACGATGGGCCCATGACGGAACTGCACACCACCGGTCCGCCGGCGCCGGTCATCCGAGTCGAGGGCCTGACCAAGCAGTACGGCGACCGCCTCGCCGTCGACTCGCTGAGCTTCGACGTGCCTCGGGGCGTCGTGGCCGGGTTCATCGGGCCCAACGGCGCCGGGAAGACCACCACCCTCGCCATGCTGCTGGGCCTCGTCGCGCCGTCGGGCGGCGGCGGCGAGGTGCTCGGCGTATCGCTCGACCGGCCGGCCGAGTACCTGCCCCGCGTCGGTGCGCTCATCGAGACGCCGTCGCTGTACCCCGGGCTCACCGGGGTCGAGAACCTGCGGGTGCTCGCCGCCCTCGGTGACCACGACCGGACCCGGATCCCGGTCGTGATCGACCAGGTCGGCCTCGCCGGCCGCGGGGAGGACCGGTTCGGCACGTACTCGCTCGGCATGAAGCAGCGGCTCGGCATCGCCGCCGCGCTGCTGGGCGACCCGGAGCTGCTGGTGCTCGACGAACCCACGAACGGCCTGGACCCCGTCGGCATCCGCGAGATCCGCACCCTGGTCGCGTCGCTCACGTCCGAGGGGCGCACGGTCCTCGTGTCGTCGCACCTCCTCGGCGAGGTCGAGCAGATCTGCGACCACCTGGTGATCATCGAGGCGGGCGCCGGCGTCTACAGCGGCCCGACCGCCGGGTTCCGGGGCGGCGCAGGCCGGCAGCTGCAGGTCGTGCCCGAGCACGACGGGGCGCTCGTCGCCCTGGCCGACGTGCTGCGGGCCGCCGGGTACGACCTCGAGCTCGCCGCCGACCGCCCGGAGCTGCTCGTCGAGCTCGGTCCGGGCGACGACGAGCGGCGCGTGGCCGCGGCCGTCAACCGGCAGGCGCACGAGCACGGGATCGTGGTCGCCGGCCTGCACCCGCACCAGGAACGCCTCGAGGACCGCTACCTGTCGCTCGTCGCCGGAGGAGCCCGATGACCACCGTCCCCACCCGCATCCCGACCCTGGCCCCGCCGCGCGCGCCGCGCGGGACGCCGCTGACCCGTTCGATCGCCGCCGAGGCGGTCAAGGTCCTGCGGCGCCGAACGATCGCGATCACCGCGGCCGCGGTGGCGATCATCTCGATCGGCGGCACCGCGCTCAGCGTGCTGGCCGCGCAGCCCGCGGCGTTCCCGAGTGCAGGACCCGGCCCCGAGGCGCTGCTCACCACGCAGGCGCTCTCCGAGCCCGGGGGCGGCACCGCGGTGTTCGCCCAGACCGCAGCGTTCACGTACGTGTTCCTGCTGGCCGTGTTCGTGGCCGCCGTCGCCGGGGAGTTCACCCGCGGCACGTTCCGCACGATGCTCCTCCACCAGCCCTCCCGGGGTCGCCTGCTCCTCGGGAAGGTGACCGTGCTGGTCCTCGACGCCCTTGCGGTCGCGGCGGTCGGTGCGGTGCTGTCGTGGGTGACCGCCCGACTCGTTGCGCCGTCGCAGGGCATCGACACCGCTGCGTGGGCGACGCTCGACGGGCTCCGTGCCGCGGTCGAGGACCTCGGTCGCGTGGCGCTGTTCCTCGTCGGGACCGCGGTGTTCGGGACGACGGTCGGAGTGCTCGCCCGCTCGGTGCCGATCGGCGTGGGCGTCGCGCTCGTGTGGTCGGGGCCGATCGAGAACATCCTCGGCGACAGCTGGGCGGGCGCGGAGCAGTGGTTCCCCGGGCTGCTCCTCCGAGCCGTGCTGATCCCGGGTTCGACCGACACGTCGACCGGGCGGGCCCTCGTGACGCTGGCGGCGTACGCGGCGATCGCCCTGACCGTCACGGCGATCGCCCTCCGGCGCCGCGACGTCACCAGCTGACCCTGGGCACCCGGCTGACCCGCTTCGTCGGCGGATCCGTGCGACATGGGGGCGGTCCCGCACCGACGCCGGCGGGTGACCGACGCGGCCCCCTCGCGCGCCCGATCCGCCACACTGTCCGGCGTGCGGGAGGTCACGGTGGCGTTGACCGTCCTCGCCCTGGTGTGGGCGGCGGCGGGCCTGGGGGTGTGGTGGGTGCTCCGCCGACGGCCGCTGCTCGCCGTCGTGCTCGCGCTCGCCACGATCGGCGTGGCCGCGGTGACGTCGGTCGTCGCGTGGGGCGTGCTCGGCGGCCTGAGCTCCTTCGGGGGCGTGCACGGCCTGTACCTCGCCGTGGTGGTCAGCGTCCCGCTGCTCGGGGTCGGCGTGCTCGTCACGACGATCGTCCGACCGGTCGCCGAGCAGGGCCGACGGACCTCGGTGCTCGTCCTCGGCACGGCCCTGGTCCTCCCCGCGCTGCTCGGCTTCTACGCCACGCACGTCGCGCCGTTCCAGCTTCGCGTCGAGACCGTCGACGCCGCCGTCGAACCAGGGCGCGACGGCCACGACACGATCCGCATCGCCGTGCTGTCGGACATCCAGACGACCGGCGCCGGCGACCTGGAGCGCGAGGCCGTGCGCGCCGCCATGGCCGCGGACCCCGACATCGTGCTCATCCCCGGCGACGTCCTGCAGGCGGACGGCGCCGAGCTCGAGGCGGCCGTGCCCGCCATGCGCGAGCTGCTGGGCGAGCTCAGGGCGCCGGGCGGCGTGTACATGGTCGGCGGCGACGTCGAGACCCCGGAGCGGCTCTGGGCGAAGCCCGAGTCGATCCGCATGCTCGACGACGAGGTCGTCACCACGACCGTCGGCGACCGGACCGTGGCGATCGGCGGGACGCGGCTCGACTTCGACTCACCCGACGCGCAGCGCGTGAAGGACGAGCTGCTCGCGCAGGACGCGGGAACCGTGCGGATCCTCCTCTCGCACCGGCCCGACACCGTGCTCGGACTGCCACCGGCGTCCGGCGTGGACCTGACCGTCGCCGGCCACACCCACGGCGGCCAGGTCTCGGTGCCGTTCGTCGGCCCCCTCGTCACGCTGACCGCGGTGCCCCGATCGGTCGCCGCAGGCGGTCTCCACGAGGTCGCCGGCAACCGGATCTACGTGTCGCCCGGCATCGGCATGGAGCGGGGCCACGCCCCCCAGATCCGCTTCGGGGTCCCGCCCACGGTCGGCATCGTCGACCTGGGCTGAGCGGCGCCACCGCCGGAGGAGGAGCGCCACGACGAGGGGCTGAAGCGCCACGGGAGGGCACGAGGTCCCTCCAGGACCACCGAACCGGGTTCAGGCCTCGGGCCCATATCCGATGAATTCCTCATGTTCTCGTTGTAACCACGACGCCGTTGAGGTAGTCGTAGCTGCAAGCGATCATGAGGGAGTCATCATGTTTTTGGAGACGAGTTCGCTCGGCGCCGACCTTGTCGACGGCCGGAGCGACGGCCTCCTGACCCTCTCGGGGCAGGATCACGAGTGGTGGGACGGCCTCCGCCGGACCGTCGCCGGGCGCCCCGAGGTGGAGTCCTGGTGTCGAGCGGTGCTGGGCGAGCTGGCCGAGCGACTCGACGAGCGGCCCGACCTCTCCCCCACGCTCGCCCTCGCCACCGACCCGCCCACGACGTGGCTCGACGCCCCCGATGCCGTCGACGCCGCCGACGGCGGTGCCCCGGCCTGGACGGCGACGGCGCCGGCGCGGCTTGCCGGCACCGCCCTCGCCCACCTCGCCGCGATCCGCTCGCTGCTGCCCGCCGGCCTCGACGCGGGCACCGGCCTGACCGCGGCCACGGGCCACAGCTCGGGCCTGCTCGCCGCCTGGGCCTTCGCCCGTCGCGGCGCCGACCTCACGCCGACCCAGGCGGTCGACGTGCTGCTCGCCCTCGCCGTGACCGGCGAGGAGGTGGCCGCCCACCCGTGGTCGGTGCCGCCCGTCGCACGTCGGGCCGACGACGACGACGCCCCGATGGTCGCGGTCGCCGGGCTCACCGAGCCCGCGCTCCGATCGCTGCTCGGCGACCACGGCGCGACCGCGCCGGCGATCGCCCTGCAGAACGCCTGGGACCGGTTCGTGCTGAGCGGGCGGCCGGCCGACCTCGCCGCGTGGCGCCGCACCGCCGGCTCGGACGTCCGGGCGGAGTCCCTGACCTCGCCGGTGGCCTTCCACCACCCGGCGCTCGGCGACGCCACCGACCGGGCCCTCGCCCGGCTGGCCGATGCGGGGATCCGGCTCGACGGCGAGCTCCGCATCCCGCTCGCCGACCCGAGCGACGGCCGGCTCGTCACCGGCGGTGACGCCACCGACCGACTCCTGCGCTCGCTCTGCACCCAGCCGGTGCGGTGGGCCGACACCCTCGCTGCGCTCGTCGCCGACGCCGTCGAGGCCGACGGGCGACCACCGGTCGTGATCGACCCGGGGCCGTCGACGGTCACCGCCCGCATGACGGGGCGCAGCCTGCGCGGGACCGGGACCACCGTGCTCGCGCTGGGCGACGACGCCGACGTGCGGGCGCTCTCGCTCGCGGCCGAGCGCCCGGCCCCGCCGCTCGACTACGCCACGCTGGCGCCCTCGGTCCGGGCCACCGCAGAGGGCGGGACCCAGCTGCACACCCGCCACACCGAGTGGACCGGTCGGTCCCCGATCGTGCTGGCCGGCATGACCCCGACGACGGTCGACGCCGAGATCGTCGCCGCGGCGGCGAACGGCGGCCACGTGGCCGAGCTGGCGGGCGGCGGCCAGGTCAGCGGCCCGATCCTGGCCGAGCGGCTCGAGGAGCTGCACGAGCGGCTCGAGGTCGGCCACGAGGTCGTGTTCAACGCGCTGCACCTCGACCCGTACCTCTGGGGCCTGCACCTCGGTCGGGACCGGCTCGTGCAGAAGGCTCGCCGAGAGGGCGCGCCGATCTGCGGCGTGACCGTCTCGGCCGGCATCCCCGACCGCGACGACGCCGTGCGGCTGCTCGACGAGCTCGTCGCCGACGGGATGTGGCTGAACGCCTTCAAGCCGGGCGACGAGGCCGGCGTCCGCAAGGTGCTGGCCATCGCCGATGCCACGCCGCACCGCGTCTGGCTCCACCTCGAGGGCGGTCTCGCCGGTGGCCACCACGCCTGGAGCGACCTGGAGCAGGTGCTCGTCGGGACCTACGACGAGATCCGGAGACGCCCCAACGTCGCCCTCCTCGTCGGCGGCGGGGTCGGCACGACCGAGCGGGCCACCGCCCTGCTCGACGGCACGTGGGCGCTCGCGCACGCCGCGGTGCGCATGCCGGTCGACGGCGTGCTGATCGGCACCGCGGCGATGGCCGCCGCCGAGTCGACGGCGTCGGGCTCGGTCAAGCGGGCGCTCGTCGGCGCACCGGGCACCGACGGCCCCGTCGAGCGTGGCGTGGTGTCGGGCGGGGTGACGTCCGGGCGGTCCGGGCTCGGCGCGGACATCCACTACCTCGACACCCACGCCGCCCGCGTCGCCGCGATGCTCGAGGAGGTCGCGGGCAACGCCGCCGGCGTGGCCGAGCGCCACGACGAGATCGCCGAGGCGCTGGCCGGCACGGCCAAGCCGTGGTTCGGCGACCTCCACCGCATGACCTACGTCGGCGCGCTCGAGCGGTTCGTCGAGCTCACCGCCCTCGGCCGCAACGGCCGCTACGAGGACGGCCGCTGGCTCGACCCCACCCACCGCCGCCTCTTCCTCGACCTGCTGCGCCGGTGGGAGGCCCGGTGCTGCGACGTCGACGAGGGCGAGGTGCCGTCGCTCTATGCCGACCTCGACCACGACCCCGAGGAGCTCGACGACCCCGAGAAGGCGATCGAGCGGTTCGTCCGGGCCCACCCCGTCGCGGCGCTGACCGAGCTGGAGCCGTCCGATGCCGCGCACCTCGTGGCGCTGTGCGACCGACCGGGCAAGCCGGTGCCGTTCGTGGTCGCGATCGACGCCGAGGTCCGGCGCCGCTACCTCTCGGACTCGCTCTGGCAGGCGCACTGCGACCTGTGGGACGCCGAGCAGGTGCTGGTGATCCCCGGCCCGACCGCGGTCGCCGGCATCACGACGGTGGACGAGCCGGTGGCCGCGCTGCTCGACCGCTTCGAGGCCGCCGCGGTCGCCGCGGTGCGCAGCGCCGGCGGCCGCGAGGTCCCCCTGCGCTCGGCGGTGGAGGCGCTGATCGAGCTGCCGACGGTCGTCTCGGGCGGCGCGTCGGTGCCGTCGCCGGTGCGGCGGATGGCCGAGGGCGCCACCTGGAGCGTGGACCGGGCCGACGGCGCGGTCACCGCCCGGGCGGTCATCGGCGGCCCCGATGCCGGCTGCGCCGCCGAGGAGCTGCTGCTGCGGGGCCTCGACGGGCCCGTCGGCGCCGTCGAGGTCGAGCTGCGCTGGCCCGCACTGCCGGGCCTCGCCGGCGACGGTCGGCTCTCGTTCCTCGTCGACGTCGAGGAGCGCGCCGGCGTCGCGGTGGCCACGGTCGACGGTGGATCGCTCGACGCCGCGCAGCGCGACCTCATGGCCGTCGTGATCGACGCCGCCACCACGGCCCGGGACCGCCGGCCGCCGGCCGTCGACCCGGCGGCGGACCGGCTCGGGACCGCCGCGGTGCCCGACGCCGCGATGGGACGGGCGTGGCCCGAGGTGTTCCGGGCGCTCGCCGAGGTCGGGGCCGCGGAGGGGATGGTCCGCCTGGTCCACGCCCGCCACCGCGTCCGGCCCGCCGGAGCCGACACGGTCGCCCTGCCGGGCTCGACCGGACCCGTGGCCGCCACCGTCCGGGCGACGCCATCGGGCCGCGAGCTGCGCACCGTCGCCGCGACCGGCGACCGCTGCTTCGACGACGTGTTCCTCGTGCGCCGGGCCCCGGGCGAACCGGCCGTCGAGACCCAGCAGGACGGTGCCGCCGACGACGTGCTCGCCGGCGGGCCCGCGCGCGTCGCGACGCCCCGCCTCGAGCTCGTCCGCTCGGTGCGCACCGCCCCGACCCGGAGCGACGCCTTCGCCCTGCTCAGCGGCGACGCCAACCCGCTCCACCGCAGCGACCTGGTCGCCCGGCTGGCGGGGCTGCCGCGTCGGATCGTGCACGGCATGTGGACGAGCGCCGCGGCCCAGCAGGTCGTGGTGGACGAGGTGCTCGACGGGCGCGCCGACCGGCTCGTCGAGTGGGACCTCCGGTTCCTCGACGTCGTCGAGCCCGGCGAGGAGGTCACCGTCACCGTCACCCGGATCGCGGTCCGTGAGGGCCGGCGCGTCCTCGAGGTCGACGTCCGCAGCGGCGACCGGCCGGTGGCGCTGGGCGAGGCGGTCGCCGCGCCCGTGCGCACCGCCTACGTGTTCCCCGGCCAGGGCATCCAGCACCGCGGCATGGGGCGGGCGACCCGCGACCGGTCCGAGGCGGCGCAGGCCGTGTGGGAACGCGCCGAGCGCTACTGCACGTCGGAGCTCGGCTTCTCGCTGCTCGACGTCGTCGACCGCAACCCCACCGAGATCGAGGTGTCGCTCGGCGACGGGCTGAGCGTGCTGCACCGCCACCCCGAGGGCGTGCTGCACCTCACACAGTTCACGCAGGTCTCGATGGCGACGCTCGCGGCCTCGCAGGTCGCGGAGCTGCAGGAGGTGGGCGCCTTCGACCCCGACGCGGTGCTGGCCGGCCACTCGGTCGGCGAGTACAACGCGCTCGCCGCGGTGGGCGGCGTGCTGCCGCTCGAGGCCGTGCTCGGCGTGGTGTGGGCGCGCGGCAGCGCGATGCACACCCTCGTCCCGCGCGACGAGGACGGCGCGTCGGGCTACCGACTCGCGGTGGTGCGGCCGCACCTCGCAGGCCTCGACGCGGACGAGGCCGTCGCCCTCGTCGACGCGGTGGCCGCCGACACCGGCGAGCTGTGCGAGGTCGTGAACCACAACCTCCGGGGCCGCCAGTACGCCGTGGCCGGCACGACCGCTGCGCTCGCCGAGCTCCGGTCCCGACTCGGGGCGGGGCAGGCGCCCGGCCGGGCGCCGTACCTCGAGGTGCCCGGCATCGACGTGCCCTTCCACTCCCGTGCCCTGGCCCCGGGGGTGGCCGAGTTCCGCGACCACCTGGACCGAGCCCTCCCCGAGGAGATCGACCCGGCACGGCTGGTCGGCCGGTACGTGCCGAACCTGCATCCGTTCACGTTCCGGCTGGACCGCGACTACGTCGAGGGCATCGCCGCGGCGTGCGACGGTGCGGCGTGCGCCGAGGTGCTCGCCGACTGGGACGAGCTGCGCGAGCGGCCGGCCCGGCTGGCCCGCCAGGTCCTGGTCGAGCTGCTGGCGTGGCAGTTCGCGTCGCCGGTGCGCTGGATCGAGACGACCGACGTGCTCCTCGCCGCCGAGGCCGACGGCGGCCTCGGGGTCGAGCGCGTCGTCGAGGTCGGCGTCGGCTCGTCGCCCACCCTCGCGAACCTGACCAAGGCCGCGGTCGCGGCCGAGGGCCACGGCGCCCAGGTGCTGCACGTCGAGGTCGACGAGCTCGAGGTCATGGACCGCACCGAGCCCCCGGCCCCGGTCGTGGAGGACGACGACGAGGACGGCGCCGCCGCCGTCGAGCCGGCACCGGCCGCGTCGCCGACCCCCGTCGCGCCGGCCGCCGGGACCGCCGGCGCCTCGTCCGTCGACGACGCCCCGGTGGGCCTGGCCGACGCCGTGCCCGCGCTGCTGGCGCTGAGCGCCGGGCTCCGGCTCGACCAGCTGGGCGACGACACGGTCGAGCAGCTCGTCGACGGCGCGTCGTCCCGGCGCAACCAGGTGCTCATGGACCTCGGCAAGGAGCTCGGCATCGGCGCCGTCGACGGCGCCCACGAGCTCCCGCTCTCCGAGCTCCTCACGCGGCTCGAGGAGCACGTGCGGGGCCATCGCCACCCGGGCCCGGTGCTGTCGACGATGGTCGACACCGCGGTGTCGGCCACCGCCGGCCGCTGCGGGTCGTCGCCGGGCCGCCTCGCCGACCGGGTGCGCACCACCTGGGGCCTCGGCGAGGGCTGGGTCGAGCGCTGCCGCCTCGAGATCGCGCTCGGCACCCGTGACGGCGTGAGCCGTCGGGGCGGCGACCTGGCGACGCTCGCCGGCGACGACGCCGATGCCCTCGTCGACGACGCCCTCGCCGCGGTCGCGGCCCGGCTGGGCGTGACGCTCACGATGCCGACCGCGGACACGGGCGCCGGCATCGACGGCGCGGCCGTCGAGTCGGTCGTCCGGGGCGTGGCCGACGCCGTCACCGAGGCCGCCGCCGCGGCCCGCGCTGCGCTGGGCGCCGCGACCGGCATCGACCTCCCGAGCGGCGGCACCGACCTCGACGAGGCGGAGGACGGTGCGCTCGCCCGCCGCCTGGCCGACCTCGAGGCCGAGCACGGGGCCGGGCGCGCCGAGGAGGTCCGGTCGATCTTCGACGACTCGCGCGTGCAGCTGCTGTCGTCGGGGCTCGCCTGGGCCCGCGCCGACCTGGACCGCCTCGTCCACGACCCGCCGGCGGACCCGTGCGAGCGCGCTGCGCTCGTGGTGCGGCTGGCGCGCTTCGCCGGCACCGACGACCGCTTCGACCAGACCGTCGAGTGGTACCTCTCGGGTCGCCACCGCGCCGGTTGGTCGCCCGGGCTGGACGACGAGCTCCGGCGCATCCGCCGGGGCCGGGACGCGTCCGACCCGGCGCTCGACGTCGACGGGCTCACGGTGCTCGTGTCGGGTGCCTCGCCGCGGTCGATCGGCGAGCAGGTCGTGGCCACGCTGATCGGTTCGGGAGCCACGGTCGTCGCCCTGACGAGCGGCCTGTCCCGCGCCCGCCGGCTGGCCTGGCGGGAGCTGGAGCGCCGCCACGCCGGGCCCGGCGCCCGGCTGTTCGTCGTGCCGGCCAACCTCGCGTCGTTCCGCGACGTCGACGCGGTCGTCGACTGGCTCGACCGGACCCCCGCGCCCGAGGTGCCCCACCCGGGCCGACCCGACGTGGTCGTGCCCTTCGCGGCACCCGCGGTCCTCGGCGACGCCGCCGACGCCGGCCCCCGCCAGGAGGTGGAGCTGCGGGTCATGCTGCTCGGCGTCGAGCGCCTGGTCGCCCGCAGCGCCGAGCAGGTGCGGGAGCGGGCGGCACGCGCCGGCGCCGGCGACCCCGGGGTGCTCACCGCGGTGCTGCCGATGTCGCCCAACCACGGCATGTTCGGTGGCGACGGCGCCTACGGCCACGCCAAGGCCGGCCTCGAGGTGCTGGCGACCCGCCGGGCCGCCGAGTCGCGGCGCTGGGGTGGCTGGTGCCGCACCGTCGGCGTCGAGATCGGGTGGGTGCGCGGCACCGGCCTGATGGGCGGCCACGACGACCTCGTCCCGGTGGTCGAGGACCGGCTCGGCATCACGACCCACGACGTCGTCGACGTCGGCCGCCGCATCGCCGAGCTGTGCGTGCCGGACGGTCGCTGCGGCCCGGGCGACGAGCGCGTCGACCTGACCGGCGGGCTCGCCGCCATCGACCCCCAGGCGCTGGCCGACCTCGTGCGCGGCGCGGGCGCCGACGACGACGAGGCCACGATGGCGACCGCCGACGGCCGCACCGCCGACGGCCCGGATGCGGATGGGACGGTCACCGTGCGGGCGCTGCCCCGGCCGAGGGCCGCGGGCGGGCTCGCGGTCGACGCCGGCACGGCGCTGCTCGACGACGACCTGCTCGACGAGGGCGGCCTGGACGAGGGCGACGGGGACCGGCCCGACGGGGAGCTGATCGCCCTCGAGGACATGGTCGTCCTCTGCGGCGTGGCGGAGATCGGACCCTGGGGCACCTCGGCCACCCGGGCCGACGCCGAGCGGCACCGAGAGCTCCCGGCCCGGGCGGTGCTCGAGCTCGCGGTCCGCTGCGGCCTCCTGGAGTGGGCGCCGTCGGGCAGCGCCGGCGCCTGGGTCGACGTCGGGAGCGGCGACGAGGTCGACGAGGCGGACGTCGCCGAGCGCTACCGGGACGAGGTGGCGGCCCGCTGCGGCATCCGCCGGTCCGAGCAGACGATCGAGGGCGAGCTCCGGGTCTTCACCGAGCGGCCGGTGGTGGTCGCGGTCGGCTCCGCGTCCGACGCCGAGGCGCTCGTCGGCGCCACGCCCGGCGCGGTCGCGAAGTGCGTGGACGGGACGTGGAAGGTGACGGTGCCGGCCGGGGCCGCGCTCTGGGCGTCGCACCAGGTGCCGCTGCCACGGGCGGTCACCGCGCCGATCGCCGAGGGCATGGACCCGACCACCTTCGGCGTGCCGGCCGAGATGGCCAGCGCCGTCGACCCGGTCGCGGCGTGGAACCTGGCCACGACCGCCGAGGCGTTCCGAGACGCCGGCACCGACCCGGAGGAGCTGCTCGACGCCGTCGCCGCGGCCCGGGTGGCGTGCACGCAGGGCACCGGGATGGGCGGCATGGACAGCATCCGCACCATCCACCTCGCCCCCCGGCGGCGCACCCCGCACGCCAACGACGTGCTGCAGGAGGCGCTCGGCAACGTGCCGCCCGCCCACGCGGTCCAGTCGTTCGTGGGCGGCAGCGGGCCCATGATCCACCCGGTCGCGGCCTGCGCCACGGCCGGCGTGTCGCTCGAGCTCGCGCTGGACCTGGTCCGCGCCGGCAAGGCCGACGTCGTGGTCGGCGGCGGGTTCGACGACATCGGCCCTGAGGGCATCGTCGGGTTCGCCGAGATGTCGGCCACGGCCGACGACTCCCGGCTCGACGAGGCCGGGTTCACCCCCCGGGAGATGTCACGGCCGGGCGACCGGTCCCGCGCCGGGTTCGTCGAGAGCCAGGGCGGTGGCAGCTTCCTGGTCTGCCGCGGCTCGGTCGCGGCCGAGCTCGGCCTGCCGGTCCGGGCGGTCGTCGTGTTCTCGTCGAGCCACGGCGACGGACTGCAGACCTCGATCCCGGCGCCCGGCCCCGGCGCCCTCGGCGCGGTCGAGGGCGGCGCGGGCTCCCCGCTCGGTCGGGCGCTCGCCGCCCACGGGCTCACGGCCGACGACATCGGCGTCGTGTCGAAGCACGACACCTCGACCCGGGCCAACGACCCGAACGAGGCCCGCATCCACGAGCGCATCCAGCGGGAGCTGGGCCGGAGCCCGGGCAACCCGCTCCGGGTGGTGTCGCAGAAGTCGCTGACCGGCCACGCCAAGGGCGGTTCCGCGCTCTGGCAGATCGCCGGGCTCTGCGACGTGTTCGACGACGGCGTCGTCCCCGGCAACCCGAACCTCGACGCGGTCGACCCCGAGGTGCAGCCCGGGCCCAGCCTGGTCGTCGACGACCGGCCCCTGCGGCTGCGACGGCCGCCCCGGGCGGCGCTGCTGACCAGCCTCGGCTTCGGCCACGTGTCGGTCGTCGCCGCGCTCGCCCACCCCGAGGTGTTCACCGAGGCGCTGCTGGCGCAGCGGGGCCGGGCCGCGGCGCTCGACCACGCCGCCACCGCGAGCCGGCGCCGCCGGGACCGGGACCGCCTCCGCCGGCGGGCGATCTACGGGCAGGAGCCGGCGTTCCGGCGGCGGACGCCGGCGTGAGCGGCGCGAGGGGCGTGCTCGGCGTCGGGTTGGACCTGGTCGACGTGGGATCGTTCGCGGAGCAGCTCGGCATCGTGGGATCGGCCATGGCGACCGAGACCTTCACGCCGGGCGAGCTGGCCGAGGCCGACGCCGTCAGCCGCGAGCGACCGGCCGATCCGCTGGCCCGCGCCCGCCGGCTGGCGGGACGGTTCGCCGCGAAGGAGGCGTTCACCAAGGCCTGGTCGGCCGCCCGGCTCGGCCGGGCCCCTGCGCTGTCGACGTTGCGCTGGCTCGACGTCGAGGTGCTGACCGACCCCTGGGGCCGGCCGTTCCTCCGGCCCTCGGGCGACACCGGGGCCGCGGTCCTCGAGTCGCTCGGCGCCGTCGAGGTCCACCTGTCGATCACCCACGACGGGCCGGTGGCCGCGGCCGTCGTCGTGCTGGCCGAGGCCGGCGCCCCCTCCGCGGTGGACTCGCCATGAGCGTCGTGGAGCAGCACTGCGGGCAGCCCGGGCTCGTCGTCGCCGCCGTGGCGGCCGTCGGCGACCCGGTCGAGCCCGGCGACGTGCTCGTGGTCGTCGAGTCGATGAAGTGCGAGCACCGGGTCGTGGCCACCGCCGCGGGCCGCGTCGACTGGATCGTGCCGGTCGGGACGGTCGTGTCGGCCACCGATGCGATCGTGCGGCTCACGTGCCGCTCGACGCCCCGGCCGCCGGCCCCGTCCGAGGTCGTCCGGCTGTACCTCGACGCCGCGCTACACCTGACCGGCGGGCGCTGCGGCACCTTCCAGGCGCTCGACCTCGATCCGCGGGTCCTCGAGGGCCGGCCCGACCGGCTCGTGCCGGTGGTCCGCGCCGCGGCCGCCGACGGGGACGGCGACGGCGACCGGCCGCCCTGCGGCGTGACCGTCGGGATCATGTCCCACCACGTCGGCGCCCACGCCGAGCCGGTGCGCCGGGTCTGGCTGTGCGGCGACGCCACCCGCAGCCTCGGCGCCGTGGCCGAGCCCGAGTGCCGCCGCATCCTCGCCGCGATCGACCTGGCCGAGGCGGAGCAGGTCCCGCTCGAGTGGGTCACCGTGTCGAGCGGCGCCCGGATCTCGATGGAGTCGGGCACCGAGAACATGGACTGGTGCGCGGCGGTGGTCCGGCGCCTGGTCGAGTTCACCCAGGACGGCGGCGAGGTCGTGATCGTCGTCGCCGGCGTGAACGTGGGCGCGCAGAGCTACTGGAACGCCGAGGCGACCATGCTCATGCACTGCGCCGGCACGCTCGTGATGGTCGACGGCACGTCGATGGTCCTGACGGGCAGCCGGTCGCTGGCCCGGGCGGGCGGCGTGTCCGAGCGCTCCGACCACGACCTCGGGGGCACCGGGGTGATGGCCCCGAACGGCCAGGCCCACCACGTCGTGGCCGACCTCGGGTCCGCGATCGAGCTCGTGCTGGAGCACCACGCGCTGTGCGCAACCGGTCCACGCCACCCGCTCGTCCGGTCGACGACCACCGACGACCCCGACCGCGACGTCGGGGCCTCGCCGTACACCGGACCCGAGGAGCACGGCTGGCGGCGCGTCGGCGAGATCCTCTGCCCGACGTCGCACCCGACGCGCACCCGGCCGTTCCACGTCGCGCCGGTGATGGAGGCCGTCGCCGACGCCGACGCCCCGCGGCTCGAGCGGTGGGCCGACATGGACGGCGCCAGCGGCGCGGTCGTGTGGGACACGCGCATCGACGGCTGGCCGGTGAGCCTCATCGGCATCGAGTCGGTCCCCCGCGGCGCGGGCGACGGCTGGGAGGCGGCCGGCACGCTCTACCCGATGGCGTCGCGCAAGGTCGCCCGGGCGCTCAACCGGGCGAGCGGGCGACGACCGGCCGTGGTGCTCGCCAACCTCGCCGGCTTCGACGGCAGCCGCAGCTCGCTCGCCGGCCTTCAGCTGGAGCACGGCGCCGAGCTGGCCAGGGCCGTCGTCAACTTCCGGGGCCCGCTGGTCGTCGTGGTGATCGGACGGTTCCACGGCGGCGCGTACGTCGTGCTCAACCGGCGCCTCAACCCGGAGCTGCGGATCGTGGCGCTCGAGGGCACGAGGGTCTCGGTGATCGGGGGCTCGTCGGCCGCCGAGGTCGTGCTGGGCCGCGAGGTCACGGCCGAGATGGAGCGCACGGGTGCCGATCGCGACGGTGCGGTGCGGAGCGTCGCTGACCGCTTCGACGAGGTGCACGGCGTGCACCGAGCGCTCGAGGTCGGTTCGGTCGACCTCGTCGTGTCGCCGTCGGAGGTCCGGGGGGTGGTGGGGCGGCTGGTCGCGCCGTCGGCGCCGCCGGTCAGCCCGATGCGTCCAGCGCCACCGCTCGCAGGTAGGACCGCAGTGCTCTCTTGAGCTCCCGGACGGTCGCCGGGTGCGGGCGGTCGTCGTGCACCGAGAAGTGCAGGAGCGAGTAGCACATCTGCACCACGACCTCGGCCACGGTGCGCGAGCGGCGCCCGGATCCGGCGGGCAGGAGCCAGGCGACGAGCGGCACCACCTGGTCGGTGATGCGCCCGGTCTGCTCGGCCGCGAGCGACCGGGTCAGGGCGGTCGACTGCATGGCCAGCCACACGTGGCGCCGCCCCGGCTCGGACCGCCAGAGGTCGGCGAGGTGGTCGATGAGCCGGTCGACGTCGTCCTGCCAGTCCTCGCTCGGGAACTGGTCGGCGGCACGGGCCAGCGCGGCCGCGAGGGCGTCGGTGTCCTGCGAGCTCAGCTCGCAGATCAGCGCGTGCTTGTTCGGGAAGAACTGGTACACGGACCCGATCGGGATGCCCGCCGCCGCGGCGAGGCCGTCGAAGGTGAAGCCGTCGACGCCGACCTCGGCGAGCTGCTCACGGCCCGTGCGCAGGATCAGGTCGAAGCGCTCCCGGCCGCGGGCCTGGACCGGTCGGTGGCGGACGGTCAGCTCAGGTTCCGCGGCCCCGGACATGGCCACCAGCATGGCCCGTCCGGCCCTTCCTCCGCGCCCGTCGCCGTCGTACCGTGTCCCCGGCGTCGGGGTGAGGGACCTCGGCGGGAGGGCTGCTGGGCCAGGGGTGGTGCGGTCATGGGCGATGGGGCGCGGCGCGACGAGATCCGCTGGACGGCCGACGGCCGGGGGGTGAGCCGGCGGGGCCTGCTCGCCGCGCTCGGCCTCGGGACCGGCGCGGTGGTGCTGGGCGGGTGCGTGGTCACGGCGCCGGCGGTGCACCCGCCGCCGCCTGCGGGCGAGCACGAGGGCGGTCCCTTCCCCGACGGCGTGAAGGCCGGCGACCCGCTGCCCGACGGTGCGGTGATCTGGACCCGCACGACCGCCCCGGCCGACGGCGCGCCCGTGCCGGTCGTGTGGTCGGTGGCCGCGGCCGACGGCCCGCTCGACGGCGAGGCCGGGTGGGACGAGCTCGTCGCCGGCGGCGTGGTGCTGGCCGACGCCGCCCACGGCCACACCGTGTCGGTCCGCGTCGACGGCCTGGCCCCCGACCGCTGGTACCGGTACCGCTTCGAGGTGGCGCCGGGCGCCACCTCCGTCGCCGGCGCGGTGAGCCGCGCCGGTCGGCTCCGGACGGCCCCGGCCGCGGGCACGGCGGCGGACCACCTCCGGTTCGCCTTCTGCGGCGACCAGCAGATCAACGACAGCTGGTTCGTCGCCCACCGTGCGATCGCCCGGGAGCCGGGCCTCGACTTCTTCGCGCACCTCGGCGACTACGTGTACGTCCACGACGTCGCCACCGTCACGCTCGACGACTACCGGGGGACGTACCGGCGCTGGCACGCCCAGCCGATGCTGCGGGACCTCCACTCCGCCCTGCCGATCGTGGCGACGTGGAGCGACGGCGAGTTCTACAACGGGGTCGACCGCACCGGGCCGGCCGAGCGCATCGCCGCCGCCAAGCAGGCGTGGTTCGAGCACTTCCCGGTCGCCGACGACGGCAGCAGGCGGCCCGAGCGCGCCTTCGGCTGGGGTTCGCTCGCGGACGTCGTCGTCCTCGACGACCGCACCCACCGCGATCCGACCGTCGGCGGCGTGAACCGGATCGACGGCGACGGGCTCGAGGTCCACGACCCGACCCGCACCGCCCTGGGCGCCGAGCAGTACGCCTGGCTGACGTCGACCCTGCAGGCATCGACGGCGCGGTGGCGCATCGTCGCCGAGGACTACCCGATCGCGCCGTGGCGGCTCGTGAACCTCGAGTTCCTCCGGCCCTTCCGGCCCGACATGCCGCCCGGCGCCGGCCTCTACATGCCGGCCGAGGTCTGGGACCAGTACATGGCGCAGCGCGCCGACCTGCTCCGCTCCCTGGCCGACCACGGCGTCGCCGACCTCCTGTTCTGCGCGGCCGAGACGCACATCTCGCTGACCTCGGACCTGCGCGCCGTCCCGACCGACCCGTCCTCGCCGGTGCTGGCCGCCGACGTCACCGCGCCGTCGCTCACCGCCGACCCCGACGTCCGGAGGGCCTACCTGCCCGACCTGCCGACCGAGGTCGCCGACGAGGTGCTCCACCTCGCCGAGCGCTGGGTCCTGTCGCAGAACGCGCCGGACATGCGGTTCATGGACCTGGTGCACCAGGGCTACGTCGTCGTCGACGCCGACCCGGAGCGCATCGAGGTGACGTACCGGTTCGTCGACACCGCCGACCCCGACGCCACGGCCGTCGACGGGGCGCGGTTCCGCCTCGTCCACGGCCGCCCCGGGCTGGAGGTGCTGCCGGTCGCCACGCCGATGGGCTCCCTCGCGTGAGGGCTCGGCGGCGGTTCAGCGGCGGCCGAGCTGCGCGAGGGCCTCGACGTCGATGATGCGCATCGCCGCGGTCTGGCTCGCCGTGGCGACGAGGTGGCCGTCGGGCGTCCAGACGTGCACCACACCGTGGCCGAACCCGCCGTGGGCGAGGTGCGGGCGCAGGTCGAGCAGGACCCAGTCGGTCTCGACGGGCTCGCCGACCCGGATCGTGTTGTCGAGGCTCATGCCGATCGCCAGCACGCCGAGGGCGCTCGACACCGACAGCGGGACCATGTCGGCCATGTAGGCGATGATCGCCGGCGTCGCCGGGCCGCCGTCGCGGCGCCGCACCCACAGGGCCATGCGGCCGGGGCCGGGGTCGGGGTGCGAGCGGATCTCGGGCGCCCGGAACTCGAGCGCCCGGTGGAAGCCCACGTCGGCGGGCAGCTTCGGCATCTCCACCCCGGGCGGCAGCCGGTCCCGGAACGACGCGAACGGCCCGCTCCACGGCCGGGCGTCGTCGGGGTCCGCCACCTCGGGGCGCCGCTCGAAGCCGGCCGACGGCAGGTCGCCCCCGGTGCGGCCCATGGCGCCGAGCGAGGCGAACATCACGCGGCCCTCGGCGTCGGTCCCGGTGACCCTGACCTGGGTCGTTCGGCGGCCCTCGGCGAGCGCCTCGGTCGCCACGGTGATCTCGGCGCCCGAGGGCGCGGTCGACACGAACTGCGTCGTCGTCCACAGCACCGACCGCTCGGTGAAGAACTCGGAGGCGGCGATCGACGCCGCGATCGCCGTGCCGCCGTAGAGCTTCCCGTCGAGGCGGGCGAGGTGGTCCTCGACGGTGAAGTGGAACCGTCCCGGCTCGTCGCCGGGCACCAGGTCGAGGAAGTCGACGTCGGACTGCATGGCCGACCACCGTACGTTTCCGACGGCGCGGTGCGACACGCCGCCCCGACGGCCCGCCCGTGCCGGCGGCCCGACCGCCGGCCCGGGCTACGCCCCGAGGCGGGTCGAGCGCACCGGTCGGCCCCCGACCACCGTGGGCCGGTTGAGCACCGGGTCGTCGAGCGCCCGGCGCCGGCCGTCGCCGGCGGGATCGCCGTCGATCGCCTCGGCGCCGTCGGGCACGTACTGCACGATGTAGGCCTTGCGCACCTCGTCGGTGGTGTTGCGGCGCGTGGCGTGCGGCGTGAGCGAGGTGAAGACGACGACGTCGCCCGCCCGGACCGGCACGTCGACCGCACGGTCCCAGTCACCCCAGCACTCCTCGCCGATCGGCGTGTGGCGGTGCTCGAGGGTGCCGTCCCGGTGCACGCCCGGGACCACCGAGATGCAGCCGTTGTCGGGCGTGGCGTCGGTGATCGCGATCCAGCACGTCACGTACGACTGCGGCTCGACGTAGGTGTAGCCGTTGTCCTGGTGCCACAGCACCGGCTCGGCGGAGCGGGGCTGCTTGTACACGGCCTGCTCCCAGTAGAGGCGCACGTCGGGGCCGATCAGGTCCGCGCACACCCCCGCCAGCAACGGGTCCTCGCAGACGGCGGCCAGCACGTCGGAGCCGCCGACCATGTTCGGCGACACGGTCTGGGTGTCGAGGCCCGCCACCGAGAGCCGGCCGTCGGGCAGGCCCTCGAGCAGCTCGCGCACGAGCGCGTCGCCCGGGGCGATGGCCCGGTCCAGCTCGGCGAGCTGCTCGGCGTCGAACGCACCGGGCAGGACGAAGCAACCGAGGCGGTCGTAGTCGGCGGCCTGCGCGTCGGTGATCGTCGTGAACGGTCCGACCGGGGCGCGCCACTCGTGGTCGCGGTTCCACGGGTGCGGACGGCGCACCATCGGCGCGGGCCTCCCGGGGTCGGCGTCACCGACCGGCTCGATCGCGTCGAGGGCCATCGGTCGAGCGTAGTGACACGCGGCACGCCGCCGCCGCTTGTCACCTGAACGCCCGCTCGGTCCAGACTGTCGCCCGACCTGCGGCGGGCGGGTCCCTCCCGGCCCTCCCGCGCGCCACGACACCGCACGAACGAACGACGAGGGACCGATGTCGCACCGCTCCAGCCGCCCACGCACCGCCCTGGCGATCGCGGCGCTCCTGACGATCTCGGTGCTCGCCGCCGCCTGCGGGGCCCGGGGCGGTGAGAACGTCACCGATGCGGCGGAGATCGACGGCACGGCGGAGGGTGCGCCGGCGACCGCACCGGCCGACGACGGCTCCGGCGTCGACTCGCCCGACTTCGGCACCGTCGCCGCACCCTGCGGCGACGGCGACCTCTCGGTGGCCGACGGCGAGCAGCAGGGCGCCGAGGGCACGATCCAGATCGGCGTCCCGAACGACCGCGGCGCCACGATCCGGCCGGGCCTGCAGAAGCCCATCTGGGACGCCTCGGTCGCCTTCGCCGCGTGGTGCAACGCGCAGGGCGGCATCGGCGGCCTCCAGATCGAGCTGATCGACATGGACGGCAAGCTGTTCGAGGTCGAGTCGGCCATGCAGAGGGCCTGCGGCACGGCGTTCGCGCTCGTCGGCGGCGGCAACGTGCAGGACGACCTGCAGTTCTCCGGCAAGGAGGGCTCGGACTTCCACAAGTGCGGGATGATCGACATCCCCGCCTACGCCGTGTCGACCGCCAAGTCGATGAGCAACGGCCAGGTGCAGCCGGTCCCGAACCCGACGGACTCGATCTCCAACACGTGGTTCCGCGACTTCGCCGCGCTGTACCCGGACCAGGCGGCCACGTGGGTGCCGGTGTGGGGCAACCTGCCGTCGCTGAAGACGGTGAAGACCAAGCAGGAGGCCATCATCGGCGACGTCGAGGGCATGGAGCAGGTCGGCGAATTCAACTTCCCGCCGATCGGCACCACGGACTGGACGCCGCTCGCGCTGTCGATCATCGACTCCGGCGCCACCTCGATGACGTGGACCGGCGAGTCCCCCGACGTCGCCAAGCTGCTCGAGAAGCTGCGGGACCAGGGCTGGGAGGGTCGGGCCCTGCTCGAGACCAACCAGTACGACCGGCTCTTCCTCGAGTCCGGCAGCCCGCAGGCGCTCGAGGGGACGCTCGTCCGCATGGCGCCGCACATGCTCGAGGAGGCCGATGAGTGGCCGGCCGTCCGCAAGTACCTCGACCTCGTCGACGAGTACGTCGACGGCGGTGAGGTCGCCCTGCTCGGCATGCAGTCGATGTCGGCCTGGCTGCTGTTCGTCACGGCGGCCAGCGCGTGCGGCGAGGCGAACGACGGCGTGCTGACCCGCGACTGCATCATGGAGCAGGCGGCCGCGGTGTCGGACTGGACCGGCGGTGGACTCCACGCCCCCCAGGACCCGGACCAGGGCACGAAGGCGCAGGCCAGCACGTGCAGCATGCTGGCGATGGTCGAGGACGGGGCGTTCGTCCGCCGGTTCCCCGAGGTCGGCGGCGAGGGCGACGACGGCGACGGCTTCCACTGCCCGGCCGACGGCCTGACCGAGGTCACCGCGGACGTCGGCCAGGGCGAGGTCGACCCGAGCCGGGGCTACTGAGCCCCGGCGGAGACGGCGGCGCTACCGGTCGCCCGGCCCTCCGGGCCGCGACCCGAGCGTCGCGACGAACCCGTCGAGGCACCGCCCGATCCACTCGCAGTCCTCGTCGGTCAGCGAGTGGCTGTTCGGCAGGATCAGGCCCCGCTCCATCACGACGTCCGCGTTCGGGAGGCCGGCGTCGGGCACGCGGAACGGCGTGTCGCGGAACGCGGGCTGGCGCGTGGCGTTGCCGGTCCACACCATCCGGGTGTCGATCCCGTGCGACTCCATCCACGCCTGGAGCTCGGCACGGCGGATGCCCGACGACGGCCGGATCAGGAACGGGAACATGTGCCACGCGGTCTCGACGCCGTCGGTCACCCTGGGCAGGACGAACAGGTCCTCGTGGCGGGCGACGTGCGCCCGGGTCACCTTGAAGCTGCGCCGGCGCCGGGCGAGGTTCTGGGGGAGCTTGTCGAGCTGCACGAGGCCGAAGGCGGCCGACAGCTCCGAGGGCTCGAAGTTCCACCCGGCCTCGTCGAAGATGAAGAGGTTGTCGTACTCGATGTCGGCCGCTCCGCCGGCACCGTCGATCGTGGAGAAGAAGCGGCGGTCGACGCCCTTGGTCGAACCGAACAGCTGCACCTCGGAGCGCCGGCCCCAGCGCCGCAGCAGCAGGGCCCGGTCGACGAGGTCGTCGTCGTCGAAGCACACCATCCCGCCGGTGCCCGCGGCGGTGATGATGTGCGAGAGGGCGAAGCTCGTCAGCGAGATGTCGGCGCGCGACCCGGTCGGCGTGCCCCGCAGCGTCTGGCCGAGCGCGTCGCACGAGTCCTCGACGACGACGAGGCCGTGGCGGTCCGCGATGGCGCGGATCACGTCCCAGTCGGGCGCGTTGCCGATCAGGTCCGGGGCGAGGATCGCCCGGGTCCGCGGGCCGATCATCTCCTCGATCCCGTCGACGTCGATCTGGAAGGTGTCGGGGGTGACGTCGACGAAGGCCGGCACGATCCCCGACCGGACCATCGGGGCGAGGTCGGTCGAGAACGTGACCGCCGAGGTGACGATCTCGTCGCCGGGCGCCAGGTCGAGCACCTCGATGGCCAGGTAGAGCGCCGAGCTGCCCGAGTTGCACATGACGCCGCGCCGCTTGCCGAGCAGCTCGGCGACGCGGCGCTCCATCTCCCGGACGTTGCGGCCGATCCGCAGCGCGGTCGGCCCGCCCCGCAGCACCTCGACGACGGCCTCGACCTCGCGCTCGTCGTGGACCGAGCCGGCGTAGTCGATCCGGTGCGTCCCCATCGGCGCGCCCTCGCCGTCGCCCGCTGCTGCCATCACCGCTCCTCCCGTGCGAACGGCACCCGCTGCAGGTCGGCGACCAGGCGGTCGACCACCCGCACGAGCCCTGCTCGATCCGTCGTCGACCAGTCGCCGAGCACGTCGGCGAGGTAGGCGGTCCGCAGCTCGACGATCCGCCGGAACGCCTCGCGGCCGGCCTCGGTCGGCGCCACCACCCGCACCCGCCCGTCGCGCTCGTCGGCGCGCTGGCGGACCAGGCCCTCCCGCTCCAGGGCGCCGACCTGCCGCGCCGCCACGGCCGGATCCATCGCGGCGCGGGCGGCCAGCTCCTTCATCGACAGCGGCCCCGACGCGAGCGTCCGCAGGACGGCGTAGCCGGCACGCGAGACCGGTGACCCGACCGCCTCGGTCTGGCGCGACAGCGTGCGCCGCCCCATCGCCAGCCGGAAGAGCCGCTCGAGCGAGGCCTCGACCTCGTCGAGGTCGCCGGGCGCGGTCACGGCGCGGCGGCGTCGTCGAGGAGCACGGCGTCGAGCCCGTGGACGGGCTGGCCGAGCTCGGCGAGCAGGTCGCCGCTCACGAGCGTGCGGCCGGTCACCCCGACATCGCAGGCGCACAGCGCGACCACGGCCTCGACCATGTGCTCGAGCGGCTCGATCTGGTCGGGCCGCAGTCGGTCGCCGACCAGCGCGTCGGCGCCCTCGCTCAGCACCGCCGCCCGCGGCGACACGGAGTTCACGCGGATGCGGTCCTCGAGCAGCTCCGCGCCGAGGCCGTTGCTGATCCGGTCGAGCGCCGCCTTCGACGCCCCGTACTCCGCGATCGTGGTGCCGGTGATCCCGAGGTCGAACGGCGGCCCGTCCCAGTGCACCGCCGAGCGGCTCGAGACGTTCACGATCCAGCCCTCGCCGAGCCCGCGCATGCCGGGGAGCACCGCCTGGGCCAGGTCGACCGGCGCGTGCACGTTGACCTCGAACATGAGGCGCCGTCGCCGGAGCGGCATCTCCGCCAGCGGCGCGTAGATCGCGGCCGCAGCATCGTTGACGAGGACGTCGACCGGCCCGCCGAGGCCGCCGACCGCCTCGGGGACCACACGCGCGCGGTCGGCCTCGTCGGCGAGGTCCGCCACCACCGTCGCCACCGTGGCGCCGAGCGCGGTCAGCCGCTCGGCCGTCTCACGGAGGCTGCCGGCCAGCCGGCCTCCCGGCGCGTCGGTCCTGGCGACGATCGCGACCGCAGCCCCTTCGGCCGCCAGGCGTTCCGCCACGGCGGCGCCGATGCCGCGGCTCGCACCGGTGACGATCGCCCGCCGCCCCTCGAACCGCCGCAGCGCGGGCCCCGGATCCATGCCCGGATGGTACTTGACCTCGTCAAGTACCATGTGGCGATGTTCGACCTGACCGGCAGGACCGCGCTCGTCACCGGCGGCGGACGGGGCGTGGGTGCCGGCATCGTCCGGGCCCTGGCCGGGCAGGGTGCGGCCGTGGCGGTCAACGACCTGGACACCGGTCGCGCCACCTCGGCGGCCGAGGAGGTCTCGGCGGCCGGCGCCCGGGCCGTCGCCGCGCCCTTCGACATCACCGACGCCGCCGCGGTCACCCAGGGGGTGGCGACGGCGGCCGATGCGCTCGGCGCCCCGTTCGACATCCTCGTGAACAACGCCGGCGTCCCGGCCGGCATGGGCACCGTGCCGTTCAGGGACATGGACCCGGAGGAGTGGCGTCCGTTCGTCGACCTCAACCTCTACGGGTCGCTGCACTGCATCCGCGCCGTCGTCGACCCGATGGTCGAGCACGGACACGGCCGCATCGTGCAGATCTCCTCCGGCGCGGCCCGCACCGGTCTCGCCTTCGGGGTCTCGCTGTACGGCGCGTCGAAGAGCGCCATCGAGGGGTTCGTGCGCCACCTCTCCCAGGAGCTCGCCCCGACCGGGGTCACCGTGAACTCGCTCGCGCTCGGCATGCTGTCCAACGTCGTGCCCGACGGTGCGACCGACGCGGCGGTGGCGGGGCTCGTGCGCAGCGTCCCGGTGGGCCGGCTGGGCGAGCCGGCCGACGTCGGCGCGGCGGTCGTGTACCTCGTGTCCGACGAGGCCTCGTGGATCACCGGCCAGACGATCGGGCTCGACGGTGGCGCGACGACCCGCTGAGCGCCGCCCCCGATCCGTTCCGGTGGATGGGGACGTGGGATGCTTCCGGACATGACGACCAGCGGACAGCCGATCGGCGTGGGGACCGGCGGCGCCAGGAGCCTCAAGGACCGGATCACCGGCGTGAAGATCCCCGGGTGGGTCCTGGCCTCGCGGCCGTTCCGCTGGGCGGCGCCGAAGGTGCTGCCGCAGACCCACAAGGTGCTGCACCGGCTGAGCGGCGGGCGCTGGATGTTCGACTCGAGGGCGCAGCCGATGTGCATGCTCACCACCACCGGGGCGAGGAGCGGCCAACCCCGGGAGACCCCCTTGGCCGCCGTGCCGATCGAGGACGGCAAGCTGCTCGTGGTCGGGTCCAACTTCGCGAGCGACCGGCACCCGGCGTGGACCGGCAACCTGCTCGCCCACCCCGACGCCACCGTCGTGTTCAAGGGCAGCTCGTACCCCGTGCGGTCGCGGCTGCTCACCGGCGACGAGCGGCAGGCGCGCTGGGACGAGCTGCTCGGCTGGTTCCCGAACTGGCGCGACTACACCGAGGTCACCGACCGGGAGTTCCGCGTCTTCGAGCTGTCGCCGGCCGACGCCTGAGCCCCGCTCCTCGCCCCCCGTGCACGACGGCTTCCGCCTGGCCACCACCGACGACGTCGACGAGCTCGTACCGCTCGTCCACGCCGCCTACCGCGGCGAGGCCACCGACGCGACGTGGACGACCGAGACCCACCTGATCGGCGGCCAGCGCACCGATCGGGACATGGTGCTCGACGCCATCACCGGACCCGACGCCGCCGTGCTGGTCCTCGTCGACGAGGCGGACGACGGTGCCGGGGCGGGCCGGATCGTGGCCTGCTGCGAGCTGGGCCGGCCCGACGCACGGGGTCGCAGCCTGCTCGGGATGTTCGCCGTCGACCCCGGGCGGCAGTCGTCGGGGCTGGGCCGCCGCACGCTCGCCGCCGGCGAGCGGCTGGCGGCGGAGTGGGGCGCGGCCGCGGTCGAGCTGCACGTGATCGACGTCCGCCACGAGCTGATCGACTGGTACCGGCGCCGGGGCTACGAGCTCACCGGTGAGCGCCTGCCGTTCCCGTACGACGACGACCGCTTCGGGATGCCGCGCCGCGACGATCTGCGGTTCGCCGTGCTCGTGAAGCGGCTGCCCGGTCGCTCCTGATCCGGGGCCCTCCCGGTCGCCCGCTCAGCGGACCTTCGGGACGATCCGCTTCCCGGACGAGAACACCTCCTGGCCCTCGAGCAGGGCCTCGGTCGAGGTGCCGAGCTCCAGGAAGAGGTTGCCGAGGTCGGTGGCCTGCAGGCCGGGCAGGTCGCGGGCCGCCCACAACGTGCGCACCGTCGCCTGGACGGCGACCGCCGGCTGGGACGCCACGACCGCGGCCAGGTCGTGGGCGGCCCCGCGCAGCTCGTCGGCCGGCAGGACCTCGCTGACCAGGCCGATCCGCTGCGCGGTCTCGGCGCCGATCCGCTCGTGCGCCCCGGTGATCGCCATGCGCAGGACGTCGCCGAACGGCATCCGGCGCAGCAGCAGGATCGGCTCGTACGCGGCCACCATCCCGTAGGTGACGTGCGGGTCGAAGAAGGTGGCGTGCTCGGCGGCGAGGATCACGTCGGCCTCGGCGAGGAAGTAGAAGGCGCCGCCGCAGGCCATGCCGTTGACCGCGGCGATCACGGGCTTCCACAGGCCCTGGCTCTTGGGGCCGAGCAGCCTGCCGGGGTCCTCGTACGTGAACGGGTCCAGGCCGAACTCCTCGACGCTGTCGCGGTCGATGCCCGTGCAGAACGCCTTGTCCCCCGAGGCCGTGAGCACGACCGCCCGCACCTCGTCGGCGTGGCGCAGCGCCTGCCAGACCGTCGCGACCTCCTGGGTCATGGTGGGGTCGAACGAGTTGTAGACGTCGGGACGGTCGAGGGTGACGGTGGCGACGCCGTCGGCGACGTCGAGGGTCACGGTGGTCAGTTCGAGGTCGGCGAGGCCGGCGGCGGAAGGCATCCGGCGAGCCTATGCGGGTGCCGATCGGCCGTTCAGGTCCGGCCGGCAGCCGGGTCCGCCGCATCGGGGCGCGGGCCGAGGCCGCCCCAGGCGGTGACCTCGCCGGCCGCCGCGACGATCTCCGCGAGCTGGCCGTCGTCGGTCGCGAGCGAGACCTCGCCGCCGCGCCCGACGACGCCGGCCAGGCGGTCGCGGTGCGCCGCCGCGTCGAGCGCGTCCCCGTCGTCGGACCACCGCTCGACCGCCACCGGGACGCCGAGGCGGGCCGCGGCGTCGAGGCAGGCCCGGCCCGGACCGCCGAGCTCGTCGACGACCGCCAGCGCGGCCCGGTCGGGATCGAGCAGCCGGGCCACCGCAGCGGTCGCCACCGCGGAGCCGAGCGCCCGGGGGTCGCTGCTGACCACGACGCCGCGGAGGCCCTCGGTCGGGACCGTCCGCGCCACCCAGAACCCGGCGGGTCCCGGGTCGGCGGCGACGACGCCGCTCCCCCCGAGCAGCTCGCCGTACGTGCGGGTCGCCCGGGTCGGCGCGAGCGGCGCGGTCGTCCGCTCCCAGCCGGCCTGCGTGACGGTCGCGAGGGCGGCGAACAGCGGCGGCCGCTCGATCGGGGTCGGGGGTCGACCGGTGCGTGCCGCCAGCGGCGCCAGCGACCACGGGTGGACGTCGACGACCGGCGCCAGGCGCCACGCCCCGCCGAGCTCGGCGGGGTCGAGCCCGGTCGCGACGATGAGGTCGGCGTCGGCGAGCCCGCCGAGCTCGGCGTCGCGGGCCTGGAGCCCGGCGGTGGCGAGGTGGTGCGGGCTGCGCCAGTCGAACACCCCTTCGCGCCCCAGGTGTTGAGCACCCCGACGCTCAGCGCCCGAGCGAGGGCGCGCAGGCCCGGGACCGAGTCCAGGTGCACCACGCCGGGACCCGCGAGGACGACGGGTCGTCGGGCCGACCGGATCGCCTCGACGACGTCCTCGGCGGGCTCGGGCGGCGGATCCGGCGCGACCCCGACGTCGTGGCGCACCCGGACGTCGCCGTCGCCGAGGTGGACGCCGACGGCGCCGGGCCGCAGGCGGTGGTGCGCCTCGGCGAACAGCTCGGCCACCTCGGCCGGCACCTCCACGTGCCGGGCGACCGCGACCTCGGGGACTGCACCGCGGAGGGACGGCCCGTAGACGGTGAGGCCGAGGAGGGTCACAGCTCGTCGAGCGGGCGGCGGTCCGACTCCTGCGGCTGGCGGCCGGTGCGCAGCGGTGACAGGGGGGCGTCGACCATCAGCTGCCGCCGCCACCGCGCCCCCACCCCGCGCAGCTCGGCCGCCCACGCCTCGAGCGCGCCGCCCGGCTCCCACGCCCGCTCGTAGGCGACCCACGACGGCCAGTCCGGGATCGCCCAGATGGCGATCGCCTCGGACCGGTCCGCCATCGCCACCTCGTAGGCGCCGACGGCGGTCGACCCCAGCGCCTCGACCGCGGGCCGGCCCCGCTCGCCGAGCGCGGCGAGCAGGTCGCCGGACGCGCCGGGCGCCACCGTGAACAGCTCGTGCGCGTACACGGCGCCCCGCACGCCGTCGGCGCAGAGCTGCTCGACGGGGCGGGTCCACGGCGTGGGCACGACGATGCGGTCGAACCCGCCCCGGCGCAGCGACGCCGCCACCGACCACCACGCCGCGAGCGACGGGTCCTGGTCGCGGCCGCCCGCCGTCTCGTGCGCGAGGTTCGCGGCCAGCCCGTCCCAGCCGCGCAGCTCCCACATGTTCACGACCTGCGGCCAGGCGCCGGTCGAGCCGATCGTCGACCAGACGCCGAGGCAGAGCTGGTCGCGCTCCTGGCGTGCGATCGGGCACCAGTTCGCCGTCATGTGCTGGACGTAGCGGGCGCGGTTGTGGCCGATCACGTCGATCAGCTCGTGGATGTAGATCCGGGGTTCGGCACCCGCCGGGTCGGCGGGCGCGGCGGAGGCGTCGTCGTTCACGTCTGCATGCTGCCCCGACCGGCGGGTCGTCGGCGCCGGACGGCCCGACCCGACGGGCGCGGTCCGATCAGCCCTCGGGCCGGATGGTGACCGTCGAGAAGCACATCTCGTCCCGGGTGCCCTCGGCGAACACGATGTAGCGCGGCTGCGGGTCGAAGCGCAGGTTGCGGTCCCAGGAGCACGACACCCGGATCGTGTCGCCCTTCTTCACCGTCACCCGCTCGACGGGCTGGTAGTTGAGCTGCCAGTCGAAGTCCCACGTCGGGATGTCGAGCAGCACCTTCTGGCCGGCCGTGTCGGGGTTGAGGGTCATCCGGTACGAGGAGCCGAGCTCGTGCATGTGGCCGAGCACGTCGACGATGTCGCCGTCCTCGCGGATCCGGTAGTCGCACGTGGTGGTGGCGGTGACGCCGTCGGACGTCGCGGCCAGCTCCTCGGGCTTCGTGCGGCAGATGCGGTTGAGCGCGTCGCTCACGACGGCGGCGCCGGGACCGAACCGCTGGGCGACGTCGGCCAGCGCGGCCGGGCGGTCGCACAGCCCGCCCGTGAGGCCGCCCGGGCACGGGATCTCGACGGGGCCGATCAGCTGCGAGGTGTGCAGCGGGATCAGCGACATGTCGTGGGACAGCTCGAGCGCCATCGTCGAGCGGTCGGGCGGCGCGTCGGCGTCGTAGTGGTAGTGGATCTGCACGACGAGGAAGTCGCCGGGCTCGAACTCGTAGCCCACCCCGTCGCCGAAGTCCTGCGGTCGCTGGCCGGGGACCCACCCGCCGACGAGCGCGCCGGCGGTCGAGTCGCCGCCCATGCCGGTGGCGCACGACCAACCGCCGCCCGGATCCGCCGCGTCGCGCGCCACGGCGTCGGCCATGGCGCGGGCCGGCCGCTGGTACACGAGGGCGTGGTGGACGATCTGGAGCTGGTCGGGTTGGAAGTTCGACCCGGTCAGGAACGTCGGCTCCGTGAGGTGCGGGTCGAGGATGAAGCAGCGGTAGTCGTCCTTGGTCGCCGGACCGCCCTGGTACGGCTCGGGCAGCGACAGCGTGACGTCGGCCCGCGGCAGCGGCACCTCGGGCTCGGCGGGCGCCTCGACCTTCGTCGAGTCGGGCACGTCGAGCGGCGCACCGGCCTTCGCCCAGTCGACGATCGTCGAGATCTGCTCGTCGGTGAGGCCGCGGGCGTGCTGGAGCTCGATGCCCTCGTCGGAGGGCGGCCACGGCGGCATGTACTCCGCCTTCGTCACCACGGCCAGGCCGTCGGCGACGTCTGCGGCGTCCCGCGCGTTCGCGAGCTTCCACATGGAGGCACCGACGGCGCCGCGCTCGTGGCACGACGCGCAGTTCTGCTCGAGGATCGGCTGCACCTCCTTCGAGAACGACGGTGCGTCGGAGGTGTCGCCGGCCCGGTCGTCCACCGCCGAGGCGAGGACCGTGGGCGGCTCGAAGCCGCGGCCGTCGACGGCGGTCAGCCGGAGGGCGACCTCCATGTCGTCCTCGGTGCCGACGAGCCCGGCCTTGGAGATCGGTCCGACGCCGAAGTCCGACATCTTGATGGTGGTCGTCGCCGTCGCGGTCAGCGTGTCGCCCTCGACCGACGCGTCGACCGACCAGGTCGTGGGCCGGTCGACGCCCTTGACGTGGAGCGTGCCGTCGATGGTGGCGCCGTCGACCTCGGTCGCGCTGGCGTCGTCGGGCAGGCTGACCGTCGCGTCGTCGAGGCGGACCTCGGGGTGCTCGGACGACTCGAGGAACTCGTGGCGGATCATCTTGTCGCGGAGCGAGTTGTCGCTCTCCAGCTGCTCGACGTTGACGGCGATCGCACCGAGCCGGACCGACGCCGCACGGCCGTCCGCGCCCGGACCGACGCCGACGTCGCCGGCGATGCCGTGGGTGACCAGCTCGACCTCGTTGTCGGCGCCCGCGAGCTCCTCGGTGACGTGCACCGTGGCCGAGGAGCGCTCGGGATCGATTCGGTACACCGTCTCGCCCGGCCCGGCCTCGAGGGGCTCGACCACGGGGAGGCTGAGGTCGACCTCGTCGTCGGCGAGCAGCGCGGCGCTGATGATGCTGCGGTTCATGACGGCGCCGACGCCGAGGACGACGAGCACCGTGGCGGCGAACGTGCGCCACGGGTGGCGGCGCACGGCCCGCACCGCGCCCGTCATCGGAGCGACCCCCTCGTCGAAGCGAACCTCACCGTCATCCCCCGTCCCCCGCTCCCGTCGTGCGGTCGTCGGCGCCGCTCATTCGTGATCGGCCCGACCGGCGCCCCACCGTAGAAGACGGACGGCACGCGCGGAGGGCCGCGGCGGGCGGCCGCCGAACCGGCCCGCCGGTCAGGTCCGGGCCGGGTACGCCACCGGCCGCCCGAGGACCTCGAGGTCGACCCGGTCGCCGGCCCGCACCGGCGCGAGCGACGAGGGCCACCTTGCCGCCACCTCGGTCCCGTCCACGACCAGGGCCACCTCCACCTCGGCGCCGGCGAACCGGGTCCCCGCCACCTCGCCGACGACCCCGGTCGCCGATCCGGCCGGCCACACCTGCTCCGGTCGGAGGAAGACGGTCACGGCGCCGGCCTCGGGCGCGCCGGCCCGGTCCACGGGCAGCTCGCCGAGCGCGCACCGGGCGACCCCGTCGGCGAGCTCGGCGTCGAGCAGCACCGCGTCGCCGAGGAAGCCCGCCACCCAGAGGTCCGCCGGTCGGCGGTAGAGCTCGTCGGGCGGGCCGTGCTGGACGATGCGGCCCGCGCGGAGCACGGCCAGCGAGTCGGCCACCGACATCGCCTCGTCCTGGTCGTGGGTCACGAGCACGGCGGTGGTCCCGGTCGAGCGGAGCAGGTCGGCGACCTCGGTGCGCAGGGACGACCGCAGCGAGGCGTCGAGCGCGCTGAACGGCTCGTCGAGGAGGACCACGTCGGGGGCCGGGGCGAGCGCTCGGGCCAGGGCGACGCGCTGCTGCTGGCCGCCCGACAGCTCGTGGGGCCGCCGGTGCCCGATGCCCTGCAGGTCCACCAGCTCGAGCAGCTCCGCGACCCGACGGGAGCGCTCGCGGCGCGAGCGGCGCGGCAGGCCGAAGGCCACGTTGCCGGCGACGTCGAGGTGCGGGAAGAGCGCGCCCTCCTGCGGGACGAGACCGACCCGGCGCCGCTCCGGCGGGACGTGGGTGCCCGGGGCGTCGAGCGTGGCGCCGCCGATGCGGACCGTGCCCGAGTCGGGCCGCTCGGTGCCGGCCAGGACCCGCAGGAGCGTCGTCTTGCCGCTGCCGGACGGGCCCAGGACCGCGGTCAGCGAGCCGGGGGCGACGCAGAGGTCGACCCCGTCGAGCGCGACGACCGGCGGGTCGACGTCGAAGCGCCGCCGCACCGCCACGAGCTCGACCGCGGCGACCTCGACGTCGGGCTGCACGGCCATCGGGAGATCATCGCACCCGGGGCCGGGTACCGTCGGCGCGTGACCGGACCCGCCGTCCCCCTGCGCGTCGCCGTGTGGACCACCGGCAACGTCGTCCGCCAGGCCGTCCGGGCGATCGACGCCCGGGCCGACCTCGAGCTCGTCGGCGCCTACGCCTGGTCGCCCGACAAGGCCGGCGTCGACGTCGGTCGGCTGTGCGGGCTCGACCGCGACCTCGGCGTCCCGGCCACCGGCGACGTCGACGAGCTGCTCGGGCGTCGTCCCGACGTGATCGTGCACTCTCCGCTCCACGTCGACGTGGCCGAGCTGGCGCGACTGCTGCGCGCCGGCGTCGACGTGGTCACGACCGCGGAGCTGGTCACGGGCACGAACCTCGGCCCCGATGCCCTGGCCGAGCTGCGGGCCGCCGCCGTCGAGGGCGGTGCGACCCTGTTCGGCAGCGGGATGAACCCGGGGTACGCACAGCTGCTCGCCGCCGTGTCGGCCGGGATCAGCGCCGGCGTCGAGCACGTCGGCGTGTCGGAGTCGGTCGACGTCAGCCAGTTCGTGGGCGACGCCAACTTCGAGGCGATGGGCTGGGGCCGGCCCCGCGACGACGCCGGCCACGCCGAGGACGTCGAGGCGGGCAGCGCCGTGTTCGCCGAGGCGGTCGAGCTGCTCGGTCGACTGCTCGGCGTCCAGCTCGAGGACATCCGCTGCGAGGTCACGTTCGCCCACGCCACCGAGGACGTCCATCTGCCGTCGATGGTGATCGAGCGCGACCACGTGGCGGGCATGGACGTGGTGTGGACCGGCCACGTGGTCGACGGCGCGGGCGGCGACCGGGAGGTCGTGGCCGTCCGGCAGCGCTGGCTCGCCAGCACCCGGATCGACCCGCCGTGGACGGTCGAGCACGGCTACCTGGTCGAGGTCACGGGCGACCCGAACCTGCGGCTGCGGTTGGAGATCTGGCCGACGGAGGCCGACCTCGCGGACCTCACGGTGGCGACCATGCACTCGATCGGGATGCGCATCACGGCGCTGCCCGTGGTCAACGCGATCCCGGCGGTCCACGCCGCGGCGCCCGGGATCGTGACCTACGCCGACCTCCCGGTCATCACGTCGCCGCTGCGCCCCTGACCGCCCGCCGCAGGTCCGGCATCACCCTCCGGCGGACAGCCGCTCGAGCATCGCCCGCATCTGCCCGTGCACCACCTCGATCGCCCGCAACGGCCGGAGCATCACGCGGAACTCGACGATGCGGCCCTCGTCGTCGCAGCGGATGATGTCGACACCGTTGACCCACGTCCCGTCGACCGTCGTCTCGAACTCGAGCACCGCGGTGTCGCCGGACATGACCTGCTTCGTGTAGCGGAAGCGACCGGCACCGTCCGACGGGCCGTCAACGCCACCGTCGCCCATCGCCGGCGCGCCGTCGCCGGGCAGGGCCTGGAACGCCGCCTGCAGGTAGAGCGAGGTCAGCGCCTTGCCCTCCTGGGGCGTGAACACGATCGGCGAGTGGAACACGACGTCGTCGGCGAGCAGCTCGTCGAGGCCGCCCGGCAGCTCGCCCCTCAGGTGCTGGTGCCACCTCTCGACCACGGTCTCGATCACCGGCCACCTCCTCGTCGCTCGTCCGCAGGCTAGGGCGGTGGCGTTCGGGCCACCCGTCCGCGATCCTGTGCCGATGGGCCAGCCGCCACACCGCAGCCGACCGATCCCGGTGGCGGTCGTCAACGACTACGACCTGGTCGTCGAGGGGTTGTCCGCCATGCTGTCGACCGACGAGCGGCTCGACGTCCGCCAGCGCATCACGCTCGGCGAACCGGTGCTCGAGCGGGTCGACGTGGCGCTCTACGACTCGTTCGGCCGCTCCGAGCCGGGCGTCGCCGGGTTGCTCGAGCTCAGCCGCGAGCCGCTCGTCGGGGCGGTCGTGCTGTTCAGCATCGATCTGCCCCCGCACGCGATCGACGAGGCGATCGCCGTGGGCGCCGCCGGCTACGTGTCCAAGGCGCTCGATGCCCACCAGATCGCCGACGCCCTGCTGCAGGTCGCGGCGGGCTCCCAGGTCCGCGCCGAGCCCGCCGGCGAGGAGGTGCCGTCGTCGGAGCTCGTGTGGCCGGGTCGCGACCGCGGGCTGTCGCTCCGTGAGAGCGAGGTGCTGGTGCGCGCCGCCGAGGGGCTCACCAACGCCGAGATCGGTGCGGCGCTGTTCATCGGCGTCGAGACCGTCAAGACCCACCTCCGGGCCGCGTTCGCGAAGCTCGGCGTGCGCAACCGGGTCGAAGCGGCGTCGTTCGTCCACCGCACCGAGCAGTTCCGCCGCGTCGGCGAGGCCTCCGGGCGGACCTGACCCGCCGAGCGCGACCTCCCGGAGGAGGGCGCTCTCAGGCGGGCGCCGGGGCCGACGCCGGACCGGTCGCCCCCGCGTCGTCGTCGCCACCGGTCGATCGCCGCCGTTCGACGGCTGTGACCAGCAGCCAGGCCGAGGTGGTGGCCAGCACCGCGGCCGGCAGCGCGTCGAGCCCGGCGGAGCCGACGAGCAGCGACGAGAACAGCAGCGACGCGAACACGAACCGGGTGCCCGCGGCCATGCCGGCGGCGGCGCCGACGGCCACGGCCCAGGTCGGCGAGACGCCGAACAGGTCGACGCAGATCCCGGCGACGCCGATGCCGAGGAAGATGGCCGGGAACACCGGCCCGCCCCGGAACCCGCAGCCCAGGCAGACGGCGTAGCCCAGGCCCTTGGCCACCAGCAGGACGACCAGCACGTCGACCGAGGTGGTCGCCACCTCGTGCGGGACCGCGGCCTGGCCGGAGAACAGCACGTCCTGGGCGTCGGCACCGAGCGACGACGCCGCGAGCGCGATCGCCCCGACCGCGGCCCCGCCGAGGAGGAGCGCGACCTGCCACCGGCGGTCGGACCACGCGCGCACCCGCCCGCCGAGCTCCCGCACCACGAGGATCAGCGCGGCGGCGACCAGGCCGACGACGATCGCCAGCGCGAGGTCGAGCAGGTGGGTGCCCTGGTAGAGCGGCAGGTCCGGGACGGCGAGCGACTGCTGGGCCAGCCCGCCCCAGTCGCCCAGGCCGACGAACAGGACGTAGCCGACGGCGGCGGCGACGAGGCCGGGGAGGAGGGCGACCGTCAGCGACGCACCCGCCGCCAGGCCGCCCTCCATCAGCAGGATGCCGGCGACGAGCGGGCCGCCGAACAGGGCCGACACCGCCGAGAACGACCCGGCCGTGGCGAGCACCTCCTCACCCCGCCCCCTGACCCGCGTGTTCGCCACCACGACCATGCCGACGACGGAGCCCAGGGCGATCAGCGGGGCCTCCGGCCCCAGCACCGCACCGAAGGACAGGGTGCCGACGGCGGCGAGGGCGATCCCCGCGCCGTTGCGCCACGGCGTCGCGCCGCCGCCGATGCCCTCGAGCGGCGAGTGGCCGCCGTCGCCCGGCAGGAACTGCCGGGCGACCCACACGATCACGGCCCCGGCGACCGGCAGGGCGAGCACGAGGAACCACGGCGGCTCCGCGTGCCCCAGCGCCTCGGGCAGGTCGTCCCACAACCAGCCCTCGACGGTGTGCACCAGGGCCAGGAACAGCGCGGCGACGAGGGCGGCCGGCACGCCGATGACCGCCCCCAGGAGCACCAGGCGCAGGTACAGCCTGGCCATCGCCCGATCGTCGCGGGCCTGGTCGTCGGGTGCGTCGTCGCCCGCGGCGTGGTGGTCGACGTCGGTCGTCACGGAGCCGGACGCTAACGCCCTCCCCGACGGTCGGTCGGCGACCTGCGACGCGTCAGACCGGCGAGATCGCGACCTCGTCCGCGGCGCGGGCCCCGGTCGTGCTGCGGATCAGGTCGGCGAGCGCCACGAGCAGGTCGCGGACCAGCTGGTCCGTGCCCTCGTCGACGAGGCGGCCGTCCTCGAAGCGCTCCGCGACACGGAACACCACGACCTCGGGCTTCGTGACGACCCGCGAGTCGGTCCACAGGAACGACTGGCGGAGTACGAGCTGGGCCCGGACGGAGCCGGACGCGCCGGGCGCCGCGCCCATGATCGCGATCGGCTTGCGCTCGAGGCTCGACCCCGGGACGGGTCGCGAGGCCCGGTCGATGGCGTTCTTGAGGACGCCGGGGACCGAGTAGTGAGGCTGCCCGAGATGCCGAGGACCCTCGGCGCACCCACCTCGCGGTCCTACTCGAGCGTCGGGTACGGCCCGACGCCCGACAGGTGCGTGACGAGGTGCGCTGCGTTGGCCACCATCGTGCGCGCCTGGTCCATCGTCTTCTCCGGGATGGCGTCCAGGTCCTTGAGGTCGGTGGAGCCCATCGCCTCGCCCACCCAGTAGGCCATCGCACCCGGCGGCAGAGTGAAGCCGACGTCGCTCAGGCCCTGGTAGAGCTCGGCGCCGACGTGGTGGGCGCCGTCCTCGTTGCCGACCACCGCCACGAGCGCCACCCGGTCGACGGTGGCGAGTTGGCCCCGGTCGTCGGTCTCGCCGAGGAAGGCGTCGAGCCGCTCGAGCACCTGCTGGGCGACGCTCGACGGGTGCCCCATCCAGATCGGCGTGCCGAGCACGAGGACGTGCGACTCGAGGATCTGCCGGCGCACGGCCGGCCAGCCGTCCCCGTCGCCCTCGTCGGCGGTGACGCCGTGGGCGACGCCGCGATCGACCACCCGGATGGTCTCGCCCGTGTAGCCGAACGTCTCGAGCTCGCCGGTGATCGCGTCGAGCAGGACGTCGGTGCTCGACGCCTCCGGCCCGGGCTTGAGCGTGCAGTTGAGCGCGACGAAGCGCAGGTCGTCGCCGTCGGGTCCGGACATCGGACCACCTCCTCGGTCTCGCCGACCCCTACCCGGCGACCGTTCGGCCAGCCCGGCGCCGCCGCGATGGCGGGGCGCGTCCCTGGACCGCCCGACGGGCCGACTCGGGCCTCGGCGCGCCGGGTACGGATGGGTCATGACCGGGACACCTCAGCTCAGCGCCCTCCGAGTGCCGGCGATCGCAGCCTGCCTCCTCCTCGTCGCCGCGATCGCCCCCTCGTGCTCGAAGAACCAGGGCGAGCGCGTGGCGATCGTCGGCGACTCCCTCGTCACCTTCGACGAGGCCGACCTCCGCGCCGAGATGGGCGACGACTTCGACCTCAAGGTCAGCGGCAACTTCGGGAAGCAGGTGCTCGGTGCGATCCCTCCGGCCGAGGTGGTGTCGACGACCGACGCGGCCCAGCTCATCGTCAACCTCGGGACCAACGACGTCCGGGCCGGCACGCCCGTCGAGCAGTCGATGGCGGCGCTCAGCGCGCTGATCGGCCTCTACCCGAAGGCCCGCTGCATCCACCTCGTCAACATCAACGAGCACATGGTCGACGGCACGACCGGGCAGGTCTCGACCGACGCCGCCCGGCGGTTCAACGACGCGCTCGAGCAGCTGGTCGGCACCGACGACCGGCTGGGGGTCATCGACTGGAACGCAGAGGTCGAGGACACGCTCGAGGGCGAACCCCCGACCAGCACGCTGACCACCGACTCGGTCCACCTGACCAAGGAGGGCAACGAGGTCCTCAACGGGCTGTACGGCAAGGCGGTGCGGAGCTGCTGACAACGTCCGGGCGAGGCAATCCGTTACTCCCCTCCCCCGGGGGTTTCAAGGTCACCGGGTCCGGGTAGCGACACCGCCGTGCGATCACGGCGACAGGAACGGGAGCTGAGCCGACGGGAGCTGAGCCGGGATCGCAGCTTCGACACCCCGGTGGTCCAGCAGCTCGCGCTCACCCGGCCTCCGCTGCGCCAGGTGACGACCACGCTCGAGCTGCTCGGCCTCGAGGAGCTCGCCCCCTGCGAGCTCGAGGCGCTCCGGGCGCTGGCCGTGCGCTTCTTCAGGGCCGAGCGGCGCCTCGAGGTCCTGGCCGACCGACCCCGGATCAAGCGCCAGCTGCTCGAGGCCGGGATGGGCGCCCTGCTCGTCCGCCGGGACCACCGGGCCCCCGTGGCCGTCCGCCGCTCCGTCTGAGCCGCAGGCCCCCCGCTGCGGGGCCGGCGTCGACGTCGCCCCCGTTCAGCCGACGTCGACGCCGGCCGCCGACGCCAGCTCGCGGAACCGCACCGCGTTCCGGGGTGCGCACGCCTGCGGGTCGTTGTTGAAGAACGCGAACCCCCGCGCCCCGGTGCCCCACCCGTCGACGATGCGGTCGCGCCACGACCGGAGCGCCCGGTCCCCGTAGCAGGGCCGCGGCCTCGCGGTGCCCTCGTGCAGGCGCACGTAGCACCAGTCCGCCGTGACCCAGGCCGGCTCCTGGGGTCGGCCGTCGCGGTCGGTCCGCACCAGCGGGACCGACCGCTCGCCGAGGAGCGAGCGGACCTCGTCGACGAACCAGCTGTCGTGGCGCAGCTCGACCGCGAGGGGTACGTCCGCCGGCCAGCGTTCGAGCACCGCCGCCAGCCGATCGACGTCGATCCGGAAGTCCGGCGGGAGCTGCAGGAGGGCGGCGCCGAGCTTCGGACCGAGCGGTTCGGCGCGGTCCAGGAAGCGCTCGATCGGCTCCTCGGGATCGCGAAGCCGCCGCACGTGGGTCAGGTAGCGGCTCACCTTGAGCACGAAGCAGAAGTCGTCGGGCGTCGCCTCGGCCCAGTGGGCGACCGTGTGGCGCTCGGGCAGCCGGTAGAAGGAGCTGTTGACCTCGACCGTGCCGAACGTGGCCGCGTACGCGGCCAGCCATCCGCTCGTCGGGCGCCCGCCGTAGAAGGCCTCCCGCCAGCTGCGGTACTGCCATCCCGATGTCCCGACCCGGAGCACCCCGGTGCCCTACCCGGCCGGGACCGGGGCCCGCGATCCCCCGATCCGGTGGTTTGTCCCCGTTCGGCGGCGGGAACCTCCCGATCCGACCAGTCGACCGGGACGACCAGCCGACCGGGACGACCAGACGGACGACGAAGGGGCCACATGGACGCGATCGAGGTAGGCGCGATCGACGTGGACGCGATCGGCACTCGAGGGGAGCACCCGCTCGATGACCGTGGGGCGGCGATGCCGTTCAGCCCCTCGGAGCACGAGCGTCGACGCCGCAAGGCCGCCGAACGGGACGCCCGACGCGACGCCCGGTCCGAGCGGTGGGCGGTGGCGTCGTGACCGCCACGATGCCCGCGCCGGTGACCGGTGACGTGCATGTCGAGGTCGAGGTGCGCGGGTCGGTCCGCCGGCTGCGCTGGACCGATCACGGCGTGCGCGGCGACCGCGACGCGCTCGACCGCCTCCTCCGCAGCGCGGACGAGCCCGACGATGCGATCTCGTTCCTCCGAGCGGTCCGCCTCGCCTTCGGCGACGGGTTCACCACGCACGTGGCCGAGCCCGGTGCCGACGACGCCGGCCTGCTCGCGGCGACCTGATCCATCGCGGCTCCGGTCGCGACGACTGGTCGACGAGGCTGCGGGTAGGCAGATCGCGACATGGAACCCGCCGGACCAGACCGATCCCTGACCACGCTGGCCGAGCTGGCCGCGCAGCGGCTGCAGGGCCGGACGCTCGCCTGCGCCGAGTCGTTCACGGCCGGCCTCCTCTGCCAGGCCATGGCCTCCGTCGAGAGCTCGTCCGACTGGTTCAGAGGAGGCCTCGTCAGCTACCAGTCCCGGGTCAAGCACGAGGTGCTGGGGGTCCGACCGGGCCCGGTCGTGGCGGAGGCGGCGGCGCGGGACATGGCGGTCGGCGTCGCCCGGCTGCTGGACGCCGACATCGCGGTCGCCACCACCGGGGTGGCCGGACCGACCGAGCAGGACGGCCGGCCGCCGGGCGAGGTGGTCATCGGGTGGATGGTCGACGGCCACGTCGGCGCCGAGACCCTGCACATCCCCGGTGATCCCGAGACGGTCATCGAACGTGGCGCCCGAGCCGCCATCGTCCGCCTCACCGCCGCGCTCAGCGGCGAGGAGGCGGCCCGGCCACTGAGCGACCAGCTCTGAGCCACGACGCCGACTGGCCCGCGCCACGGGCCGACCTCCCGGGCGGCGCCGCGCCGGCGCCACGGACCGGGCTCAGGCCGCGACGGCCTCGGCAGGAGCGGGGCGCAGCGACGAGCTGCCCTCCTCGAACGAGTCGAGGAGGTGCCCGGCGAAGCGGCGCTCGACCAGGTCGAGGGCCAACGCCCCGAAGGCGACCTCGCGCCCTCCCTCGGGGTGCCGCTCCAGGTAGCCGCCCACGAGGTCGGTCCGCGCGAGCACCTCGTGGTAGGCGTCGGCCTCCACGTGCACGTCGAAGAACCGGCGACCCCGTTCCGACACCCCGACCGCGGCCAGCGCGGCCGAGTACCGCGCCATCGGACCGGTGCTCGTCATCTCGAACAGCGCGAGGTGGCCGAGCAGCGCCGGGGTGAGGCGGCGCTGGAGGCCGAGCAGGCTGATCAGGTTGCCGGTCGCCAGCGTCGTCGCGGGGAGCCGGTCGACGTACCGGCCGTAGGTCGGGTCGAGCCCGAGCTCGTCCATCGTCTCGGCCCAGAGCTCCGCGTGCGCGGCACCGGGCACGCCCCGTCCGTACTCGTCGGACTGGATCTCGACGAGCGCCGCCTTCGCCCGGCCGTCGAGGCGCGGCATCGCCCACGTGTGGGGGTCCGCCTCCTTGAGCTGGTAGGCCGAGCGGTGGATCGCGAACTCCCGCATCATGCCCAGGTCCGACCGCTCCAGGAGGTACCGCGACAGCGACGGGCCGTCGCTCGGCGCCGACAGGCGCTCGAGGAGGGCCACCGCATCGCGGGGGACGAGGCCCACCTCCGACCGCAGCTGGGCCTCCATCGCGTCCTCGAGTCGGTGCCGGACGCGCAGGACCTCGTCGTCGCGCTCCATGCGCTCGTCGACGCCGGCGTAGCCCCGGTACGAGAGCTCGTACACCACGTGGAGGGCGAGCTGCGCGTCCTCGTCGCCGAGCACGTCGGCGGGGCTCGTCGACGGGATCCGCACCTCGCCGGTCCGGAGGTGCTCGACCAGCGACGACGACAGCCGGCCGCGGGGGATGGGGAGGGTCTGCCCGGGCGTCATGGGACTCGACTACCCGTCCGCGGCGACGGCAAACCGGCCTGACCCTCCCCCGACCGGGGGAACTCCCCGCAACGGGTCTGAGCGGCATCACCCTGGGTAGGGGTCGGGGCACGATGCGGTCGGCCGTACGCGCGCCGGCACGAGACGAGGAGAGCACCCGCGTGGACCCGAAGGACCTGGCCATCGAGACCGACGTGCTGGACATCGGCGACGGGCGGTTGACCGGTCGAGCGGTCGTCACGGGCGACCTCGACGTCTCGGTGACCGACCTCCTCGAGTCGCGCCTCGTCGCCCTGCGCGAGGCCGGTGCCACCGACCTCATCGTCGACGCCACCGACGTCACGTTCCTCGACTCCTCGGGCCTCCGTGCGCTGATCCACGCCCGGAACGAGTTCGAGGGGGCGGGGGGCACGTTCATCATCGACGGCATGAGCCCCGCCGTCCGACGTGTCCTGGACCTCTGCGGCATGCTCGACCTGGGCGCGCTGCCCGGCGTCGCCGAGGGCTCGGCCTGAGCCGTCGGCCGGGCGAGGCCTGAGCCGTCGGCCGGGCGAGGCCTGAGCCGCCGGCCGGGCGAGGACTGCGACGAGGTCGCTCACCCGGGTCCGCCCGCCAATTCCCCCGAACGGGGGACGCCCGGAACGTGTGCGTGGCGCGGGGGTCAGCCATTCTCTCCCCCGTGCCGTCCTCCCCGCCGCCTGATGCCCTGGTCAGCGTGGCCGCCGTCAACGACTACGACCTCGTGGTGCACGGCCTCGCCGAGATGCTCCGCCACGACAGCCGGCTCGACGTCAAGGAGCGGATCGTGATCGGCGAGCCGGTCATCGAGCGCGTGCAGGTGGCGTTGTTCGACACGTTCGGCCGGACCGAACCGATCGAGTCGGAGATCTCCCGGCTGCTCAGCGAACCGCTCGTCGAGCGCGTGGTGGTGTTCTCGATGGACCTGCTCCCCGACATGGTCGACGCCGCGATGGGTGCCGGGGCGTCGGGCTTCATCTCGAAGGGGCTCACCCGCCCCGAGATCGCCGAGGCCGTCCTCCGCGTCGCGGCCGGCCAGGAGGTGCGGGCGATCGCGCACCGCCGCACGCCGGTGGAGCCCGAGCTCGACTGGCCCGGCCGCGGCCAGGGCCTGTCCATGCGGGAGAGCGAGGTCCTCGTCCTGGCCGCCGAGGGCCTGACGAACGCGGAGATCGGCCGGGCCCTCTACATCGGTACGGAAACGGTGAAGTCGCACCTGCACGCGGCCTACACGAAGCTCAAGGTGCGCAACCGGGTGGAGGCGACCGCGATGGTCCACCGCTCCCCCTCGTTCCGCCAGGCGCGCTCGGGCCGGCACGATCTCGGACCCACCGCCCCGTGACGGACCCCCGGCGGTCACCGCTCCTCCTCGTGGAGGACGACGACGGTGACGCCGTGCTCTTCCGTGAGCTGCTGTCGGACGACCCGCTCGGCGCGGAGCTCGTGGTCGCACGAGACGTGCACGAGGCGCTGGCCGTGACCTCCGCGGCCGCGCCCGTGGCATGCGTGCTGGACCTGGGCCTACCGGGGTTCCGGGAGCTCGAGGCGCTCGAGGAGTACCGGGCCGCGGCGCCTGACGTGCCCGTCGTCGTGCTCACCGGCCGGACCGACGGCGATCTCGTGGTGCAGGCGCTCTCGCTGGGCGCACAGGACTTCCTCATCAAGGGCGAGGAGAGCGGGCACTCGATCTCCCGGGCGATCCGCTTCTCCGTCGAGCGCCGCCGGGCCGAGGCGGCCGCCGCGGCCCTCGCCGTCGCCGAGACCAGGGCCGCGGAGCAGCAGCGGCTCGAGAGCTCGTTGCTGGGGCGCGTCTCGATCCCGAGCCCGGAGCTCCGCTGGGACAGCCGCTACGTCGTGGCCCGCGACGGCGTGGTCGGCGGGGACTTCCTCGACTGCGTCGAGCTCGACGACGGGACGGTCCGGCTCGTGATCGGCGACGTCTCCGGCCACGGACCCGACGAGGCCGCGCTCGGCGTGGCCCTCCGGGTGGCGTGGCGGTCGCTCGTGCTGTCGTCGGGCCCGCAGGCCGACGTGCTGCCGTCCCTCGAGCAGGTGCTCGTCTCGGAGCGCCACCAGGACGCAGACTTCGCCACCGTGTGCGACCTCACGATCCCGCCGGAGCGGACCTCGGTGGTCGTGCGCAGCGCGGGCCACCCGCCGCCGATCCTCGACGGCAGCACCCTGCTGGTCGACGAGGAGCGGTGCGCGCCGCTCGGGGTCGGACGCTGCCCGGAGCGGTCGGGGACCCGCCTGACGTTGGCGCCCCCGGCGCGCATCCTGCTGTACACCGACGGCCTCTTCGAGATCAGGCGCGCCGACGGCCGCATCGGGGAGCTCGAGGAGCTCGTCGCCCACGTCGCGGCCCGGCCGTCGGACGGCCTCGACGACCTGCTGGCATCGATCGAGCACCTCGCCGTCGGCGGGTGGCGCGACGACGTCGCGATCGCCGTGCTCGAGATCGGCGCGCGGTGAGCGACGCGCCGCTGCCCCTGTCGACGCTGGCGCGCCGGATGGTCGTGGCCGCCGCCGTCGTGACCGTGCTCCTCGGCCTCCTGCTCGCCGCGTCGCTGCGGGTCCAGGCGACCGCCCGGTCGCGATTGATCGACACGCTGGACCCGGGCTCGGTGTCGGTCGAGCAGCTCCGGTCCTCGCTCGTCGACCAGGAGACCGGGATCCGGGGCTACGCGCTGGGCGGCACCGAGGACCTCCTGGCCCCCTATCGGGACGGCCTGGCCCGCGAGCGGCGGATCGAACGGGAGCTCGCCGCCGCCTTCGGCGCGGCGGGCGACGCCTCGCTCCGGGCCCGCGTCGCCGCGGTGACGCGGTCCGCCGACGCCTGGCGCGAGCAGGTGGCGACCCCGCTCATCGACGGCCGGTCGCCGGCCACGATCGCCGCCGTGGTCGAGTCGTCCAAGCCGCTGTTCGACGAGGTCCGCTCGGAGCTCGACGCCGTCGACGAGCGCATCGAGCAGGAGCGCCGGGCCGCCCGCGCCGACCTGACGACCGCCACGCGGGCGGTGATCGGGAGCGTCGCGGCCACGCTCGTCGTGCTGGCCGTCGGCCTGGCGTTGGCGACCCGTGTCCTCCGCCGCCGAGTGATCGGCCCCGTCGCGCAGCTGAACGAGCGGGTCCGCGACGTCGCCGACGGCGACTTCGACGCCGACCTCGACGTCGCCGGCCCGCGCGAGATCGTCGAGCTGTCCCAGTCGGCGAGCCGGATGCGCGACCGCATCCGGGCGGAGCTCCACGCGTCGGAGACGGCCCGCGCCGAGCTCCACCAGCAGGCCGAGGAGCTGAACCGGTCGAACCGGGACCTCGAGCAGTTCGCGTACGTCGCCTCGCACGACCTCCAGGAGCCGCTGCGCAAGGTGTCGTCGTTCTGCCAGCTGCTCGAGGACCGCTACGGCGACGTGCTCGACGAGCGAGGCACGACCTACGTGCACTTCGCAGTGGACGGGGCGCAGCGGATGCAGGCGCTGATCGGCGACCTCCTCGCCTTCTCGCGCGTCGGGCGCAGCACCGACTCCTTCCGCTCGGTGGACCTCGACGACCTGGTGCAGGAGCTCGTCGCCGGACTCGGCACGACGCTCGACGAGCTCGGCGGCTCCGTCCAGGCCGGACCCCTGCCCGTCGTCGACGGCGACCCGTCGCTGCTGCGGGCGCTGTTCACGAACCTCATCTCCAACTCGATCAAGTACCGGTCCGGCGAGCCGCCCCTGATCCGCATCACGGCGGAGCCCGGCGACGGCGGGTGGCGCCTCCGGCTGCGCGACAACGGCATCGGGATCGAGCCGCAGTACCGGGAGAAGGTGTTCGTCATCTTCCAGCGGCTCCACGGCCGCGACGAGTACGAGGGCACCGGGATCGGCCTCGCGCTGTGCAAGAAGATCGTCGAGTTCCACGGGGGCTCGATCGCGCTCGGCGAACCGCCCGACGGGGAGGGCACGCAGGTCGACATCTGGCTCCCGGCGGGGCGCGCAGCCGATCCCGACGGCACCGGCCTCGACGGCACCGGCCTCGATGGCACCACCGACGTCGTCGACGACGACACCCCGCTCGACGGGACCCGACCCCTCGACGGACCCACCGCCCTCGACGAACCCCTCGACGAGCCGGACGAGCCGGCCAGGAGCACCCCATGACCACCGCCCAGCCCATCCGGATCCTGCTCGTGGAGGACGACCCCGGCGACGTGCTCCTCACCCAGGAGGCGCTCGCCGACAGCAAGCTCCTGCACGAGCTCGAGGTGATCAACGACGGTGCCGCGGCGCTCGAGCGGATCCAGCGCAGCACGGGCGCCGACGGCGAGCCGATGCCCGACCTCATCCTGCTGGACCTCAACCTGCCGAAGGTCGACGGCCGCGGCGTGCTCGCCCAGCTCAAGGGCGATCCCGCGACCAGCCACGTGCCGGTCGTGGTGCTCACCACGTCCGACGCCGCCGAGGACGTCAGCACGTCCTACGGGCTGCACGCCAACGCCTATGTGTGCAAGCCAGTGGACTTCGCCCGGTTCCACGAGGTCATCCGGTCGATCGACGACTTCTTCCTGACCGTCGTCCGCCTGCCGACGCGCTGAGCGGGAGGGGCGTCACCGCCGATCGGCGTCGACCTCGTCGCTGTGCGCGTCCGGCGGACGGCGCTCGTGGCCGGCACGGCCGGCGCTGCGACGTCGGTCCTTGAGCTCCGACTCGTAGACGTGACGGCGCCCGGCGACGTGGCGCTCCTCGAGGGACCTGACCTCGGCCCGCACCGGCTCGTAGTAGAGGTCGTCGAACTCCTCGACGATCTGGAAGGTCCAGCGCCCGTCGAGCACGTTCCGGCCGACGACGTCCTCCCGTAGGCGGCGCGCATCGGTCACGGCCCCGCACTCCTCGAGCAGGTCGGCGGCCTCCTCGAAGAGGAGGTCGGCGCGCCCGATCAGCTGGTGCATCGAGTAGAGGTGGCCACGCGCCCGCTCGAGGTACTCGAACCCCTCCGACGCCCGGCCCAGCGCCTCGACGATCTGGTCGCTCACGCCGTCGGGTCGTCGCCGTCCCCGCTCGCCGTCGGGTGCCGTCGTCATGTCGTCGATGCCCACGGCCACATCCGTTCCCCCTGGCCCGTCGGTCAGACCTGCGCGACGGCACGCTGCGCACGGCGGACTCGTCCGGACACAGCACGGGTGACGTGCGGTTCTCCCATCGGCGCCCAGCGGGTAGTGCCTCGACGTGACCCACCGGTGCGGCAGGGGTGCAGGAGCGATCGTCGCCCTGCTCGTCGTCATCACCTGGTCCGCTCCGGCGTGCGTGCCGGGCCTGACCTCGCCGGCGCGGGACGCCGGCGACTACCGCGAGAAGGCCGCCAGCACCGCCGGCGCCGCGGCGTCGGCGGTGAGCACCGTCGAGCTGCTCGTCGGGGCGGCCGTGCGGGACGACGCCTTCGGGCCGTACCTCTCGGTCGCCGCCGGCGACGCCGAGCGCGACCTCGACGCCGCCTCGTCGACGTTCGGGGCGATCCTTCCGCCGGGCGAGGCGTCGGTGCTGCTCCGCGAGGAGCTCGGACCGCTGCTGGACGCGGCGCAGTCGCACGTCGCGGCGGCCCGCATCGCGATCCGGCGCGGCGAACCCGATGACCTCCCGCAGATCCGGCGCGACCTCCGCGCGGATGCCGACGCGCTCGAGGCCTTCGAGGAGCGCACCTCGTGAAGAAGGTGCTGCCGGTCTTCCTCGGCATCCTGACGGCGATCGGCGGGTTCGTGGACATGGGCGACCTCGTCGCCAACGCTGCGGTCGGGGCCCGGTTCGGCATGAACCTGGCCTGGGTCGTGATCCTCGGGATCGTCGGCATCGTCCTCTACGCGGAGATGTCGGGACGGGTCGCCGCCATCACGGGGCGCGCGGTGTTCGACCTGGTCCGGGACCGGCTGGGCCCACGGGCCGCGGCGCTGAACCTCGGGGCGTCGTTCTTCATCAACGCGCTCACGCTGATCGCGGAGCTCGCCGGCGTCGCCATCGCCATCTCGCTCGTCGCCAGCGTCAGCTACCTGCTCCTCGTCCCGCTCGTGGCCGTGCTCGTCTGGCTCGTGATCTGGCGCATGCCGTTCGAGCGGATGGAGCAGGTGTTCGGACTGCTCGGGCTCGGGCTCGTCGTCTTCGTGGTGGCGGTCGTCAGGATCGGGCCGGACTGGTCGGAGCTCCTGCACGAGGCGACCGCGCCGAAGATCCCGCACGACGAGAGCATCTGGACCACGGCGTACTACGCCGTCGCCCTGTTCGGCGCCGCCATGACGCCCTACGAGGTGTTCTTCTTCTCGTCCGGCGCCGTGGAGGAGCGGTGGACGTCGAAGGACCTCGCGATCGAGAAGGCGAACGTCCTCGTGGGCTTCCCGCTCGGGGGCCTGCTGTCGCTCGGCATCATGGCCGCCTCGGCGATCGTGCTCCTGCCCGCCGGCATCGAGGTCGAGCAGCTGTCGCAGGTCCCGCTCCCGGTCGTGGAGTCGGTCGGCAAGGTGGGGCTCGCCGTGGCCCTGGTCGGGATCTTCGGCGCCACCTTCGGCGCGGCGCTCGAGACCGCGCTGTCGGCCGGCTACGGGGTGGCCCAGTACTTCGGGTGGCAGTGGGGCAAGTACGTCCGGCCGAGGCAGGCCGCCCGGTTCCACCTGGTCGTCGTGCTCACGATCATGGGTGCGGCCCTGGTGGCGCTCTCGGGCGTCGACCCGGTGAAGGTCACCGAGTACTCGATCGTGCTCAGCGCGGCGGCCCTGCCGCTGACCTACCTGCCGATCCTCGTCGTCGCCAACGATCCCGAGTACATGGGCGACCGGTGCAACGGTCGGTTCACCAACCTGCTCGCCTCGATCTACCTCGTGATCCTGCTCCTGGTCGCCGTCGCCGCGATCCCGCTCATCATCATCACCAAGGGGGGCGCATGACCGGACGCCTGCTCCGCGTCGCCGTGCAGCTGCTGGACCGCCAGATCGTCGACCGCGACGACCTGATGGCCGGCAAGGTCGACGACGTCGAGCTCACTGTGGACGAGGACGGCGCCGCGCTCGTCGCCGCGCTGATCAGCGGTCCGGGCGTGCTCGCCGGTCGGCTCGGCCACCGCCGCTACGGCCGGTGGCGGGAGCGGATGGAGTCGACGCTCGAACCGCCCGGCGAGCGGATGACGCGGATCCCGATGGTCGACGTGCGCCGCGTCGACAGCGCGATCCACCTGTCGATCGGCCGGGACCGTCTCGCGTCGATGGGGACCGAGCACTGGGTCCGGGACCACGTGATCTGCCACCTCCCCGCCGCCGGCCGGAAGGGGACGTCGTGACGGCCGGGACGCTGAGGGTCGGCGCGCTCATCGACCGAGCCGTCGCCGACGCCGCCGGGAGCCACCACGGGGTCGTGCTCGACGTGCGCGTCGTGCAGGACGGGCCGGTGGGCCCGGGTGGCGACGCGGCGCTGCGCGTCGAGGGGCTGGTCGTCGGTCGCGGTCGGGGCATCGAGCGCCTCGGCCTGTTCCGCCACGTCGTGCACGGCCCCGCGCTGCTGAAGGCCATCGACCGGTGGGGGGCTCGACACCGTCGGTTCCTGGCCTGGGACCAGCTCGTCGATCCGGTCGCCGACGTCGCCGACGGCGGCCCGCTCAGGTTCTCCGGCGGGGTGCGGCCGCTGCCCGACGGCTGGTGAGCCGCCGGGCAGCGCGCCGGGCCCGGCTGCGCTCGTCAGCCCGGGGCGGGAGCCGCGGATCGCGCCTCGGCGAGCCGGGGATCGGGCGCAGGTGCGCCGGGCAGGTCGGCGTCGGCGTCCGCGAGGACGTCCGAGACCAGATCGGTCGTCGGCAGGCCCTCGTTGACCGCGCCGGCACCGGCCGGGCCGTCGGCGCTGGCGCTGCCCCCGCCGCTCCCGCGCGCCTCCTCGAGGCTGCGCCGGGCCTCGTCGAGCGCGCCGGCGATCCGGCGACGTCGATCGGGTCCGTTGTCGGGATCCAGGAAGTAGGCGGCCGCCGCACCCGCGCCCGCGGCCAGGGCCATGGTGCGGATCTTCCTCATCACTCGCATGTCGTCCTCCTCGTCGGGCGCGCCGGGGGTGGGCGCGCCGGTGCAGGGGCCGTACCCGTTCCGCGGATCCCCATTCACGCGACCGTCCGACTGAGCGCGGTCGGTGCCGGGTAGGGCGGGTCCCATGGACGACAACGCAGCGAGCGGAGCGCAGGAGCCCGGGACCGACACCCCGACCGGGACCGATCCCGACGCCAAGTACGAGCAGCCGGGCTACGAGGACAAGTCCTTCGGGCAGGCGGTCGACCAGGACCAGGACCTGGTCGACGAGCTCCTCGAGGAGACCGGCGGCGACACCGACGAGGCGGAGCGCCGGTTCGAGGAGGAGTCGGCGGGCGCGCCGGCAGCGGAGCGGCAGGCCTCGGACTGAGCCCGGCCCCACGGACCGAGCAGGACCACGGACCGGACGGACGGGACGGGACGGTGGTCGCCGACCCGGGCGCCGATCGCTCCTTCTGGTCGCCGTACCGGCACGGGTTCGCGCGCCTCGCCGCTGCGGTCCCGGCCCTGGCGGTGACCGATGTCGACGCCAACGTCGCGGGCACGATCGACCTGCTGCGCGCCGCGCACGAGCGCGACGTCGCGGCCGTGGTCTTCCCCGAGCTCGGGCTCACCGGGTACTCGAGCCAGGACCTGTTCCACCAGCAGGCGCTCGTCGAGGCGGCGATGACCGGCCTCGACCGCGTGCGGGCCGCGACGGAGGGGCTGGTGCCCTTGACCGTCGTCGGGCTCCCCCTCCGGCTCGGCCACCAGCTGTTCAACGTCGCCGTGGCGCTGCACGACGGCGACGTGCTCGGCGTCGTGCCCAAGGCGTACCTGCCGAACTACCGGGAGTTCTACGAGAAGCGGCACTTCAGCGCGGCCCGGGACGCGCCGACCGGCTCGATCGAGGTGCTCGGGCGCGAGGTGCCGTTCGGCGCCGGCCTCCTGTTCGCCGCCCGCGACCTCCCAGACCTCGTCGTCGGCGTGGAGATCTGCGAGGACCTCTGGGCCCCGCTCCCGCCGAGCACCCTGATGGCGATGGCCGGGGCCACCGTCCTGCTGAACCCGTCCGGCAGCAACATCACGATCGGCAAGGACGCCTACCGGCGGTCCCTCTGCAGCACGCACTCGGCGCAGACCATCTCCGCGTACGTGTACTCGGCGGCGGGCTCGGGCGAGTCGACCACCGACCTCGCCTGGGACGGCCACGCCCTCATCTGCGAGAACGGCGGCATCCTCGCCGAGTCCGAGCGGCACGCCACCGAGCCGCAGCTGGTGGTCCGGGACGTCGACCTCGACCGGCTGGTCGCCGACCGCATCCGCACGACCAGCTTCACCGACGCCGCCTCCGACCACCGCGCCCAGCTGGCGCCGCGACGGGTCCCGTTCACGCTCGGGCTCCCCGACCGCGCCTCGCCGCTCGAGCGGGCGGTGCCACGCTTCCCCTTCGTGCCGACCGACGGTCCGGACCGCGACGACCGCTGCGCCGAGGTGTACGCCATCCAGACGAGCGGGCTCGTGACCCGCCTGCGCGCCACGGGGATCGAGAAGGTCGTCGTCGGCGTGTCGGGCGGGCTCGACTCGACGCAGGCGCTGCTGGTGGCGGCGCGGTCGATGGACCTTCTCGGCCTCCCCCGGACCAACGTCCTCGGCGTCACGATGCCCGGGTTCGCCACGAGCGACCGCACGCTCGCCGACGCACTCGCGCTGATGGACGCGCTGGGCGTGCACGCCGACACGATCGACATCCGCCCGGCCGCGCAGCAGATGCTCGAGGACCTCGGACACCCCGCCGCCACCGGTGCACCCGACTACGACGTGACCTACGAGAACGTGCAGGCCGGGGCCCGCACCTCGCTCCTCTTCCGCCTCGCCAACCGGCACGGCGCGCTGGTGGTCGGCACGGGCGACCTGTCGGAGCTGGCGCTCGGCTGGTGCACCTACGGCGTGGGCGACCAGATGTCGCACTACGGCGTCAACGCCTCCGTCCCGAAGACGCTGGTCAAGGACCTGGTCCGCTGGGTCGCCCGCAGCGACGCGTTCGAACCGGCGACCGCGGAGGTCCTCGAGTCGATCCTCGCCACCGGCATCTCGCCGGAGCTGGTGCCCGGCTCCCCCGGCGACGATCCCGACGCCGGCCCGCACCAGCGCAGCGAGGACGTCGTCGGCCCGTACGACCTCCAGGACTTCCACCTGTACCACGTGCTGCGGTTCGGGTACCGGCCGTCAAAGGTCGCCTTCCTCGCGCACCACGCGTGGGGCGACCGGACCCGCGGGGACTGGCCGTCCTCGGTCGCCGAGGAGGACCGCCACGAGTACGACGTGGCGACGCTGCTGCGCTGGCAGCGCAAGTTCCTCGTGAGGTTCTTCGGGACCAGCCAGTTCAAGCGCTCCGCCATGCCCGACGGCCCCAAGGTGGGATCGGGCGGGTCGCTCTCACCCCGGGGCGATTGGCGGGCGCCGAGCGACGGCAGCGCGGCGGTGTGGCTCGCCGAGCTCGACCACGTCGCCGCCGAGCTCGACCTCGCCTGAGCCGACCAGCAGCCGGAGGTCGCGGGCGAAGCCGAGCGGCGCCCGTCCGACCAGTCGACCGCTGGTCCGGACGACGATCGCCGCGTCCTGCACGCGCCAGCGTCCGAGCGCTCCGACCGCGTCCCACAGCCCGTGGTCCTCGCCGGTCGCCGACGACGGCCAGCCGCCGGCGGCCAGCAGCGTGTCGCCGCGGATGCCGAGGTTGGTGCCGTGCACGTGGTGGTGCCGTCCCTCCGACCGCCCGTCGAGCCCGTAGCGCCGGTGGAACGCCCGGCGCAGCGGAGCCGGGGTCCCCCGCACGAGGTCCACGACGCCGGCGACGCACTCGATGCCGGCGGACGCGTGCGCCAGGTGGCGTGTGACCCAGTCGGCCGGAGCGGAGCTGTCTGCGTCGATCGACAGGAGCCAGCACGCCTCCGGCCGGGCGCCGAGGCGGCGGAGCGCCCGGGCCGATCCCTCCTGGCGCGCCGCACCGACGCACCGGTGCCCGACCTCGAGGACCTCACCCGAGCAGCCGAGCGCCGCACGGGCGGCGGCCACCGTCCCGTCCCGGCAGTCGTCGGCGACGACGACGATGCACGACCGGACGACACCGGCCGCCGCGAGCGAGCGCCGCACGGACGAGACCGCGGCGGCGACGACCGCCTCCTCGTCCCGGGCCGGGATGACCACGCCGACCGCGGGGCCGCCGGTCACCACCCCGGCCCGCCGAGCTCGTCCAGGTCCGCCTCCCGGTGGACCTGGCGTACGTAGAGGCCGAGCTCCTGCACCCGCGCGGCGGCGGCTGCGTCCTGGGCGAGCGCCCGCGGCCCGCAGAGCCGGCCGAAGAGGTCGATCACCTGCGTGCACTGCCGCTCCACCAGGTTGCGGACGAGCAGGGCGCGCCGGCGGGCCGCACCGACGTCGGCCGGCGCCGCATCGGCCTCGTCCGCCGCGACGTCGAGCTGGGCGGCCAGCGCCCACCTCAACGACCGCAGCTCGCCGAGCAGCGCCCGCTCGTGCGGTCCGCGGGCCCCGCGGCGCTCGGCGAGCTCGACGAGTCCGGCGGCGCCGCCGGCCCACACCGCCGCCGGACCGAGCGCGCCGTGCCAGAACCCGGGGCGGGACAGGTACGAGCCCGGCGCCCCGACGAGATCGCCGTCGAGCACCGGGTGGTCCTCGTAGGAGACGGTGCCGGTCCCGGTGGCGTCGAACGCGGCGGTCCGCCACGAGCGCCCGTCGACCTCGACCGTCCCCCGTTCCCGTCCCGCCCGGAGATCGACGTCGACGAGGACCACCTCGCCCGCCTCGTCGGCCGCGACCAGCGCGGCGTCGCAGCAGGCCGCGCCGCTGCAGAAGGCCTGGTCACCGACGAGCGCGGCCGTGCCGTCGCCGCGACGTCGCAGCACCGGTCGGGGGGCGGACGCCCAGACGGCGTACCAGCACCCGTGGCGCAGCGACCCACCGGCCTCCGCTGCGATGGCGATCGCGTCCAGGTGCGGCTCGACCAGCCGGGCGACCTGCAGGTCGTCACGGCCCAGCTCCCACAGGACCGCGCAGCGGCGCCGGGACGCGCCCGCAGCCGGCAGCGGGGTGGAGCGACCCAGTTCGAGGGCGAGCTCGCGACCGCGGGCGGCGAGAGCCGGTCCGCTCACGGCCGCGCCCACACGTCGAGCCGATGGGCCGGCAACGTCCGCTCAGCAGCGCGCGGCCACCCGATCGCGTCGCCGATGACGCGGTGCGTCGTGTCGCCGTCGAGCCGGTGGTCGGGGCTCCGACCGGTCCAGTGCGCCGCGACCAGGACCGCACCCTCCACGGTGCGGTCGCGCAGGTCCGCGACCAGCGCCCGGAGCGACGGCGGATCGAAGTAGTACGCCACGTCGGAGAGGACGACCAGGTCGAAGCCCCGGTCGGCCTCCCGGAGCCCGGCCGGCACGTGGGCCTCGCGCACCGTGACGTCGCGCAGCTCGGCGCACCGGCGGCGGGCGATCTCGACCGCCCGGGCCGACGCGTCGACCGCGAGCAGTTCGTCGACGAGCGGCCCGAGCCGCGCCGTGAGCAGCCCGGGGCCGCAGCCGACCTCGAGGCCTCGCTGCCGTCGACCCAGCGCCGCGACGGCCTGGGCGACCGCAGCGACCTTGCCCACGTCGTCGGGCCCGTGGGCCAGGTCCCACGGATCGCCGGACGGCGTGCTGCGGTAGAGCGCGTCGAAGAAGGCGGCGGACGAGCGGTCCACCTGCCGGAGCCGGGCGCGGCCGGCCTCGTCGACGACGAAGCACTCGACGTCGCGGCGGAAGTGGGCGAGCACCCGGTCGGTCAGCACCGGATCCGGGCCATCGAGCTGGGATCGATGGCACGCCACGGCGGCGGCCTTGGCCCGCTGCGCCGACGGGGAGAGCGGCACGACGACCAGGTCCTGCGCCGGCAGGTCGGCCGGACCGCCCCAGTGCCAGGCCCAGACCGGGTACTCGAGCCGGAGCCGATCACCGGCGACGGCACGGACGGCATCGCCGACCGCGCGGTGGTCCGGGTGGCCGTCCCGGGGCCACGGCGACACCACCACGTCGGCGCCGGCGACCGCCCCGGCGATCGACTCGCGCAACCTGCTCGCGTCGTCGGCGAGGCCGCCGTCGGGGAGACCGAGGCGCCGCACCGCCACCTCGCCCGACGTCGTCAGACGGCGGGCCGCCGCCCGCACCTCGGCGATCCGGTCCCGGCCGGTCCCCGCCGCCTCGCCGTCGCTGCACACGACGATCTCCACCCGCGCCCCGGCGGCGCTCCACGACGCGATCGACCCGCCGGCGCCGAGCGACTCGTCGTCGGGGTGCGGGGCGACGACCACCACCTCGTCGGGCGGGCCCAGGTCGGCGAAGTGCGTGGGACGGACGCGGTCGATGGCCGCAGCCCACACCGCCTCGTCCGTGCCGGCGTCGCGGTGGCTGAACGACCGGTCGTCCGGGGCCGAGCAGGGCTGTGGCGATCGGCTCACCGTCGAGCCATTCCCGCTGCGGACGGCGCCCAGACCCCCTCCGCAGGACCGACCCGCTCTCCGACCCTCGGTCCCCGTGGTCTCTGCGCCGCGAGCGGGGGAAGGTGACGATCGCACGGGATCGACCCGTGCGGCGATGAGGAGGGACCGTGGACCGACGTCCGGTGCCGTGGCGGACGATCTGGGCGGCGATCGCGTCGGTCGCCGCCGCCGTGCTGCTCGTGGTGCTCGTGATCGCCGTGAGCCGGATCCTGATCTGGCTGCTGGTCGCCGTCGTGCTGGCCGTCGCCCTCAACCCCGCGGTCGACGTGCTGGTCCGGCGTGCGCACATGCGGCGCGGCCTCGCCGCGACCGTGGTGGTGCTCCTGGGCCTCGTCATCATGGCCGGGCTGGTCTTCCTGTTCGTGCGGCCGTTGGTGGAGCAGGGCTCGCAGTTCGCCGACGACCTGCCCGAGTTCGTCGACGACGCCCAGAACGGCCGTGGACCGGTCGGCGACCTGGTGGAGCGCTACGACCTCGCGGACTGGGTCCGGGACCAGCGCGACCAGCTGCAGGGCGACATCGGCCAGCTCGGCAGCCAGAGCCTCGCGGTGCTCGGAACCATCGGCTCCGCCGTCGCCGCCACGGTCACCGTGTTCGTCCTGACCTTCATGATCCTGATCGAGGGCAACCGCATCGCGGCCGGCGCGCTCTCCCTCGTGCCGGACCGCCACCGGGAGCACGTGGCCCGGGTCGGCGCCGACTGCGCCCGGGCGGTCACCGGCTACGTGACCGGCAACCTGCTCCTCTCGGTGATCGCGGGCGGCACGAGCTTCATCGCGATGCTCGCGACGGGCACGCCGTTCGCCGGGCTGCTGGCGCTGTGGGTCGGCCTCACCGACCTCATCCCGCTGGTGGGGGCGCTGCTCGGCGCCGTCATCGTCGTCCTGGTGGCGCTCCTGCACGACCCCACCGCGGCGATCGTGATGGCCGTGTTCTTCCTCGTGTACCAGCAGGTGGAGAACCACCTCCTGCAACCGGCCGTCCAGTCGAGGACCGTCAAGCTCAACCCCCTGACCGTCCTCGTCAGCGCGCTGATCGGGATCGAGCTGGGTGGGTTCCTGGGCGCGCTGCTCGCCATCCCCGTCGCGGGCGTGATCACGGTGATCATCCGGGACGTGCACCTCGGGATGCGGGAGGAGCTGCAGGGCGTGACGGTCGGCGCCGACGAGGAACCGGTCGACGAGACCGACGACGAGCCGGCGTTCGTGGAGCGCTCGGGTGACGAGGTGGTCGCTCCCGAGGAGCGTGCGGACGCCCTGGCGGCGGGCGAGCCGTTCCCCGACGACGGCTGAGCCGCCGATCGCGGCGGGCCCGGTCCCCCCGGCGTGAGCCCCGTCGCTCCCGATCGGGTCAGCCGACCTCGGGGCGGACCTCTCGCTCCCAGAACTCGAGCAGCACGTCCAGGTCGTCGCCGACGGGCACGATGGCGATGCGCTCGAACCCGGCGTCCTGGTAGGCGCGCAGCGCCGCGACGTACGGCGCCGGATCGGGTCCGCTCGGCACGCTGTCCACGAGGTCCTCGGGCCGGACCTGGCTGGTGGCGGCGTCGAAGTTCACGGGGTTCGGCAGCTCCGACATGACCTTCCAGCCGCCGGCGCCGAACCGGAAACGGCTGCGGGCCAGCTCCCGGCCCTCGTCGACCGACGGCGCCCACGCGAAGGGCACCTCGGTCCACGTCATCGAGCGGTCGCCGCCGCCCTCGACCCAGCCGTCGACGAGCTCGGCCTTCGACTCGGTCGCGACGATGGCGTCGGCGCCGCAGCGTCGGGCCACCTCGAGCGAGGCGGGTCCGCTCACGGCGACCGCGAGGTCGGGCGGGTCGTCGGGCAGGTCGAACAACCGGGCGTCCTCGACAGACAGGTGCTGGCCCCGGATGGTCGTCCAGTCGCCGGTCCACAACGTCCGGATGATGTCGACCGCCTCCTCGAGCATCTCGTGCCGGAGGTCCACCGACGGGAAGTGGCCGCCGGTCACGTGCTCGTTGAGCCGCTCCCCGGCGCCGACCGCGAGCGTGAAGCGGCGGTTCGACATGGCGGCCACGGTGGCCGCCGCCTGGGCGACGATCGCCGGGTGGTACCGGAGGATCGGGCAGGTGACGCCCGTGGCCAGCTCGATCGTGGTGGTCCGCGACGCGATGGCACCGAGCACCGACCACGCGAACGGGCTGTGGTGCTGCTCGGGCAGCCACGGGTGGAAGTGGTCCGAGATGGACACGAACTCGAGCCCGCGAGCCTCCGCCGCGATCGCCTGGTCGACCAGGGTCACCGGGCCGCGCAGCTCCGACATCAGCTTCAGTCCGAACACGGTCATCGGGGCACCTCCTGAGCCGCGCGCCTACCCGTCCCGGGGTGCTCCGACCACCGCCGTCCCGGTGCGACCCCGGTGGAGCGGTTCACCGACCCGCCTCCGGGGTAGGACCCCGACCGGTCGCGCCGAGCACCGGTACCCTCGACCGGCCGACGATCGGGAGCCCGAACACCGATGCCACATCCGCAGCTCGACGCCTTCTTCGACGCGCTGGTCGACTACGGGCTCGTCCTGCTGGACCCCGACGGGGCCGTCGTGAGGTGGAACCCGGGCGCCGAGCAGATCACCGGCTACCCGGCCCGGATCATGGTCGGCTCGAGCATCGGGTTGCTGCAGCCCGAGGACGACGCCGGGCAGACCGAGGCCGACCTGGCCGTCGCGGTGGCCGACGGCCGCCACGAGCACGTCGGTTGGCGGCGACGTGCGGACGGCTCCGGGTTCTGGGCCAGCACTGTCACCACCGCCATCCGCGGCGACGACGGCCGCCTCTCCGGCTTCGGGGTCATCATGCGCGACCTCACCGACCAGAAGCGGGGCGAGGACGCGCTGCGCGAGAGCGAGCAGCGCTTCCGGCTGCTCGTCTCCGGCGTGGCGGACTACGCCATCTTCCTGCTCGACCCCGACGGCACGATCGCGAGCTGGAACCTGGGCGCCGAACGGCTGAAGGGCTACACCGCCGGCGAGATCATCGGCCGGCACCTCAGCACCTTCTACACCGACGAGGACCGCCGCCGGGAGCTGCCCCAGCACGGGCTGCGGGAGGCCCGAGCCAACGGGCGGTGGGAGCAGGAGGGCTGGCGTCTCCGCAAGGACGGCTCCCGGTTCTGGGCGAACGTCGTGATCACCTCGCTGACCGGCCCCGACGGCGAGCACCGCGGCTTCACGAAGGTCACCCGCGACCTCACCGACCGGAAGCGCAACGAAGACGCCCTCCGCGGGGTGCTGGAGCGCGAGCGGGACGCCGCGACCCGTCTCCGGGAGCTCGACCGCATGCGGGGCGACCTCATCGCGATCATCACCCACGACCTGCGCGCGCCGGTCGGGGTGCTGCGCAACCTCATCGACCTCTACCGCGACGAGCGCGACGAGCTCACCACCGCCGAGGCGGGGGAGCTCGTCGAGCGGATGTCGGGCAAGGCCGAGCTGCTGGCGTCGCTGGTCGACGACGTGTTCGAGATGACGCTGCTCGAGGCCGGCCACCTGCAGTTCGAGGCGGCGCCGGTGGACCTGGACGGCCTCCTCGAGCAGCTGGCGCAGGACGTGCTCACGACCGCCGGACGTTCGGTCCGGGTCCTCGAGGGCGGACCGAGGTGGGTGCGCGCCGACGGGCACCGGCTCTGGCAGGTGCTGAACAACCTCCTGTCCAACGCCGTGAAGTTCTCGCCCCCCGACACGCCCATCCAGGTCGCCACCTCGGAGGACGGCGGGCTCGTGCGGGTGTCCGTGTCGGACCAGGGCCCCGGCATCCCCGCCGAGCACCTCGAGGAGGTGTTCGAGCCGTTCCGACGGCTGGCGTCGCCGATCCCGGCCCCCGGCAGCGGGCTCGGGCTGCACATCGCCAAGCTGCTGATCGAGGGCCAGGGTGGTCGCATCTGGGCCGAGCCCGGCCGGGCACGGGGCGCGACGGTCGTGATCGAGCTGCCCGAGGGCGAACCCGCACCGGCATGAGCGCGTCGCTCGAGCACCTGCGGGTCCTCCTCGTCGACGACGACGCCGACCAGCGCTTCGTCCTGCGCCGGCAGCTGGCCCGGCGCGGCATCACCGACGTCGAGGAGGCGGCGGACGGGGCGAGCGCCGTCCGCGAGGCGGAGCACCACCGGCCCGACCTCGTCGTACTCGACCTCGCGATGCCGGGGCAGTCCGGCATGGACGTGCTGCCGGAGCTGCAGGCGGTCGCCGCCGACTCGCGGATCGTCGTGCTGTCGAACCTGCCCGCCCACCGCGTCCGCAGCGCGACCGAGCGACGGGGCGCCTACGGCTTCGTGAGCAAGCGGACCGAGCCGGACCGGGTGGTGGAGGAGCTCCTGCTGGCCGCCGCCCTGATCGACGGCTCACGCCGGTCCACGGTGCGGCTCGGCGCCGACCGCTCCGCGCCGTCGCTGGCCCGGGCGATGGTCCGCTCCACGCTCGACGAGGCCGGCGAGGACCTGCTGATGACCGCGGAGCTGCTGATCAGCGAGCTCGTGACCAACGCCGTGGAGCACGCTGCCGCGGCACCGTCGGTGACGCTCGACCTGTCGCCGGACCGGCTGCGGGTGGAGGTCGCCGACGACGACCCCCGGGGCGTCGAGCCCCGGTCGCCCCGTCCCGACCAGGCGGGCGGACGAGGTCTGGGGTTGGTGGACCGCCTGGCCGACCGCTGGGGCCAGGACGCGACCGACCGCGGCAAGGTCGTCTGGTTCGAGATCGCCCGCCGCTGACCGCCTCGCCGTGCGCGCCCGGTCGGGGCTGCGGGTGGAGCGGGTCAGGTCCGGGTGCTGTCCGAGCCCGGCTCGAGCGCCTCGACGAGCTCCCGCTTGGACAGCCGCGAGACCCCGCTCAGGCCCTGCTCGCGCGCCCGCTCCCGGAGCTCGGCCGCCGTGAGCGAGGACAGCTCGTCCTCGGTCTCCGACAGCAGCTCCTCGGCCGTGGCCGGGCCACGGGCCAGGTCGCCGTGGGCGTCCCGGTCGAGCAGCTCGGCCAGCGCGGGCGCGTCCGCCACCGTCACGGTGAGCGACGGGTGGCGCAGCCACCCCAACGGGTCGATGCCGCGCACCGACCGGTGGAAGCGGATGCAGACGCCGCGCTCCGGGTTGGTGGCGAACGTGAGCCCGCGATCGGCGAACGAGAGGTGGGGCGGACCGATCACCTTGGGCCAGGCGTACGGGCCGCCGACCTCGGCGCCGGCGACGTTGTCGAGGGCGGTCCTGACCACCCACGGCCCGAACCGGGCCACCAGGGCGTCGTCGGCCACCACGACCCGGGCGCTGCTCGGCTGCACGCCGAGCGGGGCGACGGCGACGCGGAAGGCGGGGTGGAAGCGGAACGGGAAGACGATCTCGGCCATGCCGGGCCCCTACCCGCCGGCTCCCAGCGCGACACCGGGAATCGGTCACGGGCGACCGGGTAGGCCTCCCGCCGGCGCGCCAGGTCGCGCGTCGACGACGAAGGAGCCGAACATGAAGGCACTGGTGTGGCACGGGCGACGGGACGTGCGTTGCGAGGAGGTCCCGGATCCGAAGATCGAGGAGCCGACGGACGCGGTGATCCGGGTCACCTCGTCGGGTTTGTGCGGGTCCGACCTCCACCTCTACGAGGTCCTCGCCCCCTTCCTCACCGAGGGTGACGTCCTCGGCCACGAGCCGATGGGCATCGTCGAGGAGGTCGGCGCCGAGGTCGAGGGCATCAGCCCCGGTGACCGGGTCGTGATCCCCTTCAACATCTCGTGCGGCCACTGCTTCATGTGCGGCCAGGGGCTGATGACGCAGTGCGAGACGACGCAGGTGCGCGAGGAGGGCATGGGCGCGGCGCTCTTCGGCTACACGAAGCTGTACGGCTCCGTCGCCGGCGGCCAGGCCGAGTACCTGCGGGTGCCGCAGGCGCAGTTCGGTCCGATCGTGGTGCCCGAGGGGCCCGACGACGACCGCTTCGTCTACCTCTCCGACGTGCTGCCGACCGCGTGGCAGGCGGTCGAGTACGCCGCGGTGCCGCCCGGCGGCAGCGTCGCCGTGCTGGGCCTGGGCCCCATCGGCGACATGGCCACGCGCATCGCGCTGCACCGCGGGGCCGGGACCGTGATCGGCATCGACCTCGTCCCCGAGCGGCTGGCCCGGGCCGCCGCCAACGGCGTGGTCGCCATGGACCTGGCCCGGCCCGACGACCTGGTCGAGGCGGTCCGGGAGCTCACGGACGGCCGAGGTCCCGATGCCGTCATCGACGCCGTCGGCATGGAGGCCCACGGCGACGCGGTCGGCACGCTGGCCCACCGCATGACTGCGCTGCTGCCCGACTCCCTGACCGAGCAGCTCATGCAGCACGCCGGCATCGACCGGATGGCGGCGTTCCACACCGCGATCGACATGGTCCGCCGCGGCGGGACGATCTCGCTCAGCGGGGTGTACGGCGGCATGGCCGACCCGCTGCCGATGCTGACCCTGTTCGACAAGCAGATCCAGCTGCGGATGGGCCAGGCCAACGTCAAGCGATGGGTGCCCGAGATCCTGCCGCTGCTGACCGGCGACGACGACCCGCTCGGGGTCGACCACTTCGCCACGCACAGGGTGCCGCTCGACGAGGGTCCTGCCGCCTACTCGGCCTTCCAGAAGAAGGAGGACGGCGCCGTCAAGGTGCTGTTCCAGCCCGGTCGCTGATCCCCACCCTGACCCTCGGCGCCTCTGGACCCGGAGCGTCGATCCGGTCCCGCTCCCGAGGGCGATCGCCCACGGGAGCGGGACCAGGAGCGTCGGGGTCGAAGGCTCAGGACGAGCCCCGGACCGCCTCCGCCAGCTCCTGCTTGTCCATCTTGGAGCGGCCCGCGATCCCCTGCTCCTGCGCCTCGCGGTACAGCTCGTCGCGGGTGGGCTCGTCGTCGTCGCCACGGCCCGACCCGACCTGCTGCTCGAGCTCCTCGGGGTCCATGCGGGCCAGGCGGTCGCCGGCCTCGCTGCGCAGCTTCGGGAAGATCTCGCGCTCCTCCTCGCCGACGTGGTGGCCGAGCCCGGCCTCGAACATGTCCAGGGCGGCCTCGAACCCCGGACGGTCCTGCAGGTCGAACAGCCAGCGCAGGCTGCGGCGGGTGAGGTCGTGCTCGACGTCCGCCCCCTCGCGCTCCTCCTCGTCGAACACCTCCTGGACGATCGGGTAGATGAAGCGCTCCTCCACCGCCATGTGGGTGCGGAGCGCGCTCCTCAGCTCCTCGAGGGTGGCCGTGCGCTCGGGACCGGCCTCGCTGTCCTTCAGCCGTGCGACCAGCTGCTCCGCCGTGCGGTGCTCCTGCTCCAGGTGGTCGATGACGTCCATCCGGGTACCTCCTCCGTGTCCGCCGCGGGCGACCGCCCGGCGGCTCGTCGGCGACGGGCCTACCCGGTGCCCGGGGCGGGCAGACGCCCGGTCAGCCGGCCTCGACGACGACGGCCGAGCCCGGCGACGTGCGGGCGGCGCCGCCGTCGTGCGCGGCGTCGCCCCACGAGGCGAGCACCTCGCCGGGCAGGACCGAGGCGCGGGTCGGCCCGTGCGGGCGCAGGTCGGCGACGAGGGCGAGGCGGCCCCGCCGGACCGTCACGACGCCGTCGGCGAGGTCGACCGCGTCGAAGGGTCGGGGCAGCGGCGCCGGCTCGAGGTCGGGGTGTCGGGCCCTGATGCCGAGCAGCGTCCGGTACCACTCGAGGACGCGGGCATGGTCGCCGTCGCGCCGCTCGTCCCACCGCAGGACGGCCCCCCGGAACGAGGAGGGGTCCTGCGGGTCGGCGATCTGGTCGTCCCGCCAGCCGAACGCGGCGAACTCCTCGCGCCGGCCCCGTCGCACGGCGTCGGCGAGCGGGCCGTCGAAGTCGGTGAAGTACGGGAACGGCGTGGAGGCGGCCCACTCCTCGCCCTGGAAGAGCAGGAGCGAGAAGGGCGACAGGATGGTCAGCGCGGCGGCCGCCGCCGTGCGGTCGACCCCCACCAGGTGGTGCAGCCGCTCGCCGGCGGCGCGGTTGCCGACCTGGTCGTGGTTCTGGAGCGCCACCACCAGCTGCTCGGACGACACGCCCCGGACGGGGCGGCCGGGGGTCAGGCCGCGCGCCGTCGCGAACCGGTCGCCCTGGAACACGTAGCCCTCCACGAGCGCCCGGGGCAGGTCCTCGGGCGCGTAGTCGGCGTAGTAGCCCTGGTCCTCGCCGGTGAGCGCCACGTGCACCGCGTGGTGGAGGTCGTCGGACCAGTGGCCGTCGAGACCCGTGCCGGCGGGCGGCGGGTGGACGAGCCGTGCGTCGTTGCGATCGGACTCGGCGACCAGCACCACCCGGCGTCCGAGCCGTTCCGATGCGGCCGCCACCTCGGCCACCACCTGTTCGAGGTACGGCCGGGCCGTCGTGTCGACGAGCTCGTGCACGGCGTCCATCCGCAGCCCGTCGACGCCGACGTCCTCGATCCAGAACAGGGCGCTGTCGATCAGGAAGCGCCGGACCTCGTCGCTGCCGGGACCGTCCAGGTTCACGGCGTCGCCCCAGGGCGTGCGATAGCGGCCGGTGAAGTACGGGCCGCTCCGGGCGAGGAGGTTGCCCTCGGGACCCAGGTGGTTGTGGACGACGTCGGCCAGCACGGCGAGCCCGCGGGCGTGGGCCGCCTCGACCAGGTGCCCCAGGTCGACCGCCGTCCCGTACGGCTCGTGGGTCGCCGACAGGTGCACGCCGTCGTAGCCCCACCCGTGGTGGCCGGCGAACGACGCGAACGGCATCAGCTCCACGTGGGTCACGCCGAGCTCGACGAGGTGGTCGAGGTGCTCGATCGCCGCGGTGAAGGTGCCCTCGTCGCTGAACGTGCCGACGTGGACCTCGTGGATCACGGCGCGGCGGAGGTCCCGCCCGGTCCACGACGTCGCCTCGGTCGGCGCCAGGTCCAGCACCGCGGAGGGGCCCAGCGCGCCGTCGGGCTGGCGTCGCGACCGCGGGTCCGGGACCTCGTCGCCGTCGACGACGAAGCGGTACCGGTCGCCGTCCTCGGCCTCCACCGCGGCTCGCCACCACTCCCCGTCCCGGCGGCACGCCACGTCCTCGCCGCCGATGCGCACCGAGACCGCGGATGCCGCCGGCGCCCAGAGGCGCAGCTCGCGGACCTCGCGGCTCATGCCGGCTCCAGCAGGGCGACGGGCTGGTCGCCGGCCAGGTCGCCGAGGCTGACGTGTCCACGGTGCGGTCCGGAGCCGACCGCGCCGACGACGGGCCGCCAGGCCCCCGGCGGCAGGGTCAGCCCCGCACCGGCCGGCAGCGTCGGGCACGCCCCGGTGGCGGCGACCACGACGGCGGCGCCGGGACGGACGAACGCGAGCACCCCGTCGACGCCCTCGGCGTGCAACGGCTCGTAGGACCGCGGCTGGACGAGCGCACCGGCGTGCCGGGCCCGCACTCGCAGCGCGGCCTGCACCAGCCGCGCCTTGCGGGACGAGAGGTCGTCGCCCACCGGTCCCGAGAGGGACGCGCGCAGCGCGCCGAGATCGGGCGGGACGCGGTTGTCCGGATCGACCAGCCGGAGCAGCTCCACCTCGCTCCCCCAGTAGAGGTCGGGGACGCCGGGGGCCATCAGCTGCACCAGCTTCTGCCCGAGCGAGATCGCGTCGGCGTCGGGGCCGAGCTCGGCGACCAGGTCGGCGACCTCGTGCAGGAACACCGTGTCGGCCAGCACTGCCGTGGCGTGGTCGAGCACGGCGGACTCGACGGCGTCGTCGGGTCGCAGCCAGCTCGAGTCGACCTTTCCCTCCCGCAGCACCTTCACCAGGTGCTCGTGGAGCCGCTCGACGGTGAGGGGGTGCGCTGTCACGAGGGTCTGGTAGATCCACATCCGCGTCGCGGGCCTCGGGCCGTGATCGCCGACGAGGTGGTCGTGGCGGCGGAACCAGCCGCGGACCACCTCGGCCCAGCGGTCCGCCCGACCGGTGAGCGCGGCGGCCCGGGCCCGCACGTCCTCGCTGCGCTTCGAGTCGTGGGTCGACAGCCCGGTCATCGTCGCCGGCCAGCGCGCCGCGAGCGCCGACATGTGCTCGTGGAACGCCGACGCGTCGAGCGGTCCGGCCTCGGGGCGGGCGCCGACCTCGTTGCGGGCGATCAGGCGCACGTCCCGGTACCAGGCCGTGTCCTCCTTGCCCTTCGCCATGGTCGGGCCGCTCAGCTGCTCGACCCGCGTCCGGAGGCGCTCCGCCAGCGGATCCACCACGGCCGCGTCGCCGGCGAGGGGGGCTCGGCACAGCACCGCCCCGAGCAGGTCGACCACCTCGGGGTCGAGGTCGGGGCGGCGGGTCCGCACGTCGCCCAGCATGCGGGCGAGCACGTCGAGGTCGGCCGCGGAGGGCGGGCCCTCGGCGGAGTAGGTCCGATAGACGTCGAGCGCGGCCGCCGCCTCGCGCAGCACCTCGTGCAGCTCGTGGCGGGTGACGTCGCGCAGCCGTCGTTGCGTCTCGCACAGCTGGAGGAACACGTCGGTCACGCGGTTCAGGTCCGCGGCGAGCACGTCGCGGAGCACCTCGAGCTTGCAGTCGTGGACCAGCTCCTCGATGGTCGGCGCCGCGCCGACGAGCTCGTCGCGCACCTCCGACATCCGCCCGAGGCCGCGCTCGTCGAGGAACAGCCGCGCCACGAGCTCGGCCACGTCGTAGCCGGTGGTGCCGTCGACGGCCCACTCCGGCAGCCGCTCGTCGGCCTCCAGGATCTTCTCGGCCACCGTCCAGCGCCCGCCCGACAGGTCGGAGAGCCGGGAGAAGTAGCCGCCCGGCCGGGCCAGGCCGTCGGGGTGGTCGACGCGCAGCCCGTCGACGAGGTCCTCCTCGATCCAGGTCCGCACGGCCTGGTGCGTGAGGTCGAACACCTCGGGCCGGTCGACCCGCACGCCGATCAGCCCGTTGATGTCGAAGAACCGCCGGTAGCCCAGATCGTGGCTGGCGGCCTTCCAGTTGGCCAGGCGGTAGTGCTGCTGGCCGAGCAGCTGGTCGAGCGCCTCGATGTCCGCCGTGACGTCGGCCAGCGCGGCGGCGATGGCCCCGCCGAGCGCCGCCGAGCCGTCGAGCCGCTCGGCGAGCAGCTCGTCGAGGGCGTCGACCTCGGTCGCTCGTGCCTCGGCGTCGAGGTCGACGGTGCGGGCGAGGTCCCGGGCGACGAGGCGCAGGACGTCGTCATCGAGCGCCTCCGCCGCCGCGGCGACGATCGGGGCGGTCGTCGAGGGCTCGAGCGGCAGCTCGAGGTCGCCGTGGCGCACGACCACCTCGTGGCCGGTCCGGTCGAGGACCAGGCCGCCCGACTCCAGCACGCGGCCGTAGTGATCGGGCAGGACGGGCAGGAGCACCGAGCCGCGGATGCGACGTTCGGGGTGGTCCCAGTCGATGTCGAACATGCGGGCCCAGCGGCTCGCGGGACCGTGGCGGAGCACGTCGCGCCACCAGCGGTCGTTCACCGGGTCGAGCGCCATGTGGTTCGGGACGATGTCGACGACGAGCCCCATGCCGCGCGACCGGGCGGCGTGGGCCAGGCGCCGGAAGGCGTCGTCACCGCCGATCGCCGGGTCCACCCGGGTCGGGTCGACCACGTCGTAGCCGTGGGTGCTGCCCGGCGTGGCGGCCAGCACGGGCGACAGGTACAGGTGGCTGGCGCCGAGCGATCGGGCGTGGTCGAGCCATCCGTCCTCGGCGACCCCGTCGAGGGTGAGCCCGTCGCGGAGCTGGATGCGGTAGGTGGCGGTGGGGACCACGCGGCCGTCGACCGACGGCCTCGGCGGGCTCACCGGCTCACTCCCCGTCCCGGTCGATCCGCAGGACCACGATCGAGCGGGGGGCGACGACGACGCGCTGCGAGCGGATCGCCCGGGGTTGGACCGACGCCGCCCTGGTGTCGATGACCCGCACGTGGCGGGCGCCCTCCTCCTGCGGCAGCGTCCAGCGGATCGTGCCGTGGTGGGCGTTGAACAGCACGAGGAACGAGTCGTCCACGACCCGCTCGCCCCGCGGCCCCGGGTCGGTGATCGCCCCGCCGTCGAGGCGGATCCCGACGGCTCGGGAGAAGCCCGCCGTCCAGTCCTCGTCGGTCATCTCGGTGCCGTCGGGCCGGAACCACACCAGGTCCCGGGTGGGCCCCTCGCCGCCGCGGATGTCGCGGCCGGTGAACCACCGCCGCCGGTGGAACACCGGGTGGAGGCGGCGGAACGCGATCGCCTGGCGGGTGAACTCGAGCAGCTCGCCGTTGGCCTCGAGCGAGTCCCAGTCGAGCCACGTCAGCTCGCTGTCCTGGCAGTAGGCGTTGTTGTTGCCCTGCTGGGTCCGGCCGATCTCGTCGCCGGCCAGCACCATGGGGACGCCCTGCGACAGGAGCAGCGTCAACAGGAGGTTGCGCTGCTGGCGCGCCCGCAGCTCCAGCACGCCCTCGTCGTCGGTGGGGCCCTCGACGCCGCAGTTCCAGGAGCGGTTGTGCGACTCGCCGTCGCGGTTCTCCTCGCCGTTGGCCTCGTTGTGCTTCTGGTCGTAGCTGACGAGGTCGGCCAGCGTGAACCCGTCGTGGGCCGTCACGAAGTTGATGCTGGAGGCGGGGCTCGAGTCGCCGGCGTAGAGGTCGGAGCTGCCGGTGAGCCGGCCGGCGAACTCGGCCAGCGTGGCCGGCTCGCCCCGCCAGTAGTCGCGGACGGTGTCGCGGTAGCGGCCGTTCCACTCCGACCACAGCGGCGGGAAGTTGCCGACCTGGTAGCCGCCGTCGCCGACGTCCCACGGCTCGGCGATCAGCTTCACGCAACCGATCACCGGGTCCTGCTGGATGAGGTCGAAGAACGGGCCGAGCCGGTCGACCTCGTGGAGGCCGCGGGCCAGCGCGGACGCGAGGTCGAACCGGAACCCGTCGACGTGCATCTCCTCGACCCAGTACCGGAGGCTGTCCATCACGAGCTGCAGCGTGTTCGGGTGCCGCATGTTCAGCGTGTTGCCGGTGCCGGTGTAGTCCATGTAGTAGCGGGCGTCGTCGGTGAGGCGGTAGTACGCGCCGTTGTCGATGCCACGGAACGACAGGGTGGGCCCCTGGTGGTTCCCCTCGGCCGTGTGGTTGTAGACGACGTCGAGGATCACCTCGATCCCGGCCGCGTGCAACGAGCGGACCATGTGCTTGAACTCGCCGACCGGGTCGGGTCCGGCGGCGTACTCGTGGTGGGGGGCGAAGAACCCGATCGAGTTGTAGCCCCAGTAGTTGCGCAGCCCCCGCTCGACGAGGTGGGCGTCGTGGAGGAACTCGTGCACCGGCTGGAGCTCGACCGCGGTGACGCCGAGGCCGACGAGGTAGTCGATCACCGCCGGGTGGGCGAGCCCGGCGTAGGTGCCGCGCTCGTGCGCCGGCACGGCGGGGTGGCGGGCGGTCATGCCCTTGACGTGCAGCTCGTAGATGACCGTCTCGTGCAGCGGGCGGTCCGGCCGGTGGTCGTTCCCCCAGTCGAAGTGCGGGCTGGACACGACCGACCGGGGCACGAACGGGGCGCTGTCCGACGGCTCCGGCTCGTCGGGTGCGTCGAACTGGTAGGCGAAGCACGCCTGGGACCAGTCGGTGGTCCCCGTGATCACGCGGGCGTACGGGTCGAGCAGCAGCTTGGCCGGGTTGTGCCAGAGACCGTCGGCGGGCGACCACGGGCCGTGGACCCGGTAGCCGTAGGCGGTGCCGGACCCCACCTCGGGGAGGTAGGTGTGCCAGCAGTGGGCGTCGACCTCGGTGAGCTCGCGCCGGTGCTCCTTGCCGTCCTCGTCGAAGGTGCACAGCTCCACCGCCTCCGCGGTCGAGCTGAACAGCGAGAAGTTGGTCCCGAACCCGTCGGGCGTGGCGCCGAGCGGCAGGGCGCGCCCCGGCCAGGCCGCTCCGTCCGTCTCGAGCTGTGCTGCGCCGTCCACCCGACCTCCGTTCCGCGATCTGCGTGAGGCCTGTCCGTACCCCGGTGCTGCGCCGTCAGACGGCGCCCTCCGTCACCCGGCGCCTCGCCCGCCGCAGTGGTCGGGGACGGGGACGAGCCGCAGCGAGGGGTAGGAAGCCGGTGCATGGCGACGATCCACGCGGCCCCCGGGCCGGAGCCCGGGCCGACCGCCCTGCCACCGGGCGCGGCGCCCTGGCCCGACGACCACGAGCCGACCGCGTTCCAGCTCGCGGTGGTCGAGCTGGTGTCCGGGCTGGCCGAGGGCGAGCTGATGACCTACGGCGAGGTGGCCGACGAGCTCGGACGGCCCGGCGCCGGTCAGGCCGTGGCCAACGTGCTGCGCGGCGTCCCCGACCTGCCGTGGTGGCGGGTGGTCCCCGCCGAGGGCCGGCTGTACCGCACGCACGCCCCGGTCCAGGCCCCGCTGCTGCGGGCCGAGGGCCACACCGTCGACGAGCACCGACGGGTCCACCCCCGCTGAGCGGCCCGTCGCCCGACACAGGATCCGCGGCGCGGATGGCCGGCAGGGCGGTGGCCGGGTAGGGGGATCGACATGGCCGACCGTGAGCGCTCGCTGGACCCCGCCAACCCGACCGACACGCCGCTCGGCGAGGTCGTCGACGACCTCGGGGACGAGGGCTTCGAGGGCCAGTTCCGCAGCGAGGGCGGTGCCCGCATCCGCTGCCTCACCTGCGACAGCACCTTCGAGGCGTCGACGGTCGTCGCCGACGACGTCACCCGCCTCGAGGGAGTGTCGGATCCCGCGGACATGACGATGGTCGTGCCGGTGACGTGCCCGACGTGCTCGACCGCCGGCACCCTCGTGCTCGGCTACGGGCCCGATGCGTCGGCCGAGGACGCCGACGTCGTGCGCGCCGTGTCGCGCCGCCCGTCCGGGGCCGGTCCCGACACCTGACGTCCCCCGCTCGAACCGACCCGTGGCGCGGCGAGGGACGACGGGCGCGCCATCCCCCGAACAGGTCGTGCTGATCACGCGATCGCCGGGTAGGGCCGACCCATGCCCAGCACACCTCGACGCAACGGTTCCGCGACCAGCAAGAAGAACGCCGCGGCGAAGAAGGCGCCCGCGAAGCGGCCCACCGCCAAGAAGGCTGCGACCAGCGCACCGCCGGCCCGGAAGGCCGGCGCGCCCGCCGCGGGCGCCCGCACGGCGTCGACGCCCCGAGCGGTCGAGCAGGGCCGGGCGGCGTCGAAGCAGCAGACCGCCAAGAAGCGGGCGGCGAAGAAGTCCGCGCCGCGCAAGGCGGCGGCGGTCGAGGGCGCGGCGAGGGGCCGGATCGAAGGCCGCTCGGTGCAGCCCCCGGAGGGCACCCCGTCGGCGGCCAACTTCCGTCCGCCGTGGGCCCAGGCCGGCGACCGGCTCACCACCGCGCAGGGCCTCCGCGTCGACGACAGCGACAACAGCCTCACCGTCGCCGAGCGGGGCCCGACGCTGCTCGAGGACCACCACCTGCGGGAGAAGATCACCCACTTCGACCACGAGCGCATCCCCGAGCGGGTGGTGCACGCCCGCGGCGCCGGCGCGCACGGGACGTTCGAGTGCACCGACGGCCTCGACGACGTGTGCGCCGCGGCGTTCCTCCGGTCGGGCGCCGTGACCCCGGTGTTCACGCGCTTCTCGACCGTCATCGGGTCGAGGGGCTCCGCGGACACGGTCCGCGACGTCCGTGGCTTCGCGACGAAGTTCTACACGGAGCAGGGCAACTTCGATCTGGTCGGCAACAACATCCCCGTCTTCTTCATCCAGGACGGCATCAAGTTCCCCGACCTCATCCACGCCGCCAAGCCCGAACCCGACATGGAGATCCCGCAGGCCCAGACCGCGCACGACACGTTCTGGGACTTCGTGTCGCTGCAGCCGGAGTCGACCCACATGCTGATGTGGGCGATGTCGGACCGGGCCATCCCCCGCTCGTACGCCACGATGGAGGGGTTCGGCGTCCACACGTTCCGCCTCGTCGCCGCGGACGGCTCGACCACACTCTGCAAGTGGCACTGGAAGCCGGTGGCGGGCGTGCACGGGCTCGTGTGGGAGGAGGCGCAGAAGATCGCGGGCGTCGACCCCGACTTCCACCGCCGTGACCTCTACGACCGCATCAACTCGGGCAACGCGCCGCGCTGGGAGCTCGGCGTCCAGCTGATGCCCGACACCCCCGACCAGACGTTCGAGGGGATCGACCTCCTCGACTCCACGAAGATCGTCCCCGAGGAGCTGTGCCCGGTCCGGACCGTGGGGACGCTGACGCTGCACACGCCTCCGGCCAACTTCTTCGAAGAGACCGAGCAGATCGCCTTCCACCCCGGTCACCTCGTCCCGGGCATCGATCTCGTCGACGACCCGCTGCTGCACGCCCGGCTGTTCTCCTACCTCGACACGCAGCTGACCCGGCTCGGCGGCCCCAACTTCGCCCAGATCCCGATCAACCGCCCGCTCGCCTCCGTGAACGACGACCACCGGGACGGCTTCATGCAGCAGGCGGTGCACGAGGGGATCGCCCCGTACGTGCCCAACAGCCTCGGCGGCGGGTGCCCGTTCGCGTCGCCCGAGACCGCGTACGTCCACCGGCCGCAGCCGGTCGAGGGCACCAAGCGCCGGGTCCGGCCGCAGAGCTTCGACGACCACTACAGCCAGGCGACGATGTTCTTCGCCTCCCTGACGCCCGACGAGCAGGAGCACCTCATCGGTGCCTTCCGGTTCGAGCTCGGCAAGTGCACCAACGTCGAGGTCGTCAGCCGCATGGTCGGCAACCTCGCCCACGTCGACGCCGAGCTCTGCGCCCAGGTGGCGGTCCACCTCGGCATCCCCGCGCCCACCTCCGACGCCGAGGCCGCGGCCATGACCTCTCCGGCGCTGTCGATGGCGCCGACCGGACCGGGACCCGTCGACGGCCGCAAGGTGGCGGTGCTCGTCGGCGACGACACCGATCCGGCCGGGCTGGCCCCGCTGCAGGAGGCGGCCGACGCGCTCGGCGTCGAGGTCGTCGCGATCGGGCCCCGCTTCGGCGAGCTCGCCGGCGGCGCGACCGCGGACCGCACGCTGCACACCGCCGCGTCGGTCGAGTTCGACGGGGTGATCGTCGCGACCGCGGCCCACGAGGGGATCGCGTTCTTCACGCAGGAGGCGTACCGGCACCACAAGACCGTCGGCGCCGTCGGCACCGGGGACCTGGCAGCCTGCGCCATCGACCTCACCGCTCCCGGCGTGACGGGCGACGACCCCGACGACTTCCTCCAGGCGCTGGCGCTGCACCGGCACTGGGATCGCCCGACCCTCGGGTCACCCGGCGGCTGAGCGTCCGTGGCGGACCTCGGCATCCCCCCTGGCTGGACGGACCTCGGCCTCGTGCTCGTGCACCTCGAGCCCTCGTCGGTGACGATGGACTGCGTCGTCGCGGGGGTGCGGTCGATCCCTCCGGCCGACGCCACCGGCCCGGTGCGCGGCCACCCCGTGGCCGTCCGCATCCACGCCCCCGCCGACTCCGCCGCCCGCGACGAGCTCGAGACCTGGTTGCGCTCCGACCCGGCGGTCGCGCTGCTCACCGACCACGAGGGCTCCGTGCTCCTGCTCACGCTCGACGAGCGGATGATCGCCCTCGAGCTGGATCGGGGCGCCTGACCGTTCAGGCTGACCGTTCAGGCCCGGAGCGGCTCGACCAGGTGGCGCACCGCGGCGCCGAGGTCGGACGCCACGAGGTCGGCGGCCGCCACCTCCACGCTGAGGGTCCGGGCGTTGGGCACGAGGATCCCGATCCCTCCTGCGGCCCGGGCCGCCTGGACGTCGGCGAGGATGTCGCCCACGACGGCCACGCGCCCGGGGAGGACCCCGACGTGGCGCGCCGCCGCCAGCACCATCCCGGGCGCGGGCTTCCGGCACGAGCAGCCACCGGACCGGGCGTGCGGGCACCACCGCACGACGTCGAACGGCCCGAGCAGCTCCTCCACCCGGCGGTTGACCGCCCGGACCTGGGTGGCCGTCAGCCGGCCGTCGGCCACCCCGCTCTGGTTGCTGACGATCCCGACCTTGGCGTGGCGGCGCGCCAGGTCCACGGCCTCGGCGGCCCCGGGGACCGGCCGCACGAGCGCGGGATCGCCGTTGTAGGGGACGTCGTGGACGAGCGTGCCGTCGCGGTCGAACAGCACCAGGTCCACGAGCGGGCCCGGCGGGTCAGGCACCGACGCGGGCCTCGACGGTCCGAGCGACGAGGCGGTCGACCGCGTCGGCCACCGCGACGCCGTCCACCCCTGCCAGGCAGTGCTGCGTCGGCTCGGGGCACGACCGGGCCCGGCAGCCGGCGCAGTCGACGTCCTGGTCGCCGAGCCGCTCCGTCGCCACGCCCCAGGGTCGCCACCGCTCCCACGGGACCGTCGGCGGGAAGGCCGAGACGACGGGCGTCCCCACCGCGGCCGCGAGGTGGGCCGGTCCGGTGTTGCCGACCACCACCGCCGCCGCCCGGCCGAGCGCGACGGCCAGGCCGGCCAGGTCGAGCTCCCCCGCCGACGCCACCGCGCCGGGGACGTCGGCGGCGACGGAGCGCACCAGGTCGGCCTCGGACGCGGCACCGGTGACCAGCACCCGCCGGCCCCGACGGGTGAGCTCGCGCACCGCGTCGGCGAACACCTCGGGTCGGAGGGTGCGGGCGGGCACCGACGCGCCGGGGTGGACGACGACGTGATCGGCCTCCCTGGGCGGGGCCGGCACCTCGACGCGCAGCCGACCGTCGTCGCCGGGCCCGAGGGCGTCGCCGCCGGCCGCGACGAGCGACAGGGCGCGGCGCACCTCGTGGAGGTCGTCGGGGACGCGGTGGCGCAGGTCCAGCAGCGAGCCCGGGTAGTCGTCGCTGATCGCCTCGATGCGAGCGACGCCGGCGAGCCGGAGCAGCAGCGCCGTGGGCAGTGCGCTCTGGTGGAACGACGTCAGCACGACCGCACGGTCGACACCCGCCGCCCGCACCTCGGCCACGAAGCGCTCGATCGCCGCCTCGTCGACCGGCGGCGGCTGCGCCGCGATCCACGGGGCCTCGAACGCGATCGTCGACGTGACGCCCGGCAGGAGCCGGGCGGCCGGCAGACCGCGAGGCGACGCGGCGTAGACGACCTCGCTCCGCTCCGAGAGGGCGCGGACCGCCGGGCCGCTCAGCAGCACGTCGCCGGCGTTGTCCAGGCGGACGACCAGCACGCGAGGGCGCAGCAGACCGGATCGCCCCGGTTGAGGTGTCACGGGACTCCCCTTCCCCGGTCGTCGGCGAAGAGAAGCGGTTCTCCCGTGCGCTGGTCTACTGCCCGGAGAAGCGGTTAGGGCCGCGACGTGACCGACGATCCCAGCCCTCTCGGCCCACGCGTCCGGCGTGTGGCCATGGTCTCCGAGCACGCCAGCCCCCTGGCGGTCCTGGGCGGCGTCGACGCGGGCGGGCAGAACGTGCACGTCGGCGAGCTGGCGCGCCACCTCGCCCAGATGGGCGTGGACGTGGACGTCTACACGCGTCGCGACGATCCCGACCTCCCGAGGGTCGCGGCGTTCGCACCGGGCGTGCTCGTGCACCACCTGGACGCCGGGCCGGCGGAGGCGGTGCCGAAGGACCGACTGCTCCCGCACATGCCGGCGATGGCGCGCGAGCTGCAGGTGCGGCTGGACGCCCGGCCGGTCGAGCTCGTCCACAGCCACTTCTGGATGAGCGGGCTCGCCGCCGTCACCGCGGCGTCGGCGAGCCACACCCCGGTGGTCCACACGTTCCACGCCCTCGGGGTGGTGAAGCGGCGCCACCAGGGCGCCGACGACACGAGCCCACCCGAGCGCATCGGCATCGAGCGGTCGCTGCTCCGGGAGTGCGACGCGATCATCGCGACGTGCAGCGACGAGCGGCGGGAGCTGCTCGACCTCGGCGCCCGGCCCGAGGCCGTCCACGTCGTCCCGTGCGGAGTGGACGCGTCGACCTTCCGGCCCAACGGGCCCAGCTTCGAGTGGCGGACCCGCCACCTCCGGGTCCTCGCGGCCGGCCGCCCGGTCCCCCGCAAGGGGGTGGCGGAGCTGATCGCCGCCGTGGCGCGGGTGCCCGACGTCGAGCTCGTCGTCGCCGGCGGGCCGCCCCTCGACCGGTTGGGGTCCGACCCGGAGCTCGTGCACCTGCACGGGCTGGCCCGCTCGCTCGGCTGCAGCGGGCGCGTCCGCTTCGTCGGCGCCGTGGGCCGGCGCGCGATGGCCGACCTGGCCCGCTCCGCCGACGTCGTCGCCTGCACCCCGTGGTACGAGCCGTTCGGGATCGTGCCGCTCGAGGCGATGGCGTCCGGGGTGCCGGTCCTGGTCAGCGGCGTGGGCGGCATGCTCGACACCGTCGTCCACGACGTCACCGGGCTCCACGTCCGACCCAGGGACGTCAACGGCATCGCCGCCGCGCTGGAGCGGCTCCAGGACCCGGAGCTCCGTCGGCGCCTCGGGCGGGCAGGGCGGAAGCGGGTCACCGAGCACTTCACCTGGGACCGCGTGGCGCGCGCCACCCTCGACGCCTACCAGCGGACGGTCTCGGCGTCCCGGGTGCTCGGCGGGGTGGCCTGACGTGGCCCGTCTGGTGGTCGTGGGCGATGCCCTGCTCGACGTCGACGTCGTGGGCACCGCCGAGCGGCTCGCGCCGGACGGGGTCGCGCCCGTGGTCGACGAGGGGGCGAGGACGCTCCGGCCGGGTGGTGCCGGGCTCGCCGCCGTGCTCGCCGCCAGCGCCGGGGACCAGGTGACGCTCGTCGCCCCGATCGGCGACGACGAGGCCGGGCGCGCCCTCGGCCGTGCGCTCCGGTCCCACGGCGTGGACGTCGTGGCCGTCCCGGTCGCCCGGACGACCACGAAGACGCGGATCCGGGTCGGCACGACCACGGTGGCTCGGCTCGACCGGACCGGCGAGCCGCTCGACGAGGACGTCGCGGTGCCCGAGCTGTCCCATCTGGCGCGTCACGCCGATGCCCTCGTGGTGTCGGACTACGGGCTCGGCACCGCCGGGCTCGGGGCGGTGCGACGGACGATCCGGCGCAGCGCGGTCGACCTGCCGGTGGTGTGGGACCCCCACCCGCGAGGACCCGCGCCGGTCGCCGGGACGATCGCCACGCCCAACGAGGCCGAGGCGGGGCTCCCCGTCCGGGACCGCGGCGTCGCCTCGGCGTGCGAGGCCGCCGCGCGCCTGCGCCGCGAGTGGCGGTGCCGGGCCGTGGTGCTGACCCGGGCGGAGCTCGGCGTGGTCGTCGACGCGGTCGGCGAACCGCCGCGCGCCATCCCCGCACCGGCCGTCGAGGCCGTGGACAGCTGCGGCGCCGGCGATCGGCTCGCGACGGCGATGGCCAGCTCGCTGTCGGCGGGACGGGCGCTCGACGACGCCGTGCGTGAGGCGATGGGCCACGCGTCCGCGCTGGTCCGGCGCGGGGTGGAGGCGCACCTTGCTGCGCCCGCTCCGCCCGGGCAGCTGGACGCGATCGGGGTGGCCGAGCAGACGCGTCGCAGCGGCGGCGTGCTCGTCGCGGCCGGCGGCTGCTTCGACCTCCTCCACGCCGGGCACGTCGCGCTGCTGGAGCGGGCGAGGTCGATGGGCGACGCGCTGGTCGTGTGCCTCAACTCCGACCGGTCGGTGAGGGCGCTCAAGGGACACGACCGGCCCGTCGTCGGCGAGCACGACCGGGCGGCCGTGCTGCGCGCGCTCCGCTGCGTCGACGCCGTCGCCACCTTTGAGGGTCCGGACCCGGTCGAGCTGCTCCGCCTGATCCGGCCCGACGTGTTCGTCAAGGGCTCGGACTACGCCGGCGCGCACATCCCCGAGGCCGGCGCGATGGCGGAGTGGGGCGGGCGCATCGCGACCGTCCCGCTCGTCCCCGGGCGATCGACCACACGACTCCTGCAGGAGGTCCGACTTGACCAGCGAACGACAGCCTGAGCTCCACCTGGTGACCGGCGGCTCGAGCGGCCTCGGCGCCGCCGTCGCCCAGCGACTCGACGACCGGGGCGACCGCGTCCTGGTGCTCGACCGCAAGCCGCCCGAGACCGACCTGCCGTGGATCGAGGTCGACCTGGCGGACCCGGCGTCGGTCGACGCCGCCATGCTCGACGTGCTCGACCGCACCGAGCACCTCGACGGCGTCGTGTACGCCGCCGGCGTGGACGCCTGCGGCGAGCTGGAGGACGTCGACGGCACGTCCTGGGACCGCGTCGTCGGCGTGAACCTCCTGGGCGCGGCGCGCGTGGTCCGCCACGCGCTCCCCGCGCTCCGCGAGCGGAACGGCATCGTCGTCACGGTGGCGTCGACGCTGGCGCTCAAGTCGCTCCCGGCCGCGACCGCCTACTGCGCGTCCAAGGCGGGCGTCCTCGCGTTCACGCGGGCGCTGGCCGCCGAGGAGCAGGGCCGCACGCGCGTGACCTGCATCATCCCCGGCGGGATGGCGACCTCGTTCTTCGACGGCCGCCCGGAGCGGTTCGCGCCCGGCCCGGACGCGGTGCTGAACGACCCGTCGGACGTCGCCGCCGCGATCGTCTTCGCCATGGACCAGCCGCCGGGGTGCGAGGTCCGGGAGCTGGTGATCTGCCCGTCGGTCGAGCCGTCCTGGCCCTGACCGCTCCCCTGGCCTGACAGGACGGAGGCCGCAGCGGCTCAGCCCGCGGCGACCGCCTCCTGCAGCACCCGGTCCCAGTCGCGCACGAACCGGTCGATGTCGAAGCGCGGCAGCGCGGCGCGGCGGGCGCCGTCGCCCCAGCGTCGGGCCAGGGCGTCGTCGTCCAGGACGCGTCGCAGCGCCCGCTCGACCTCGCACGGATCGTTGGAGAGGAAGCCCGAGACGCCGTTCTCGACAACAGACGGCAGCTCCGTCGTGGCGAAGCCCACGACCGGCAGGCCGATCATCATCGCCTCGCAGATCGACATGTTGAGGCTCGTCCACCGGATCGGCGACAGCAGGACGCGGTAGCGGGCGGCGAACGCCGCGACCTCGAGCGGCGGCACCTCGCCGAGGCCCCCCAGCCGTTCGCTGTCCATCCCGATGAGGTCGACCGGCAGCCGGGCCGCGAGGTGCTCGTAGAGGTCGCGGCCGACGCGCCGCCCCCGGGTCGGCATGTCGTTCACGATGACCAGGGCCCGCGCCAGTTCGCCGGTGGCGACCACCCCCGATGGCACGGGCAGGCCGTGCTCGACGACCGTGGTGGGCACGTCGCCGCAGTCCCACATCAGCTGGTTGAACCGGGTGACGTGGACGATCCGGGCCCGCCGGTCGTCGACCGGGTGGCGCTGGTCGACCGGTGACGCCCGGGGCGGGTCGTGCTCGACCACGACCTGCGGCAGCCGCCGCTGTCGGTCCGACAGCAGCTCGAGCCGGTCGACGTCCCAGTTGCGGTGCGTCTGGTGGAGGACCACGTCGATCTCGCTCGACGCCACGTCCTCCGCCGGGACCTCGACCACGTTCCCCGGCCAGTCGAAGTCACCGGCTCGGCCCCCGTAGCCGGGGGCGCCGTCGTCGCGCACGGGCAGCACGATCTCGTGCGGCAGCTGCGACAGCGAGCGCAGGTAGGTCCCGTGCACGTGCCAGGTCAGGACCCGCAGCCGGCGCCCGCCGCGGGCGCGGGGAACGCTCACGTCCGCCTGCCGGCGGTCGGGACCAGTCGGTCGATCTGCTCGACCACGCGGGCCACGACGTCCTCGGGCGTCGCCGGTCCGCCCTCCTCCCCCACGACCACGTGGCGCCGCCGGTCCGTCGGCGCCCACCGCCGGAGGTCGCTCCCGCTCCACACGACCACGCTGGGGGTCGCCACCGCGATCGAGAGGTGGGAGGGCCCCGAGTCGTTGCAGACGCACAGCGACGCCTCGTCGATCACGGCCGCGAGGACCCCCACGTCGGTCCGCCCGGACAGGTCGAGGGGTGAGGTCGCGCACCGGCCGGCCAGGACCGAGCACGTGGCGCGATCGGCGTCGGTCCCGACCAGCACCACCGGGACCCCGTGGCACGCGATCTCGTCGACCACCCGGGCGAACCCGTCGACCGACCACCGCCGGTCGTCCTGGGACGCCCCGGGCGCCACGACCACGTAGGGCCGGGGTCCGAGGCCGACCAGCGACCGCGCCACCTCCCGGTCGGCGTCCGCGACCGGGAGTCGTGGTGCGGGCGCGACCGGTGCGGCGCCGACCGCACCGACGACGTCGAGGCACCGGCCCACCTCGTGCGGCGATCGGAGCCGGGCCTCGATGTCCGGTTCGACAGCGCCCGGGGCGCGCGGCGCCACGAGGCGCCCGTCGCCCATCAGCCGTGCGTAGGCGTTGGACCGCGAGCCGTCGCCGTGCATCTGCAGCAGGAGGTCAGGATCGCCTTCCGCCACCTCGCTGAGCGCGCTCAGGACGTCGAGCGCCGGTCCCGGGTCGGGGTGGAGGCCCGCCATCGGGGGGACGCCGACGTAGTCGTCGACGAGGCCCGGAAGGTGCGCCCGGACCCAGTCGTGGCGCGCCATGCCCACGAGCGTCACGCGGGCGTCGGGGAACCGCGCCCGGAGCGACTCGAGGGCGGGGATGGCGCACAGCATGTCGCCGAGGCCCGGCAGCGCGCGGAACACCGCGATCCGCTCGGCCCCGTCGACGCGGTCGACGGAGCGGGTCGTGGAGCCGGGCACGACTCCCGCCTACCCGACCCGGGCGCGCACATGACCCGTTCGGGTGGTTCTGCGCGGTCGGGCCCCGGGTAGGCCCGGCCACCGACCGACGATGAACGGAGGAGGTCGAGATGACGGATCTCACGACGTCAGGACAGAACGGCGGCGGGAGCGGGAGCACGACCGCGACGCTGCAGGAGCACGCGACCGACGTCGTCGGCTCGGTGCGCGAACAAGGCACCGAGGTGGCGCGATCCGCGATGGAGCACGCCCGCTCCGTGGTGGACGCCGCCGGCGAGCAGATGCAGCGCCAGGGCGGCGAGCAGGCGACCCGCCTGGCCGACTCGTTGTCCAGCGTGTCGTCGGAGCTCCGGTCGATGGCCGACTCGGCGAGCGACGGCGCTCTTGTCGGCGACATCACCCGATCCCTGGCCGAGACGGCCGACCGGACGGCGACGCTGCTGCGCGACGAGGGCCCGAGCGGGGTCGTCCGCCGGGCGTCGGAGTTCGGCCGCGAGCACCCGGTGCAGTTCCTGGCGCTCGCCGCCGGCGCCGGCTTCGCCGTCGCCCGCATCGTCCGCAACAGCGATGCCCAGCGCCTCCAGGAGGTGGCCCGCGACGCCGTGAGCGGCGACGACGGGTCGAACGGCGACCTCGGCGCCATGGGGTCATCGACCGGAGCCGGACTCGGCGCCGGCTCGAGCGGCTCGAGCCCGAGACCCGCAGAGGCTGCGCCCCTGTCGGGCACCGGGACGCCGGCGGTGCCCCCCGGCGGTGACGTCATGGACCCGGGCGGCGTGCCCAGCACGCCCGGCGGCGGCGTCTCGACCGGCAGGGTCGGCCCATGAGCACCGATCGCGAGGTGCGGACCCAGCCGGACCAGCCCATCGACCCCGACCTCTCGCTCGGCGAGCTGTTCGGGCGCCTCGGCAACGACCTGGGCGAGCTGCTCTCGAGCCAGGTGGACCTGGCCCGGACCGAGCTCAAGGCCGAGGCCCGCGAGGTCGGCCAGACCGCCGGTGCGTTCGGCGCTGCGGCGCTGCTCGGCTACCTGGCGCTCACGCTCGCCTGCTTCGCAGCGGCGTGGGGCCTCGCGGAGCTGATGCCGGAGGGCCTGGCCTTCCTCATCGTCGCCGTCGTGGTCGGCATCGTGGCCGGGGTCCTCGCCATGCGAGGCCGGGCCCAGCTGGAGGAAGCGCGCAAGGTGGCGCCCAAGACCGTCGGAACGATCAAGGAGGACGTGGAATGGACACGGGAACAGGTGAGCTGAGCACCGACGAGCTGCGGCGCGACATCGCCGCCCGCCGAGAGGACCTCGGGCGCGACCTGGACGCGATCGGGGATCGACTCAGCCCCGGACGGATGGTCGAGCGGACCCGCGGCCGCGCCCGCATGCGGGTGGTCGCGGTCCGCGACCGCGTGATGGGTCCCGCCCGCTCGACGCGATCGGCCATGTACGACGCCAAGCGCCACATCGGCGACGGCGGTGGTGGCACCGGGACCTCGGTGCGCGACGCACCCGGCGACGCGCTCCACGCGGTGGAGGGCCGGGTCGAGGGCAGCCCCCTCGCCGCGGGCCTCGTCGCCTTCGGCATCGGCTTCCTGGCCGGCTCGCTGATGCCCGCGACCCGCTCGGAGTCGGACCTCGCCGCCCGGATGGAGCCGCAGCTCGAGGACGCCACGAGGGCCGTCGCCCAGGGTGCCAAGGAAGCTGCCGGCGAGGTCGCCCAGGTCGCCAAGGACGAGGCCGCCCAGGTCAAGGACGAGGCGACCGACGCCGCCGGGTCGGTCAAGGAGACGGCGCAGCAGCACGCGGCCGAGGCCAAGGACGAGGTGTCGGGCGGCGGGGCCTGACGCCCGGGGCGGCGACGCCCGGGGCGACGGCTCGTCGTCACGCGGCCTCAGCGGGTCGGTGCGTCCGAGGTGTCGCGCCGGCTCGTTGACGCCGCGGCGCGCCCGCCCTGCGAGGCGAGCTCGATACGCAGCCAGTCGGCGGTGCGCGCCAGGCCGAGCTCGAGCGGCACGGTCGGCTCCCAGCCCAGGAGGCTCTGCGCCCTCTCGAGCGACGGCCGCCGGCGCGTCGGGTCGTCGGGTGGCGCGGGCCGGCGTTCCACCGCCACCTCGCGTCCGAGCACGCGGCCGATCGCGGCCACGAGCTCGGTGATCGTGTGCTCGTCGTCCGAGCCGATGTTGACCGGGCCGCGGACGTCGGAGTCGAGCAGCGCCAGCAGGCCGCGGACCTGGTCGTCGACGTAGCAGAAGCACCGGGTCTGCGAGCCGTCGCCGTGCACCGTGACCGGCCGGCCGAGCAGCGCCTGCGACAGCAGGCTGACCACCACGCGGCCGTCGTCGGGGTGCAGGCGGGGGCCGTACGTGTTGAAGATCCGGGCGATGCGCACGTCGGCACCGAGCTGCCGCTCATAGGTGGTCGCCGCCGCCTCGGCGAACCGCTTGGCCTCGTCGTAGCAGGCGCGTGGACCCGTGGTGCTGACGTTGCCGCGGTGGTCCTCCCGCTGCGGGTGCTCCAGCGGCTCGCCGTAGACCTCGCTCGTGGAGGCGAGCAGGAACCGGGCGCCGTCGGCGCAGGCCCGGTCCAGCAGCCGGAGCGTGCCCTCGCTGCCGACCCTGAGGATCTCCGGTCCCATGGTGGCGAAGTGCCGCGGCGATGCGGGCGACGCCAGGTGCAGCACGGCATCCGTGCGCCCCACGGGAGGGAGCGGGCCGCACACATCGGCGACCACGGTCGTCGCGCCGAGGCGTTCGAGGAGGGCGAGGTTCGAGGCCTGTCCGGTCGAGAGGTCGTCCACGCACACCACCTCGTCGCCGCGCCGCAGCAGCGCCTCGGCCACGTGCGAGCCGATCATCCCGGCGGCGCCGGCGACGAGCGCCCTCATCGTCCGATCCCCTGCACGGCCAGGCCGGCATCCCGGTACGCCTGCACGTCGAGGACGTCCCGGGTGTCGAGCACGCTCCGTCCGGCCATCGTGGCGGCGAGGAGGAGCGGGGCGGCCCTCCGGTACTCGTCCCACCCGGTGAGCACGACGAGGGCATCGGCGCCTGTGCAGGCCTCGTAGGGGCACCCGACCACGTCGAGGCCGTCGACGAGGTCCGCCCCCGCGGGCACGGTCGGGTCGTGGGCACGGACCTGCGCCCCGCGATCGATGAGGCGTTCGATGACCGCGAGCGCGGGCGAGTCGCGGAGGTCGTCGGTGCCGGCCTTGAACGTGAGCCCCCACACGCCGACCGTCGGCTGCTCGGACCCCGCGAGGCGGACGACCCGGTCCGCGACGGCGGTGAGGTGCCGCTCGTTCGAGCGGACGGCCTCGTCGACCAGGCCGAGGTCGCACCCCTGCTCCCGGGCGAGGACGCCGAGGGCAGCCAGGTCCTTGGGGAAGCAGCTCCCTCCCCAACCCGGTCCCGGTTGCAGGTGCTGGGGACCGATCCGGGGGTCGAGCGCCATCGCGCGCAGCACCGCCCGCGGATCGGCGGCCACCGTGCCGCAGAGCGTGGCCACGGCGTTCACGAAGCTGACCTTGAGGGCGAGGAACGCGTTGCACGCGTACTTGGCGAGCTGCGCCGAGCGCGGATCGGTGAGCACGAGGGGGCGCTCGATGCCGTCGAAGATCCCCGCGACGCGGCTCGCCACCTCGGGATCGTCCGCGCCCACCACGATGCGGTCGGGCGACAGCCAGTCCGTCACGGCGGACCCCTCGCGAAGGAACTCGGGGTTCACGGCGAGGCCGACGTCGCAGCGGCCGAGCCACCCGCTCACGAGGTCGAGCGCGCCCACGGGCAGCGTCGACTTGGCGATCAGGACGGAGCCCGGCGCCAGGTGCGGGCCGATGCTGCGGCTCGCCTCGCGCACCGCGCCCATCTCGGCCGAGCCGTCCGGGGCGGCGGGGGTGGGGACGCACAGGAACGTGAACTCCCGATCCCATGTCCGCTCGACGTCGTCGGTCCACGACAACCTGCCGCTGGCGACGCCGGCCGCGACGAGACCCTCGAGGCCCGGTTCCCGGAACGGGACCGTCCCCCGGGCCAGCAGGCGCAGCTTGTCCCGGTCGGTGTCGAGGCACACGACCTCGTGGCCGAGGTGGGCCAGGCACGCGCCGGTCGTCAGGCCGACGTAGCCCGTCCCGACCACTGCGATCCTGCTGCCCACGACCACCTCCGACCTGCTCGCGCGGCGCCGCCCTACCCAGGGCCCTGCGCTCCAGTCGGGAGAAGTGACCGGCCCGGGCCGCTCCGCTCGGGCCGGGGCATGGTCCGCTCCGGTCGGGATAGGGGGCGCGCATCGCCGAACCGGAGGAACGGTCATGGCAGTCGTCCTGGGCATCAACGCGGTCTTCCACGATCCCGCCGCCGCGATCGTGCGCGACGGGGTCGTGGTCGCAGCGGCGGAGGAGGAGCGCTTCAGCCGCCGCAAGCACGGCAAGGAGGCGGTCCCCTTCTCGACTTGGGAGCTGCCGATCGCGGCGGCGCGGTCCTGCCTCGACCTCGCCGGCCTCGCCCCCGAGGACGTCGACGCCGTCGCCTACTCCTACGACCCCATGCTCGCGGCCACGGCGACCGTGGGCGACGCGGGTGGCGCGACGGTGGGCGACGCGAGCGGCGCGGCCGCCGACGATCCGTGGGAGCCGATGCGCACGCTGTACGCGCGGCGCGCCCGCCAGTTCCTCGGCGCCGCCCTGGTCGAGGTCCCGCAGGAGCGGTTCCACCACGTCCCGCACCACGTCGCCCACGCCGCCTCGGCGTGGGGTCCGGCCCCCTTCGACTCGTCGGCGGTGATGGTCCTCGACGGGCGCGGCGAGTCCACGTCGTTCCTGGCCGGGCGCTCCGACGGCGGCAGCCTCGAGGTCCTGGCGCGCCAGCCGCTCCCCGACAGCCTGGGACTCGTCTACGAGGAGCTGACCGCCCACCTCGGCTATCGGCGCAGCAGCGACGAGTACAAGGTGATGGCACTCGCCAGCTACGGCCGGCCCGCGCACCTCGACCGCTTCCGGAGGCTGATCCGCACCGACGGCGACCTGGGGTTCCGGGCGCGCGACGTCCCGTGGGCGGAGTTCGCGCCGCCGGGGCGGGGTGACGGGTCCCTCGACCCCGTCCACGCCGATCTGGCCAGCACGGTGCAGACCCGGCTCGAAGAGGTGCTGCTCGAGCTCGCCGGCCGACTGCACGAGCGCACCGGCGAGCGGGCGCTCGTCATGGCCGGCGGGGTGGCGCTCAACTGCGTCGCCAACTCGCGGGTCTACGAGGACGGCCCGTTCGACGACGTGTGGGTGCAGCCGGCGGCGGGCGACGCCGGCACGGCGCTCGGCGCCGCCGTCCACGTGGCCGCCGCGCTCGGCGACCGGCCGGTGCCGATGGCGACCGCGGCGCTCGGCCCGTCGTGGACCGACGACGAGGTCGCCGCCGCCCTGCACGCCGCCGCGGTGCCGTTCGAGCGCCCGACCGACCTCGCCGAGTCGGTCGCCGACGTGCTCGCGGCGGACGGGATCGTCGCGTGGCACCAGGGCCGCAGCGAGTTCGGGCCGCGGGCGCTCGGTCACCGGAGCCTGCTCGCCCACCCGGGCCACGAGCGGAACCTCGAGCGGCTCAACGACGTGAAGGGGCGCGAGCAGTTCCGACCGGTCGCACCCATGGTGATGCTCGAGGCCGCCAAGGACGTCTTCGAGGGTGGACCGCTGCCGAGCCCGCACATGCTGTTCACGCACCGCGTGCGACCGGGCTGGGAGGAGCGGATCCCCGCCGTCGTCCACGTCGACGGCACGGCCCGGGCCCAGACCGTGGCGCGGGACGACGAGCCGCTGGTGCACGCCATGCTCGACGCGTTCCGTCGGCGCACCGGCCTGCCGCTCGTCGTCAACACCTCGCTGAACACGGCCGGACGCCCGATGGTCGACTCGCCACGCGACGCGCTGGAGTGCTTCGGCTCGGCGCCGATCGACGCCCTGGCCATCGGTCCGTTCCTCGTGCGCCGACGGGACTGCTTCGGCGCCGTCCGGTGAGCCGCTTCGACCTCGTCATCCCCACCGTCGGGCGGCCGAGCCTGGCCGCGCTGCTCGACCGGCTCGACGTGGACGACGGCGCGGAGCCGGCGACGGTCGTGGTCATCGACGACCGGCCGCCCGGGCAGGCCCCGCTGGTGGTTCGGCCGGTCCGCGGCGTGGTCCCGGCGGTCGTGCGCACCGGAGGTCGAGGACCGGCCGCGGCCCGGAACGCCGGCGCGCGGGTCGGTCGCTCGCCCTGGATCTGCTTCCTCGACGACGACGTCCTGCCCCGCCCGGGTTGGTCGGCGGCGCTCGTCGACGACCTGGACGCCGCAGCGCACGACGTGGTCGCGATCCAGGGCCGGGTCCACGTGCCGCTGCCCACCGACCGGCCGGCGCTCGACCGCGAGCGGTCGGTGCACGGGCTGGAGACGGCCGCGTGGATCACCGCCGACATGGCCGTCCGTCGCGTCGCGTTCGAGGCGGTGGGCGGGTTCGACGAGCGGTTCACCCGGGCCTACCGCGAGGACACCGACCTGGCGCTCCGGCTCGGTGCGCACGGCCGGCTGACGGTGGGAGCGCGCCGGGTCGACCACCCCGTCCGCCCGACGAGCTGGTGGGCCTGCGTGCGGGCCCAGCGCGGCAACGCCGACGACGCCCGCATGCGCCGGCTCCACGGCCGGACCTGGCGCGACCGGGGCGGCGCGCCGAGGGGCCACCTCCGGCGCCACCTGCTCGCCACCGCGGTGGCCGCGGCCGCGCTCGGGCTGGCGGCGTGGCGGCCCCTGCGCCGCGCCGCCGCCCTCCCGGCGCTGCTGTGGTCGGCGCTGTGGGTGCGCTCCTGGCACGAGCGCCGGGCGGGCCACCGCGCCACGTCGGCCGAGTCGCTCGGCCTGGCCGTGACCTCCGCGGTGATCCCGTTCGCCGCCACGTGGTGGGCGGCTGCCGGGACCGCCCGGTCGGCGGTTCTGCGGCCCTGGCCGCCGGGTAGCCGAGGCGCAGGCGCGCCGAGGGGCGCACGGACGAACGGAGGATCCATGACGACGGCACGAGAGATCATGAACGCCGACCCGAAGTGGCTCACCAAGGACCTCACCGTGGCCGACGCCGCGGAGCGGATGGCGAGCGACGACCTCGGGGCCTTCCCCGTGTGCGACGGCGACGGCCACCTCGAGGGCATGGTGACCGACCGCGACATCGTGGTGAAGGTGATCGCCGCGGGCAAGGACCCGTCGCAGGTCACGCTCGGCGAGCTGGCCGACCAGCCGGAGGTGGTGACCATCGGCGCCGACGACAGCGTCGAGGAGGCGATCCGGACGATGAAGGACCACGGGGTCCGGCGGCTCCCGGTCATCGACGGGACCGACCTCGTGGGCACGGTGAGCCAGGCCGACATCGCGCGGAACTTCCCGGACGGTCGGGTCGGCGACCTGGTCGGCGACATCTCCGACCAGCCCGCGAACAACTGACGTCGGTCGACGGGGCCCGGACGCGATCCCGATGACCAGCTGGTGGCAGGCGGGTCGAGGACCGGTCCCGACCGACGGCGAGCTGCCGTCGCGCGCCGAGGTGGTCGTGGTCGGTGCCGGGGTCGCCGGCCTGGCCGTCGCCGCCGAGCTGGTGGCGCGCGGCCGCGACGTCCTCGTGCTCGAGGCCAGGATGCCGGCGTCGGGGACCACGGGGTCGAGCACCGCGAAGGTGACGGCGCTGCACGGCGCCGGGCTGTCGTCCGTCGCACGCGGGCACGGCGCCGAAGGGGTCCGGCGCTACGTCACCGCCAACCTCCGCGGGCTCGAGCACCTCCGGAGGACCGTCGAGCGGTTGGAGCTCGACTGCGGGTGGGCGACGACGTACGCGACGACGTTCACCACCGATCCCGGACGGGTCGACGAGCTCCGCGAGGAGCACGGCCTCGCGGTCGAGGCCGGGCTGCCGGTCCGCTGGCTCGATGGGCTCGACGAGCTCCCGGTCGGCGCGGTGGCGGCGCTGCGGCTCGACGACCAGGCCAGCCTCGATCCGGTCGCCCTCTGCGACGGCCTCGCCCGCCACCTGGCCGAGGTCGGTCGTCCGATCGTCGCCGGCTGCCGCGTGTTCGACGTGGACGACGGCGACGACGACGGGTGGGTCGTGCACACGTCGCTCGGTCCCGTGGCGGCGGACGCCGTCGTGATGGCCACGCTGTCGCCGGCCGTCGACCCGACGCTCGAGTTCGCTCAGGCCGAGCCGACGATGTCGCACGTGCTGGCCGCCGAGCTCCGCAGCGAGGTGCCGCCGGGCTCCACCTGGGAGTCGACGACCCGTCGCGGTCCGTCCGACCGGTCACCCCCGGGTCCCGGATCGGCATCTTCGGCGGTGGCAGCCACCGCGTCGGCGAGGGCGATCCGGTCGCCGTGGCGCCGACCTGCGGGCGTGGGTGCACGAGCACTTCGACGTCGTCCGGGTCGAGCGCGAGTGGGCTGCCCACGACATGGTGCCCGCCGACGGCGTCCCCTCGATCGGGCGGACCGATCGCGGCGACCGGGCCGACCGGGGTCGCTTCGTCGCGACCGGGTTCAAGAAGTGGGGCTTCACGCACTCCGGCGCGGCGGCGATCCTCATCGCCGACGCCCTCGACGACCGGGACCACGAGTGGGCGCCGCCCTTCGACCCTCGTCGCCACCTGCCCCGACCGGGCACCGTCGCCGGGCTGGTGCGCGACAACCTCTCGGTGGCCGGCCACCTGATCGGCGACAAGGTGGGGTCGCTCGATCCGCCGACCGTGGACGACCTCGCGGCCGGTGACGGAGGGATCGTCGACGTCGACGGCGTGAAGGCGGCGGCGTTCCGTCAGGACGACGGGACGCTCGTGCTGCGCTCGGCGACCTGCACCCACCTCGGGTGCCAGGTGGCCTGGAACGGCGAGGCCTCGACGTGGGACTGCCCGTGCCACGGCTCGCGGTTCGACCGGGAGGGATCGGTGCTGGCCGGCCCCGCCACCCGCCCGCTCGGCCCGCTGGCGGACGGCGGTCCCGGGGTGCCGGGGTCCTGACCGCGGCCGGGTCCGACAGAGGCCGGGTCCGACAGAGGCCGGGTCCGACAGAGGCCGCGTCCGACAGAGGCCGGGGCCGGGCGCCGGGAGCGGTTCAGCGCTCGGGGGGCGGGTTGTCCGCCTCCGGGGCGAGGCGGCCCTCTGCGGGGGCGTCCTCGTACGGGGCGACGCGATCGACGTCACCGGGGATCTCGTCGTCGTCGCCCCTGGTCCCCGACGCCGGCGGCAGGTCACGACGGCGGGTCGAATCGGGACGCGGACCGGCCGCTCGCTCCTCGTCGGGGCGGTCCTCGGACGGATCGAGCTCGGTCATGCGACGTCCCGTACCCGCCGCTCCGCCCCCCATGACCACCTCGGGCACGGCGCCGGACAGGCCGGGCCCCGCCGGTCGGCACACGTACCCGATCCCTCGCACGGTGTGGAGGATCCTCGGTCCGTGCGCCTCCAGCTTGTGGCGCAGGGTGCTGATCGTCACCTCGATCACGTTCGGGTGGTAGTCGGTCGACGACCAGACGGCGAGCAGCAGCGAGCTGCGCTCCTGGACCTGGCCCCGGTGCCGGACGAGGTGGGCGAGCAGGTCGAACTCCTTGCGGGTCAGGTCGAGCGGCCGGCCGGCGCGCGTGACGGTCCTGGCGCCCTCGTCGACCATCGTGTCACCGACCCAGCTGACCCGACCCCGAGCGGCGCGGCCGACGACGAGCTGCTCGACGCACTGCTCGACCTCCATCGGGTGGTACGGGTCCACGACGTAGCGGACGCCCACCTCGGCCACGCCGAGGCGGTCTGCGGTCAGCTCGACCGGCAGCACCGCCAGCGAGGACAGGGGATCGAGCGGCCTCGCGAGGCGGGCGGCGCCCTCCCGGCCCTGCACGTCCGACGGCCACACCAGCACGACGACATCGGTCCCCTCGAGACGCCGGCTGTCCTCGGACAGCTCGAGGTCGTGGGACCGGGAGAGCACGCCGGCCACCCGCTCCGTCCGCTCCGGATCGCCGCAGACCAGTTGGACCTTCATCACGTCACCGGGAACATCAGCACTCGTCGGCCCCGCCGGAGGAGCCGCACGGCTCCGCGCCAGCTTCCTACCCGGGGAGGTCGACTTCAACCGGGCCGACGCGCGGGCCGTGGTCGAGCGCGCGCTCCGCCGGTCGACCCCCGTTCGGGGGAGCACCCTGATGTCGCCCTGAGCTGACCCTGTGCTGCGCCTGAAAAGTGACCCGGGTCGGCCCGATCGGGCGCCTCGGGACGTCGATCGCGCCGACCACCCGGGTAGGCGCCGCGGGGACGCACCGGAGGGGTCGCGAGGATGATGGATGCCGAAGAGGTCGAGCGGCTGCTCGACGACTACCGACGACGTGGCGATCGAGCGGCACGGAACCGCGTGGTCGAGGGACACCTGTCGCTCGCCCGCTTCACCGTCCGGCGGCTGGCCCGTGGGAACCCGGCGCTCGCCGAGGACCTCCAGCAGGTCGCCCTGCTCGCGATCGTGCACGCCGCCGACCGCTACCGCCCGGGCAAGGGCGCATCGTTCCGTACGTTCGCCGGTCGCACCATCGACGGGGAGCTGAAGCGGCACCTGCGCGACAAGACGTGGGCCGTGCGGCCCCCCCGGACTCGACAGGAGCACTACCTCCGGGTCTGCCGGGCACGCGAGGAGCTGACGCAGGAGCTCCACCGCGGACCGACCCCGTCGGAGATCGCCGAGCGGACCGATCTGCTGCGCGACGAGGTGCTGGCGGCGATGGAGGCCGGTGGCGCCCGGACCTCGAACCCGCTCGAACCGGCGCGCGACGGCGACGACGCCGGTCCGGTGCGCCCGGAGGTCGAGAGCTGGGACCTCGGGTTCGGGGCCTTCGAGTCCCACTGCGACCTCAGCCAGGCGATCGGCGTCCTCGACGAGCGCGAGCGCTGCGTGCTCGGGATGCGCTTCGTCGAGGAGCGGTCCCAACCGGAGATCGCGGTGGAGCTCGGGATCTCGCAGTCGTACGTCTCGCGGATCATCCGGGGCGCGCTGGCCAAGCTCCGCGAGCACATGGACGCCGAGCGATCCGTGGGATCGCCCGCGACGACCGGGGCGTCGACGTGAGCCCCGAGGCCGTGGACGGACCGCCGGGTGGCGACCCGACCGGTGCCCTGACGCCCGAGGAGGCCGCCGAGGCGCTGCAGGTCCGGCCGGACCGGATCGCGGCGATGGTCGACGAGGGCCTGCTCCACCCGCTCGGCGGCCCGGGCGAGGCCCAGAGGTTCTCCCGGGCCGAGGTCGAGGCGGTCCGGCTCCAGGGCGGATGACGGTCGTCGCCCAGCCGACCGCGATCCCGACGTGCGCCGACGTCGCGGTCGTCGTGATCACGCGCGACCGCGTCGCCTCGCTGCTACGCACGCTCGCCCACCTGCACGACGCGGGCGAGGTCGACCGGATCGTCGTCGTCGACAACGGTTCCCGCGACGCCACGGTCCTCGAGGTGCGGCGGCGGTTCCCGGCGGTCGAGGTCGTCGAGATGGGCCGCAACGCCGGCGCGTCCGGCCGCAACGTGGGCGCGGCCGCCGTCGACCGTCCGTTCGTGGCCTTCTGCGACGACGACACCCGTTGGGAGCCCGGCTCGCTCGGTCGCGGCGTGGAGCACCTCCGGCGCTGCCCCGACCTGGCCGCCGTCGCCGGCCGCTACCTGCTCGCGGGCGGGCGCGCCGATCCGCTCGCCGCCGAGCTGGCCGCCAGCCCGCTCGGCACCCGCCCCGGCCATCCGGGCCCCTCCGTCGTGGGCTTCCAGGCCGGCACCGCCGTGGTGCGACGACGGGCCTTCCTCGGCGTGGGCGGCTTCCACCCACGGTTCGGCGTCGGCGGCGAGGAGTCGTTGCTCGCCCTCGACCTCATCGACGCCGGCTGGGCCGTCTGCCACGCGCCCGACGTGAGGATCCACCACGACCCCTCGAGCCGCGACGCCCGGTCCGAGCGCCGCCGCGCCCGCCGGATCGCACGCAACCGGCTGCGCGTGGCCGCGCTCCGCCGCCCGGTCGGCGACGTCGCCCGGACCGTCGGCGAGACCTTGCGCCGACCCCGTATCGGCTGGTGGGCCCTCGCCGGGTGGGCGAGCGACGCCCTGTGGCTGCGGCGCGAGCGCCGCACCGTGGGACGGCACGCCCTAGCCGCGGTGCGGACGGTCGAGGCCGGACCACCGATCGGAGGCGGCTGATGGGACGGGCACCGGTGGGCGCCGTCTGTGGTGGAACGCGACGGGCCGGGTACAGCGCGGTTCGACGGATCCGGAGGTGAACGTGGCCGAACAGCACGACCGACGACGGTTCGCGGTGGCGTACCGCGACCAGGAGGCCGCGGCCATGGTGGCGGACCGGTTGGTGGACGACCTCGGCGTGTCCCGCCGCACCGTGGGGATCGACCGACCCGCGGACCGCACGGCGATCGGTGAGCAGTCGCCGGGTGACGACCCCGCGGTCCCGACCCTGCCGTCGTCGGGATGGGTGTGGCTCCCTGCCGGTTTCGTGGTCGGCTTCGTGCTGGTCCTCCTCCTGGTCCTCGTCGTCACCGGCGGCGACGCCGATCTCGGGACGGCGATCCTCGTGGGCGCGGTCGGCGGGCTGGCCGGCGGCGCGATCGGCGCGGTGTTCGGCCGTGCCCGAGCTGATCTCGTGCCGGGGACGGGTCGCGGGACCACGACCACCACGGTGCTCTCGGTGCCCACCGATGCCCTCGCGGACCGCGACCAGCTCGTCGGGATCCTCGCCGACGGGCCCGTGGTCTCGATCTGGGAGATCGACCCCCGGTCCGGGTCGCCGCGCCAGCTCGACCCTCCGGCGAGCGGGCGGGCAGGGCCGTGACGGACAGGGGGAGGACCGCGTCGGTCGAGTCCCCCGGCGACGGCCACCTGCGGCAGCTCGAGGCTGCCCTGCAGGCCCTGCGCCAGGATCTGCCGGTCCTCGAGCGCTGGGGCGGGGACCTGGCCCGACGGCTCCTCGGCGGGGCGCGTGCGCTGGTCGCCGGCAACGGCGGGAGCGCCGCCCAGGCGCAGCACCTGACGGCGGAGCTGGTCGGCCGGTACCGCTCGGAGCGGCGCCCGCTCAGCGCCATCGCGCTCCACGCGGAGACGTCGACGGTGACGGCGATCGTCAACGACTACGGCCCCGATGAGCTGTTCGCCCGCCAGGTCCGGGCCCACGGCCGCCCGGGCGACGTCCTCGTGGCGCTGTCCACCTCGGGCCGGTCGCCGAACGTCCTGTGCGCCGCCCGCGCCGCGGTCGAGCAGGAGGTGGCGGTGTGGGCCCTGTGCGGCGCGCCCGGCAGCCCGCTGGCCGAGCTGGCGGACGAGGCGGTCTGCGTCAGCGCCGACACGCCCACCGTCCAGGAGGTCCACCAGGTCTGCATCCACCTGCTGTGCGAGGCCGTCGACGGTGCGGTGCAGGACGCCGCGGCCGCCGGCCGGTCGAGGGTTCTCGATCGCAGCCCGGCGGATAGGGCCGTCCGGCAGGACGGATCGCCGAGGAGCATCGAATGACCGCAGCACACCGCGTCACCCGCAGCAGGGAGACCACCCACACACCGCTGCAGATCGCAGCCCTGGCCGTCGGGATCACGTTCCTGGCGGTCGGCATCGCCGGCTTCGTCCCGGGCCTCACGTCGGACCTCGACCAGATCGAGTTCGCCGGTCACGAGTCCGGTGCCCAGCTGCTCGGCTTGTTCCAGGTGTCCGTGCTCCACAACCTGGTGCACGTCCTCTTCGGGATCGTCGGGATCGCCGCCTGGCGGCGAACCGACTGGGCGCGGCGCTTCCTGCTGATCGGTGGGGCCGTCTACCTCCTCCTGTTCGTCTACGGCCTCGTCGTGGACCGGCACGCCGATGCCAACTTCGTGCCGCTCGACGACGCCGACAACTGGCTGCACCTCGGCCTGGGCGCCGGCATGATCGCCCTGGGAGCGCTGCTCCCCGGCCGCACCGCCCTCGACGCGGACGGGCGGCGCACGCCGGGGGAGGTGCGCTGAGTGCACGGTCATCCAGCAGCACAGGGTCGTCCAGCAGCACGGCGCCGGCTCCGGATCATCGGGGTGACCGCAGCGCTCGTCGTCGCGGCCGGGGCGTGCGGAGGATCGCAGGACTCCCGCAACCCGGCAGGCCAGTCCACCAGCTCGATCACCACGACGACCCGGCAGGGCTCGACCACGTCGGACGTCCCCGGGACCACCGAGGGCACCTCGCCGGACGGCGGGGCCCCCGGCGCGCCGGCGGGTTCGTCGACGACCGTGAGCTCGATCCCCGGCGCGGTGCCCGGCAAGCCGAACGCCCCCGTGGGCGACATGGGCGACGAGCAGCAGGCGCCCGGTCCGACGCAGCCCTAGCGTCGCCCGGGGCCGGCGACGGGACCGGTCCGGGCTACGAGACGAGGTGGACGGGACTGACGTGCTCCACCGACGCGACGCCCCACCGCCGAGGGCCGTGCTGCTCCAGGCCGTAGTGGTCGGCGAGGCGTTGGGCGGCGTGCTGGATGGTCGCGTGGCGGCTCTGCAGCGACCGGAAGCTGAGCTCCGTGCCGTCGTCCGCCGTGATGTGCAGTTCGGAGTCGAGCTCGTCCACCGGCTCGACCCGGATCTCGATGACGGTCCTCGCTCGCACCGCGGTCTCCTGTCCACACGGTCGGCGACCCGAGGGTGGGTCCCCGCTGCCCTGCGTCCTACCCGGTCGACCCCGGGACAGAACGTCCTCACCCGCGGGTCGAACGGGACTCACTCCGGCGGCCCGCATCGAACCCGGCCGGCATTCGAACCCCGCCCGCATCGAATCGGACGGTCCGGGGAAGGTCGCGACCGACGGCAGGGCTCAGCGCCGCCGCAGCGCGCGGCCGAGGAGCCGACGCCGCGAGGCGACGGGGCAGATCCGAGGAGGCGACATGGCAGGACGAGACGACGTGGAGCCCGGGGACGACGACCTGGCCCGCCATCCCCGGCCCGGGCAGCTGCCGTCCGACGCGGAGGTGCAGGCCGAGCGTCAGGCGGAGGGCGTGGAGGCCGAGGCGGAGGAGGCCGCGGTCGAGGCCGAGCGGCGTCAGCGGGCCGACGAGCTGCCCCCGGAGGAGCGCTCCGGCGGCAGCGACGTGTGATCGCCGGTCGCCTCCAGGCCGCCGGGTGCGGTGGTCGGGTCCGGCGCACCCCACGGTCGCAGCGGTGGTGTCGGCGCGCCGGCGCCTGAGCGCACGCCCTCCAACGCCTCTCGGACCACGTCCTCGGGCGCGTGCGTGGGCCGCCAGCCGAGCTCGTCGCGAGCTCGACGCGGATCGAGCAGCGGCACCGCCGCCAGCAGATCGACCCAGCCCGGATCGGCCGGGACGACCCTGGCCGACCACAGGGCGCGCACCGCCAGCTCGGCCGCCCGGGCGGTGGGGCCCGACAACGCGGACGGCGACCCGAGCGGCGGGTCGCTGGCGAGGTTGAAGGCGCCGCGGGCCCCGGTCCCGAGGATCCGGACGATCGCGCTCGCGACGTCGTCCGCATGCACCACCTGGAACACCAGCGGACTCCGCCGCAGCAGCGCGACCGTGGGCCCGACCGGGATCACCGGCGCAGGCACCGCCCTCCCGAGGAAGAGGCGCCGCGCCTCGCTGCCGGCGGACCGCTGCAGGACGAGGGTCGGCCGGACCCGGACGCACCGCATCGGACCCACTGCCTCGACCGCGTCGAGCATCCGCTCCACGTAGGCCTTCTGCCAGCTGTACGACGACGTCGGCACCCCGTCGGTCGGCCACGACTCGTCGACCGGGTGCTCCTTCGAACCGGCCCGGTAGGCGCCGATCGAGCTTGCGTGCACGAACGTGCCGACGTCGTGGCGGACCGCCGCCTCGAGCACCCGGCGGGTCCCGACGACGTTCGTGCGCCACAGCGTGACGGGACGGTGCGACGGGCGCACGAGCCAGGCGAGGTGGACGACCGCGTCGGCACCCCGCAGCACGTCGTCGAGCGGGTCGACCGAGATGTCGACCGACCGCCAGCGCACGTCGCCGTGGTCGTCGACCGGTCGCCGGGCGACGCCCACCACCTCGTGGCCCGCGGCCACGAGGTGCGGGACGATCGCCGAGCCGAGGTTGCCCGACGCGCCGGTGACGACGATCTTCACGGGTGCCGCGCCCGGATCAGGCCGAACCGCCGCGGTGCCCGCTCACCGGCGGTTCGCCGGCGGCCTGGGCGCCCGGCGGCAGGTCGTCGTCGCGGTCGCCCTCGGCGGTGTCGCGGTCCTCGGACTCGTCCCCGGGCCGGTCGTCGGCCGGCGCACCGTCCGCGCCCGTCCGCTCGGCGACCTCGTCCATCGCTGGTCCGTCGTCATCGTCCGGTGCCACGGCAGCCTCCTCGATCGACCCGCGCCTACCCCGCGCCGGTGGGCGCAGACGGTCGACGTTCGACGGCGGTCGCGCGTGCTGGGTCCGGCGGCCGGGTCAGGCGTCGCCGGCGGCGGGTCGGAGCAGGTCCCGCTCGGCGACGAGCGCGGCGTCGAGGGTGCGATAGCCGGCCTGCTCGAACGACACCACGATCACCTCGCCGTCGGAGCGCACGACCTCGCCGTCGCCCCACTCGGGGTGCCGGACCGCCGCCCCCGGTCCGAACCCGTGGAGCGCAGGCGAGGCGTCGTCCTGACCGGCCGCGCCGGGCCGTCCCCGACGGCAGTTGTCGCACCCGTCGCCGCACGCGTCGGCCTGCTCGCCGAAGTAGCCGAGCAGCATCCTGCGGCGGCAGTCCGGCGTCTCGGCGAGCTCCCGGACCATCGCGCCACGGGTCTCGCGCCACGCCGCCCGCGCCTGCTCGTCCTCGTCGACGGCGGCCGCGGCGCCGGGGAGCCGGTGCACGACGACGCGCTCGCCGTCCTCGAGGTCGACCGCCCCCACCTCCCGCAGGCGGGTCAGGGCCTTGACGACCGTGCGGCGGTGCACGCCCAGCTGCGTCGCGAGGTCGGCGATCGTGGTCGATCGGTCCGCGGCGAGGGCGTCCACCACCGCGCCGACCGTCCGCGCCGAGACGCCGCCGCGGGCCTGCAGCGCCGTTCGCCGGGCCAGGTCCTCGGGGCGGAACAGCATGACGGCGGTCGCCGGCTCGCCGTCGCGCCCCGCCCGGCCGATCTCCTGGTAGTAGGCGTCGAGCGATTCGGGTGCGTCCCAGTGCAGCACGCCGCGCACGTCGGGCACGTCGATGCCCATCCCGAAGGCGCTGGTGGCCACGACCACGTCGAGCCGGCCGGCCGAGAAGTCGTCCTGCACCGTTCGCCGGGTCCCCGCCGGCCGGGCGGCGTGGTAGGCGGCGGCCCGCCGGCCGTGGCCGACCAGCAGGTCCGCGAGCTCCTCCGAGCCGCGTCGGGTGGTCGTGTAGACGATCCAGCGCTCGCCCGGCGGGATCGAGTCCAGGAGCTCGGCGCACTTGTCGCGCTCGGACGGCGTGCGACGGACCTCGAGGGAGAGGTTGGGCCGGTCGAGACCGGTCACCACCACGAGCGGGTCGCGCAGGCCCAACCCCTGGGCGATGTGCCGGCGCACGGGCGGCGACGCGGTCGCGGTCAGCGCGATCGTCGGCGGCCGCGACAGCTGGTCGAGCACGTCGGTGAGGAGCAGGTAGTCGGGACGGAAGTCGTGACCCCAGCCGGAGACGCAGTGCGCCTCGTCGACCACGACGAGCGACGGCCGGCCCCGCCGGACGGCGTCGAGCGTCTCGGGCACCGCCAGCTGCTCGGGGGCCACGAACAGGAACTCGAGCTCGCCGCCGACGAAGGCGTCGAGGATGCCCTGGCGGCCGCTCGTGCCGGCGTTGAGCGCTGCGGCGGCGCCGGCGTTCGCCTCGCGGAGGCCCTCCATCTGGTCGTGCTGCAGCGCCACCAGCGGCGACACCACGACCGTGGGGCCGTCGATGAGCGCGCCGGCGACCTGGTAGATGGCCGACTTGCCGGACCCGGTCGGCATGATCGCCAGCACGTCGCGCCCCCCGACCGCCGCCTCGATCGCCGGCCGCTGGCCCTCCCGGAGCTCCCGGACCCCCAATGCCCGGCGGGCGGCGACCTCCGGGTCGAGCGGTCGGTTGCTGGACATCGGGCGGCTCCTCGCTGGGTGGGGGCGAACGGCGGCCCGGCTCCTACCCCGCGGCGTGCGAACGATCCCCCGGCCGGGCGCGCCCCGCCCGAGCGGACCGGTGCCCGAGGGCGGATCGGGCAGCAGGATCAGCGCGGCACCCACACCTCCGCGGGCCCGGTGCGGAACCCCGTCGTGGACCGCGCCACCCGGCCGCCGGGCAGCAGGTCGCGCTCGTACCGGTAGTGCTCCTCGAAGGAGTCCGGCAGGTACGACATCCACCGCTGGGAGTCCACGACGACGGCGGCGAACCGCTGCTCCTCGAACGCCCGGTCCAGCTCGCGGGCGAGCGCTCGGCCCTCGCCGGGCGGTCCGCGGAGCACGTCGGCCAGCGCGGCGCTCTGGGCGGTGGGCTCGCCACCGGCCTCGGACAGCCACCACGGGTGCGCCGGCAGGTAGACCGGGCCGGGCAGGTCCCGCAGCGCCGCCACCGTGGCCACCGCGGCGCGTTCGTCGTCCGCCGAGGGCACCTGGTCCCACGGCGCCCACCGGATCGCCCAGAACTGCACGAGCAGCAGGACCAGGCACATCGTCGCCGGCACGCCGGGACCGAGGCGGCGCGCCGACGCCGCCGCCAGGCCCGCGAGCAGCGCCACGGCCGCGACGGCGGGCATGAGCACGTTGTCCCACCCGCCGCTGTGGATCCGACCGAGCCAGCCGCACATGACCATCGACGCCACGTAGGACGCGACGAACCACCACCTGACCGTGCCCCGGCGGCGGGCGGCGAGGAGGGCCACGACGGCGGCGACGCCGGTCCACGCGAACGGCCGGAGGTCGCTCGTGAAGAACCCCAGCAGCGATCCGTGGACGATCTCGTGCGAACGAGGGACGTCGACCAGGTAGAACCAGGCCCAGCCGCCGGACGAGAGCTGGAGGGCGATCCCGGCGGCGAGCAGCCCGACGGCCGTGGTGCCCGCCGCGACGGCGGCTCTGCGGCGGTCCGCGACGACCAGCCACAGCAGGACGGCCGCGGCGGGGAGCAGCGCGTCCTGCTTGGCCAGCACCGCCAGCACCAGCAGGACGCCGCCGGCCGCGGCGGCGGCGTCGGTGGTCGCCGTGCGGATGCGCAGCGCACCGGCGACGGTGAGCGCCAGCATCAGCGAGTCCACCCGGCCGACGTCGAACCACGCCCCGCAGATGACGTAGGACGCGGCGAGCACGCCGGCCCCGACGAGCCCCGCCCACCGGTCGCCCGTCTCGGCCACCACCAGGCGGGCGGTGGCCCAGAACGCGACGAGCGACGAGGCGATCGACACGGCTCGAAGCGGCTCGGGGCTGACACCCACGATCCACGACAGCGCCGCGCCCACCAGCGTGAAGAGGGGCGTGTACAGGTACGGGATCGACGTCAGGGTCGGTGGCCCGTAGAGCGGCTCGCCGTCGAGCGTGCGCCGCACCTGGTCCACCATGCCGCCTTCGATCCACTCGAGCTCGACGGCGCTGCGCAGCCGCACCACGGCCACGACCGCGTACGCGCCGATCGCCACCGCCGCCGCGACCGCGAGGCCGGCGCGCAGCACCGCCTGCACCCGGTCGGCCCCCCGGGCCTCGGCCCCGAGAGGACCGGCGACCGCGTCGTCGGGCAGGAGGACGGGGTCCGCGGGCGTGGTGGTCACGGCGCCACCGCCGTGGTGGTGAAGGTGATCCACGACAGCGCGACGAGCAGGACGCCGCCGACGAGCACGATCCGGCGGTGCGCCCGGCCGTCCCACACCACCCCGACCGCCATCGCGAGCGGGAACGCCCCGAGCACCATGCGCGGTCGCGGTCCGACGACGGCCGACGTGGCGGACAGGGCGATCACCCCGACGCCGTACAGCTGCACCGGGAGCGGCGGCCGCCAGCGCCAGAGGGCGACGAGGCCGACGATCGCCAGCACGACCCCAGCGACCACCGTGACGTCGATCAGACCGGTCGGCGCCAGCGAGGCGGAGCGCTCCGTGACGACCCGCCAGACGCGCTCCCCGGTGCCGCGCCCGAAGTCCATCTGCTCCTTCCACCCGATCCGTTCCGCCTCGAGCCAGGCGAGTGCGGTGCCGGTCCGCACCCACAGCGCGATCCATGTCACCCCGACGCCGACCGTCGACAGGGCCGGCGCGACCCAGGCGACGCGCCGACCTCGACCCCACACCCACGCCGCCGCAGCGAGCGCCACGACGATCACGACGGTGTTCGGGCGCGTCGCGGTCGCGACCGCGCCGAGCGCCCCTGCGACCCACCAGCGGCCGCGACGGGCGGACAGCAGCGCGCCGGCGGCCGCGGCGATCGCCAGGCCCTCGGTGTACGGGAGCACGAACACGAACGCCGCCGGCGAGAAGGCGAGCACGGCGGCGGCGCGATCGGCGGCGGCCGGACCGGCGAGCTCGTCGGTGAGGTGCCACACCACCGCCACGGCGGCCAGGCCGCAGAGGCCGCCGACCGCGACGCCGGCCGCGACCGGCGGGAGCCCCGTGATCGTCGAGACCCCCCGCAGGAGGCCCGGGACGACCGGGTAGAACGCCGCCGCACGGGGATCGGAGGCGAAGCCCGACGAACCCGGGTAGCCGTGCGCGGCCACATCCACGTACCACGCCGCGTCCCAGCGCCCGAGGACCGAGAGCCACCCCCCGGTGGAGTCGGGCAGCCGGGGCCAGGGCCCACGGCCCCGGTCCACGCCGCCCGCCGTCATCACGGCCACCGCCGACACGGCCAGCGTGGTGGCGGCCGAGGCCGCGAAGCACACGGCGGCGCGGAGCGGGATCAGCGGGGCCGCCCGTCTCGTCGGCCGGTCGCCTCGACTCGGTTCGAGGTCGGCCGCGCTGGCGCTCGCGTGACCGGTCTCCGTGCGCACGATGGGCCTCCTCGCCTGCAGACCCGCGACGGCACCGAGCGTCGGGGGCGGTTGTCGTGCCGACCTATCCGGTCCGGAGCGCGGCCAGACCGGTTCCCGGCCCGACTGCTCCGCGCCGGGACGGGTAGGCGCGGGTCGGACGACCACCGGAGGCAGCACGTGGCAGCGGACGACCAGGACCGGAAGGCTGAGGAGCGGGGCGACGAGGTCCCGCATTCGGAGGAACCCGGCGTGGCGAACCCGCCGCCGGGGACGGCGGTGAGCGCCCGGACCCACGAGGAGGGCACCGTCGGGTCGGACCTCCGCTTCTTCGAGCGGGCGGAGCCCGGGTCGCTGCGCGACCAGCGCGACCTGATCGACGAGGACGGCGACGACATCCGCATGTACACCGGCGAACCGGTCGAGACCGACGACGGCTGGATCCTCCCGCAGCAGCAGAACGTGCCGGGCAACTCCGCCGGCGGGGGCGAGTACCCCGACCCCGCCACGCCCTCCACGCAGCCCGGCAAGCCGACCGAGGGCGCGCCGGTCTCGGAGCGGCCCGAGGAGCCGGACCGGCAGGACGACCAGGTGTGAGGAGGCCGGCATGAGCGACGACCCGTCGACCCGGGCCCGACCCGGCGGCCCGCCGAGCGACGCGCCGCCGTCGATGGCGCAGCCGGCTCCGCCGGGCGTGGACGGCGGACCCCCGCCCGGGCGACCGGGCGACGAGGCCACGTCGCCCCCGCTCGGCCGGGACGGTGGCTTCCTCCCGCCCGAGCCCGCCCGGCGGGCGCCCGAGTCGGCGCTCGTCCGGGTCGTCGCCACCGCGGGCATCGTCGGGATCGCCACCGCGCTCGGGGCCATCCTCGTCGCGGCCGACGCCGCGGGTTGGATCGTCGGGCTGGCCGTCTCGCTCGTCAGCGTCGTCCTCGCCGCCCTGCTCTGGCGGTCCCGCACCCTCTGACGCCGCCCCTCCCCGCTCTGTCACGGCTGGAGGTCCCGTTCGGGGCCGTCAGCCGTGACAGAGCGGGCCGCGCGGTGAGGTGCGCCGGATCCTCATCGGCACCGGACGGCGGCCGATCAACCTCCGAGCGCCTCCGTCCGGTGCGCGCTCCCATCCGCCGTGGCCCTCGAAGGACTCGCCGCCGTCCAGGCTCGCATCGCCGAGCTGCGCATCCGCCCGACCGAGGCGCCCACCTCCCGCGCCACGACCGACGCGACGACGGGCACCGACTTCGCCGGCCTCCTGGCCGCCGCGCTGGGCAGCACGGCCACGACGTCGACCACGCCGGTCGGCACCACGCCGCTCGCGACGAGCACGGCCACCGACGCGGACGGCGTTCCGGTGGAGCTCGCCGCCTTCGGCAACGGGCGGATCCCGGCCGACCGGCTCACCCGGATCGCCGGGACGGAGCACCGCCTGTGGGCGCCGGCGGCGGACGCCTTCGAGCGGCTCCGCGCCGCCGCGGCCGCCGACGGTGTCGCCATCGGCATCACCGACTCCTACCGCGACCACGCCACCCAGGTGGACCTCGCCGAGCGCAAGGGCCTGTACCGCAACGGCGGGCTCGCCGCGGTCCCCGGGACCAGCACCCACGGCTGGGGCAAGAGCCTCGACCTGGACCTCGATCCGACGGCGCGGTCGTGGATGCGGGCCAACGCGGGCCGGTTCGGCTTCGTCGAGGACGTGCCACGGGAGCCGTGGCACTGGACGTACCGCCCGGCGGGGTAGGTCGTCGCGGTCGCGGCCGCAGCGGCGGTCGGCGCGATCCCGGGACCGGCGGACGAGCACCTCGGTCCTGTTGCCGCTGTGTGAACTCGGCGCCGGCGCGCTGACACACCGCTGGCCCGCGGCGTACGACTGTGGGATGACCGCCCCCGCGGAGCCGCGCCCGCTCGCCGTCGACGCCCCCACGGGGCCACGGCGGGAGGTGCGCGACGGGGTCGCCGTCGTGACGTGGGACGACGCCCGGGGCTGCACGCGGGCGGCGCTCGACCGCTGCCCGCACCGGCGGGCGCCGCTCTCGGCCGGCACCGTCGAGGGCGGCGTGCTCCGTTGCCCGTACCACGGCTGGGCCTACGACGGCGACGGCACCTGCGTCGACATCCCGGCGATCGGGCCCGAGGGCCGCATCCCCGCTCGGGCCCGCCTGGCGATGGTCGACCATGACGGCGCGGCCGTCGGTCCCGCACCCGACGCCGAGGCCGTCGGGTGCGACGATCCCAGGCTGCGCCGGTTCCGCCACCCGATCGGGCTCGCCGGCGAGGCCCCGCCCGCGACCGCCGAGCTCCTCGGCGGCCGCGTCGAGGTCGACCCCTCCCGGCTCGAGCGGGCGCTCGGGCTCTGGTGGTACGCGCCCGACGAGCCGATCGGGCACCTGCCCGTGGTCGAGGAGGAGGACGACGGACGGTTCGTCGCCGTCCACTCGCCGCCGCAGGTGTGGGCGGTCGAGGCGGGGGCCGCCGCCGAGAACTTCCTCGACCTCGGCCACATCCCGTGGCTGCACCGGGCGACGTTCGCCGACCCCGACGCGCCGCCCATCCCCCGGCTCGAGGTGACCGACGGCGAGGCCGGGTTCGAGGCGACCTACGCCCACCGGACCCTCCGCCTCCACGGCCGCGGTGTGGGCCGGCGTCACATGGTGCTCCGCTACACCGCGCCGTTCTCGGTGGTCATGCGGCTCGAGTACCTCGACGACGACGCGACGATCACCGCCGGCTTCTTCCTCCAGCCCGTCGCCGCCGGGCGGACCCGCGTGTTCGCGGTCAACTGGCGCGACGACATCCTCGACGGCCGCACGACCGAGCAGGACACGATCGCCTTCCAGCAGGCGGTCGGGGACGAGGATCGCCGGATGCTCGAGCTGCTGCCCGAGGGACCGCACCCGCTCGATCCGCCGGCCGACGTCCACACCCGCGCCGACGCCACGACCGTCGCCATGCGACGGGTCCTGCGACGGCTGCTCGCCGTCTGATCCGCGGCGGGCCCGTCAGCGCTCGGCCACCGACCGGAGGTCGGCCAGCATGGTCGCCCAGTTCCGCTCGAAGTCGGCCCGGTGCTCGCGGTCGTCGTCGGACACCGAGCCGTCGAGGTTCGTCTGCGTCAGCGTCACGAGCGTGCCGCCGTCCGCCTCGTCGAGGGACAGCGTGACCACGTGGTAGTTCTCGGGCGCGTCGTCGGTGCCGCCCATCGGGCTCCAGTGCGAGTACGACAGCCGCTGCTCGGGCTCGTTCGCCAGGATCTCCCCCTTGTCCCGGAACTCCTGGCCGTTCCACTCACCCGTCCACGTCACGGGGCTCCCGACCTGCCAGTCGGTCTCGACCGTGGCCCCGCCGAGCGTGTACTCGCTCGACAGCTCGGCATCGGTGAGCGCGTGCCACACCGCGGACCTCGGCGCAGCGATCGTGGTGGACACCTCGGCGACCACGTCGGTCATGGCGACCCCCTCTGAAGATGTCGGCCCTGCACACGTTCCCCGCTCGGGCCCCGGGGATGCAGCGCCGGGCCACGGGCGCGACCGACGGAGCGGTTGCGGCCGGTCAGCCCTTCACCGACTTGGCGACGAAGCCGTGCGCCGAGCGCAGGTCGTCGCTGACGAGCCGGAGCCGGGCCAGGCGCTTCGGCGACAGGCCGCGCCCCTTCGCCGCCCTCTCCTCCGCGTCGAGGTAGATGACGAGCGCCTCGACGTCGGCGCGCATCGCCGTGATGAGGTGCAGCGCCTCGACGGTCGCGGAGCTGTCGGACCGGTCGCCGCGACCGGCGGCGTCGTCCTTCGCTCGCTTCGCTGCAGCCATCGCGGCACCTCCCACCGGGCGCTCCCCACGCGCCCGGACGGCCGCTCGGGCCACGGGTGAACAGTCTGGGACCACGACGGTGGACGGGAGGTGTCCGGCAGCTGTCGATCGCGTGAACGATCGGACGGGGCTCGCGGCCCGGACGACCGCCGGGCCAGGCGTCGGACGGCGCCGACGGCGTACGGTCACGGGCGAGCCGACAGGGGGAGGACAGCACATGACGACGCCCAGGGAACGCGTCCGGGTGTTCCAGGTCGCGACCGGCAACGTCGGGAGCGAGATGGTCAAGCGGATCCGGAACCAGCCGGACCTCGAGCTGGTCGGGCTGCACTGCTACTCGCCCGACAAGGTCGGCCGCGACGCCGGCGAGATCGTCGGCATCGAGCCGATCGGCGTCGTCGCCACCGGCACCGTCGAGGAGATCCTGGCCGCCCGCCCCGACTGCGTGACGTTCCACGGCGTGTTCCCCGACGTCGACCTCTACGAGCGGATCCTCGAGGCAGGCATCGACATCGTCACCACCGCCGACTGGATCACCGGCCACCACCGGGTCGCCAACCACCCGCACCCGTCCGGGCGCACCGAGCGCGAGGTCATCCAGGCCGCGTGCGAGCGCGGCGGGGCGACGTTCCACGGCACCGGGATGAACCCCGGTCTCGCCCAGATCCTCACGATCGTCCACTCCACCGACGTGACCGAGATCGAGCGGGTGCTCTGCAAGGAGTCGGTCGACGTGTCGTGCCACCACTCGGTCGACACGTGGGTGGAGGTGGGCTTCGGTCGACCGGTCGACGACCCGGCCGTGCCGGGGATGCTCGAGAAGTACACCCGGGTCTTCGAGGACGCGGTGCGGCTCATGGCGGACTGCTTCGACGTCACCCTCGACGAGGTGCGCTTCGAGTACGAGCTCGGCGCGTGCACCAAGGACGTCGACCTCGGCTGGTACCAGCTGCCCGAGGGCTCGCTCGGCGGCTGCTACCTGAAGTACCTCGGCATCGTCGACGGCGAGCCGCGCATCGAGATGCACCTCGAGTGGCAGATGACGCCGCACACCTCGCCGAAGTGGGATATCCAGGCCTGCTACATCACGCAGATCGACGGCGACCCGTGCATCTACTCGAAGCACCTGATCCTCCCGAAGCCGGGCACCGACTTCTCCGACGTCGCCGCGTTCGCCTCGGTCGGCATGACCGTGACCGGCATGCCTGCGCTCAACGCGATCCGCGCCGTCGTCGACGCGCCGCCCGGGATCGTCACGAGCGCCGACCTGCCGCTGCGGGCCTTCGCCGGCCGCTTCGCGCCGGGCATCTCCGACCGATGACCTCGGCCGTCGCCCCGCCGGCTCGCGTCGATCCGCGCCCGCCGTTCCCGATCGGCTGGTTCATGGTGTGCGCCGCCGACGAGCTCGCTCCCGGCGACGTGATCGAGCGGACGTGGATGGGCGACCAGGTGGTCGCCTTCCGGACGGCGTCGGGTCGTGCCGCCGTGACCTCGGCCTTCTGCCCGCACCTCGGCGCCGACCTCGCCCGCGGCGGCACCGTGGTGGGCGAGTCGCTCCGCTGCCCGTTCCACAGCCTCCGGTGGAGCCCCGACGGCGACTGCGTCGGTTCCGAGTACCCCGGCGATCCCGCCTACGCCGTCCGGCTCCGGGCGTTCCCCGCCGTCGAGCGCTTCGGGTTCCTGTTCGCCTGGCACGACCCCGCCGGCGGCGACCCCACCTTCGACATCCCGGACCTCGACCTCGACGGCTGGACCGACACCGCGGTGACGACGATCCCGATCGGCGCCCACGTCGAGACCGTGCACGAGAACGGCGTCGACTCGGTCCACTTCGGGATCGTCCACGGCTTCCCGCTCTCGGCCCCCGCCTACGACGACCGCGGGACGTCCTTCCACTCGGAGTTCCACTTCGCCACACCGAACTTCCTCCGCGAGGGCCCGCCCGAGATCACGACGTTCTTCGACACCGACACCCACGGGCTCGGCTACGCCCACTCTCTCAACACCGCCGAGGCCGTCGGGCTCCGGTACCGCGTGCTCCTCCTCACCACGCCGACCACTGCCGGGCGGCTCGACTTCACGGTCGCCACGACCGTGCAGCGGCCGCCGGAGGGCGACCGCATCGCCGGCGTCCCCGTCGACGACGTCGCCGACCTCATGCACCGGGGCGCGGTCGGCGGCGTGCACCAGGACGTGCCGATCTGGGAGGGGCTCCGCCACGTCGAGCGTCCCCGGCTGGTGAAGGGCGACGGGCCGATCCCACGGTTCCGCCACTGGGCCTCGCAGTTCCACCCGCGGGACTGACGTGGCCCCGCCCCGCCCCGTCTGAGGCGGGAGCCACCGGGTAGATCCCCGCTCGTGCAGCTGCAGCGACCGGACACCGCCCCGGACGACCTCGGTCCCCACGATCCGGAGCGACTTGCGGGGTATCGCGCCGTCGCGGCGGTCTACGTGGTCGCGGCGGGCGCCGCAGCGGTGGCGTTGCACCGGCGTCGCGCCGACGGGGCGACGCCACCGGCCACCCAGTGGTCCGACATCGCGCTGGTGGGCCTGTCGACGTACAAGCTGTCCCGGTTGCTCACCAAGCAGACCGTGACGTCGCCGCTCCGGGCGCCGTTCGCCGAGTTCGTCGACCACGGCGGTCCGGGCGAGGTGAACGTCCGCCCTGTCGGTCGCGGCTGGCGGCGATCGGTCGGCGAGCTCCTGAGCTGCCCGTTCTGCCTCGACGTGTGGATCGCGAGCGCCAGCACGGCGGCGCTGCGGTTCGACCCGGGGCCGGCGCGCATGGTCCTGTCGGCGTTCGCCGCGGTCGGCGCCGCCGACCTCCTGCAGTTCGTCCACGTGTCCCTCGAGCACCAGGCGGAGCGATGACAGGCGAGGACGACCCGGCGGCGACGGAGCGCGGCGACGACGGCGACGCACACGGTCGGCACGCCACGACCCCCCGGGAGATCCCGGCCAAGGGCTGGAAGGACGTCCTGACCCGGGTGCGGTTGGAGTCGAAGCAGGATCGCGTGCCGCTGCTGGCCGGAGGCGTGGCGTTTCTTCGCGCTGCTCGCGCTGGTCCCTGCGCTGATCGCCATGGTCTCGCTGTACGGCCTCGTCGCCGACCCGTCCGACGTGACCCGACAGGTCGAGGACCTCGCAGGGAGCCTGCCGGCCTCGGCGCAGGACCTGCTCACCGAGCAGATGGACGGCCTCGTCGAGCGCTCGTCCGCCGGGCTGTCCGTCGCGGTGATCGTGTCGCTGGCGCTGGCGCTGTGGTCGGCGAGCAGCGGGATGCAGCACCTCATCGAGGCGCTCAACGCCGCGTACGACGAGGACGAGTCCCGGGGCGCCATCAAGCTCCGCCTGCTCAGCCTGCTCCTGACCGCCGCGGCGGTCGTCGGCGTCGTCGTGGCCGTGGGGCTGATCGCCGCGCTCCCCGCGCTCCTCGACTCGACCGGCCTCGGCGACGCGGCGCAGACCGTGCTCAACGTGCTGCGGTGGCCTGCGCTGGCCGTCCTGTTCGCCGTCGCCCTCGCCGTCCTCTACCGGAAGGCCCCCGACCGGGATCCGGCCCGCGTCCAGTGGCTGTCGTGGGGTGCGGTCATCGCGACGGTCATCTGGATCGTCGCGTCGCTGCTCTTCGCCGTCTACGTCGATCGCTTCTCCTCGCTCGGGGAGACGTACGGGTCGCTCGCCGGCATCGTCGTGCTGATGCTGTGGTTGCAGCTCACCGCCGCCGCCGTCCTGATCGGCGCCGAGGTCAACGCGGAGCTGGAGCGGCAGACGACCGCCGACTCGACCGTCGAGCGCCCGGAGCCGCTCGGCCGGCGCGGCGCCGAGGCCGCCGACACCGTCGGCCCCACGGCCGACGAGGCCAAGGCCGAGGTCAAGGCGACGGGCCGACGTTGACGTCGGGCATGACCGCGCGCCCGGCTGGGTAGCGTGCCGTCATGGGCACCGAGGTGGTCGATCGTCCGGAGCAGCAGCGCTACGAGCTCGTCGAGGACGGTCGGGTGCTCGGCTTCGCCGACTACCGGCCGCTCGCCGGCGACGAGCTTGTGCTCGAGTTCCCCCACACGGTGATCGACCCTGCGGAGCGCGGGCGCGGACTCGGCGCCGTGCTCGTCGAAGGGGCGATGGCCGACGTGCGCCGCCGCGGCGCCAAGGTCAGGCCGACGTGCTGGTACGTCGCCGAGTGGCTGTCCGGGCACCCCGAGGAGCAGGACCTCGTCGCCTGATCCTCCGGCCGGGCGCCTCGGCGGCCGGCCGCTACGGGAACGGCACCGCCACGTCGGCCGACGGCGCGTCGTCGGGTCCGCTGCGATCCGCGTGGCGCAGGCCGCCGCGCTGCGCGGCGGCACCGGCCAGCACGACGAGCACGATGCCGACGAGCTGCACGGCGGATGGGCGCTGGTGCAGCACCACGAGTCCGAGCACGAGGCCGATCGCCGGCTCGAGCGCCATCAGCGTCCCGAACGCGGTGTGGGTCATGCGACGCAGCGCGAGCAGCTCGAGCGAGTACGGGAGCACCGGCAGCAGCAGCGCGAGGCCGGCGGCGGCGAGCAGCACCTGCGGGCTCAGGTGGCCGGCCGCCTGCGGGATGCCGAACGCAGCCGCGGTGACGGCGGCGACGGGCACGGTGATGGACAGCCCTCCGAGTCCGCTGAAGCGGTCCCCGATCCGCTGGGTGAGCACGATGTAGGTGGCCCAGCCGACGGCGGCGAGGCCGGCGAACGCCACGCCCGCTGCGTCGACGTCCCCGTGCCACGGCTGGTTGAGCAGCACGACGCCGACGAGCGCCACACCGGTCCACACGAGTGCCCGCCGGTGCTGGCTGTGCACCGCGGCGACGGTGAGCGGCCCCAGGAACTCGATCGCGACGGCCGTGCCGAGCGGGATGCGCTCGATGGCGGCCAGGAAGGCGATCGTCACCAGCGCGCTCGCCACCCCGAGCGCCAGCAGCGACGGCACGTCGGGACGGCGGATCGAGCGGAGCGGCGGCCGGGCGATGGCGAGGAACACCACCGCGCCGACGGTCAGCCGCAGCCACGCGGTCCCCGCGGGGCCGAGCGTGTCGACGAGGTCGACCGACAGCGCCGAGCCGAGCTGCACCGACACCATCGCCGCCACCGCGAACGTCCACGGGGGCACGGCCGACGTCGGCGACGTCCGACGGTCGGTGCCTACCGGTTCAGCCACGGTCGGGCGGTGCGGCACCGGGGCGCTCGTCGTCGGTCCCCGCCTGCAGCCGGACGCCCAGGACCGTCAGGTCGTCGACGCCGTCGGGCTCGAACCGGCGGGTGAGGTCCTCGCACAGCTGCTGGCTCGTGACGGGGCCCGCGTCATCGATCGCGGCCGCGAACCGGGCGAGCTGCTCGTCGAGCTGAGGGCCGTGCTTGCGCTCGATCAGCCCGTCGGTGCACAGCACGAGTCGGTCCCCCGGGACCAGCTGGATCGACGCCGGCTCGAACGACGCGCTCGACGAGACGCCGAGCGCCGGGTTGCGGGGCGACTCCAGCAGCGTCGCTCCCCCGTCGGCCCGGGCGAAGACCGGCGGCAGGTGGCCGGCGTTGACCAGCTCCACCCGCCCGGTGGCGGTGTCGACGTCGGCGACGACGACCGTCGCCATGTCCCGCGGCAGCAGCTCGAAGCAGAGCTCGTTGAGGCGCTGCATCGCCTGCCCGACCGTCGCTTCGGTGAGCGTGTAGGCCCGCAGCGCGTGGCGCAGCTGCGACATGGTGGCCGCGACCTCCATGCCGTGGCCGGCGACGTCGCCGAGCGCCAGGGTCACGTGGCCGTCGCGACCGAAGTACACGTCGAACCAGTCACCGCCGAGTCCGTCGCCACGCGCCGGCCGGTAGGTGGCGCCGACGTCCAGGCCCGGCACCGGCGGCACCCCGTCGAGGAGCACCGCGCGCTGCATGAGCAGCGCGACGGAGCGGTCCCGGCGTTCGCGCTCGGCCGCGGCCGCACCGACCCGACGGGCCAGCTCGGCGAGGGCCGCGACCTGCGCGGCGGTCCACGGCGCCGACGTGCCCCGGACGGTCTCCACGTACTCCTCGAACGACGACCGGGGCCCGAGCCGGGCTCCTTCGGGTTCGAGGACCACCTCCTTGTGGGCCGGGTCCCCGCCCCAGCGGACCGAGCGGACCAGCTCGCGGCGGGACGCGACCAGCCAGTCCGAGCCGCCCTCCCGCCAGCGCACGGCCGCGAGGCCCGCGGTGCCGTCGCCGTCGTCGCGGTCGACGAGGCCCGGGAGGTCGGTGTCGACCGCGGCGGTGACCGTGACGGCGCCACCGTCCGCGTCGAGGCGGGCGAGCAACGCAGCGAGCGAGCGCTCCCCGGGGACGACACCGGCGGAGGCGACGGCCACCCCGTCGGCGACGACGACGAACCCGTCGGCATCGACCAGGTCGAGCCCGAGCGCCGGATCGAGCGCCGAGACGGCATCCGTGCCGCCGTCGAGCAGCGCGGCGGACGCTCGGTCGAGACGATCGCTCAGCTCGACCTGCTCCACCGCGACGGCGGTCGTGACCAGGCCGCCGAGCAGCGCGGACGCGGTGCCGCAGAGGACGTCGATCAGGTAGCGGAGGCGCTGGGACGGCCGCCGGGGCCCCTCGTAGTGGTGGCAGGCGACGAGGCCCCACAGCCGGCCGTCGACGACGAGCGCACCGGAGCCCGAGGCCCGGACGCCCATGTTGCGCAGGTAGTCGATGTGCACCGGCGAGACCGCTCGCAGGGCCGCGTCGCTGAGGTCGACGGGTCCCGCCCCGACGACGCCGGTCACGAGCGGGACGCTCGGCTCCTCGACGTCGGGGATCAGCCGCACCCGGTTGCGGAGGTAGAGCGCCCGGGCCTGCGGCGGGATGTCCGACGCCGGGTAGCGGAGGTCGAGGAACGAGCCGATGCCCGCTGCGGCCGCCTCGGCCACGACCGTGCCGTTCCACTCCTCGTCGAAGCGGTACACCATCACGCGGTCGAAGCCCGTGAGCGCCCGCACCTGGGTGACGACGGCGTCGAGGAGGTCCTCCACGGTCGTCGAGCTCTGGAGGCGCCGGATCATCGTGGCGATCCCCGAGCGCTCCCGGATGTCCACGTCGGACGGCGGCTCGACCTCCACCAGGAGGCCGTCGTCGGTCCGGATGGCGACGACGTCGACGGTGGTCCCGTCCGGGCCGGGCGCACTGAACGGCTCGCCGACGGGGAACCGGCCACGGACCTCGGCGACACCGGGCCCGAGCACGTCGTCGAGTCGGCGCCCGAGCGCCGAGCGGGGGTCGGTCGCGAGGAGCGAGAGGTCGGCCGACGCCACGGTGACGACCTCGTCCGCGTCGGTGACCAGGAGCGCACCGTGGCCCTGCACCGCGCCGGGGGTGTGGATCGGCTCCGTCTCGCACCGGCGGAGCAGGGCCGCCAGGTCCTCGCCGTCTCCGGCGCTCAACGTCCGGACGCGAGGAACGGGTCGAGGTCGCCGTGCACCTCGACGAGGTCCACGATCCCGACGAGCTCGAGCACCCGGTGCACCCGGCGGTTCTCGGCGGGGCAGACGATGCCGATCGGCGGGCCCGAGGCGTCGCGCGCGGTGAGGGCGAGGGCGCGGCTGCCGCGGGAGTCCACGAAGGAGCAATCGGTCAGGTCGACGACGACGCGCCGGTCGTCCTGCGACAGCAGCGACTCGAGCGTGGCGACGAGGTCGGGTGCCGACCCGACGTCGAGCTCGCCGTCGACGCGCACCACGGCGAGGTCCGCGACCTCCTCCGTCGTGACCACCAACCCCTCGTGCAACTGCGGTCCTCCGTCGTCGATCGCTGAGCGCCCCGGCGCGCGGAGGTCTGCACGACTGCACGATCGAAGGGCGTGCGGGATCGTACCGCTCCACCGCGCTCGCCTCCCGGGTCGGGTGGCGAACCACTCACCTGAGGGAGCGACGGCGACGACGGGCCCGGATGCGCAGCGATCGCACGAACCGCGACGCGGCCGCCCCCACGGACCCGAACCGCCGACGGAGGTCCGCCTCCTCGATGGCGGCCAGCGCGCGGGCGGCCTCCATGTGGGACCACACGAGCGGGACGTTCCCGAGCGCACGGCCGCTCGCCGGGTCGACCTCCTCCGGGAGCAGTGCGGGCAACCCCGCGCACAGGTCGTCCGCCCGGCGCTCGGCCTCCTCGACGCGGCCGATGGCGGCGAGCGCAGCGACCGCCCACCACGACGCCGGGACGAACGCCCCCTCGCGGCCCCGGAACCCGTCGTGCGTGCCGGGTTCGTACCGGTAGAGGTAGGGCCCGGCGGTGAGCCCCGCCAGGGTCGCGTCCACCACCCGCGACGCCCGGGGGTCGGTCGGGCCCAGGAGGCCGAGGACCACCGCGAGGAGCGCCGACGCGTCGAGGGCGTCGGCGCCCTTCCCGCGGTAGCTCATCGGCAGCGCGCCGTCGGGGCGGATGGCGCCGAGCACCCTGCTCCGGGCGTCGTCGCGCGCCGCACGCCAGGCGGCGCGCCGGCGACGGGATCGGAGCGGTCGGCGACGGCGGGCGATGCGGACCGCCCGGTCGAGCGCCACCCACCGGCCGATGTCCGCCGACACCAGCCACCTCGGTTCCCGCAGCTCCCACACGCCCGACGACGGCTCGTCGGGTGGATCGACCACACGGTCGGCCAACCGCTGGACGACGTCCCACAGCGGCGGATCGATCCGGCCACCGGTCCGGGCGTGAACCCAGAGCGACTCGAGCACGGTCCCGATGGCGTCGTACTGCAGCTGGCCCTTGGCGTCGTTGCCGACCCGGATCGGCCGCGCGCCGTGCCAGCCCTCGACGCCCTCGACCTCACGCTCGTCGGGCACGCCCTCGCCGCGGGTCGTCGACATCGGGGACCGCAACAGCCGGTCGGGCCCCTGCGACCCGAGGAACCCGACGTGCGCGTCGCCGACCCGGTCGATGCCGAGCTCGGCGGCGACGGCGGCGGCGAGCGAGCTGTCGCGCAGCCAGGTGTAGCGGTAGTCGTACTGCCGGTCGCCGTCGAGCGCCTCGGGGAGCGACGTCGTCGGCGAGGCGATGACGGCACCGGAGCCGTCGTCGGTGCAGGCCCGCAGCACCGCCACCGCGTGCAGGGAGCGCTCGCCGTGGACCCTGGGCAGCCTCAGGTGGCGCTCGTCGGCGTCCGCCTGGCGGGCGGCGCGCGCCGCGATGTCGAGCACTTCGTCCACGTCGAGCACGTCGTCCTCGACCGGGGTGAGCAGGAGACCGGACCACCCGTGGCCGACCGCGACCCGGCGGCGCCCGGGCGACACCGACCCCCCGACCGGCCGCCCGCCCCGCAGCCACCACGTCTCGGCGCCGACCACCGCCGCGTCGCCGTGCCACCGGGCCCGCGGGCCGTCGAAGCCGCCCAGGTCCACGACGTGCTCCGCGACCAGGGGCTCGTCCACGCGGTCGAACCCGTCGTCGACGAGGCGAACGAGGCGGGCGATCGCAGAGCCCCGGTCCCCCCGTCGGAGGAGCGCGTCACAGCACTCCACCCGCCGGCCGTCGACCGACACCGTCGTGCGGAGCGCCGAGGCGGCGGGGACGCCGCTCGACGCCACGACCCGGGCGCGGCACCAGGCGGCGCCCGGGCCCTGCCGGTCCAGCAGCGACCACAGCAGCGGCCGCGAGTCGAAGGTCGGCGCGCACCACCAGTCGATCTCCGCGGTCGGGGTCAGGAGCGCGGCCGTGGCACCGTCGCCGAGCAGCCGGTGCGCGCCGATCTCCGGCGCACCGTTCACGTCAGCTCCGGCAGCACGCGGTCCCGGTAGAAGTCCAGGAACCCCAGCTGGTCGGGCCCCACCTGGTGAACGTGGACCTCGGTGTAGCCGGCGCCGACGAAGCGCTCGATCGCGGCGAGGTGGCGGTCCGGGTCGGGGCCGCACACCACCTGCTCGGCCACGGCGTCCTCGTCGACCAGCGCGGCCAGGGCGGCGAAGTCCGACGGCCGGGCCAGCTCCGAGAGGACCGGCGTGGGCAGGCCGACCTGCGGCCACCACCGCAGCGCCGTGGCGCGTCCCTCCGCCTCGGTCGCGGCCCAGCAGACGTGGAGCTGGGCGAGGCGCGGCTTGCCGGCCCCGCCTCCGTGCTCGAACGCCTCGACGGCCGACGGGTCCGGCGCCACGCCGATCAGGCCGTCGGCCTTCTCGCCCGCCATCGCCGCGGTCCGGCCCCCGCCGGCCACGAGCAGCGGCGGCGGCGTGTCGGGCCGGGTGTGGAGCTGGGCGTGCTCGACCGCGAACCAGTCGCCGCGGAACGAGACGTCGTCGCCGTCCCACAGCCGTCGGATGAGGTCGATCGCCTCTGACAGCCGGGCCCGGCGCTCGCCGGCGCGGGGCCAACGGTCGCCGAACGCCTGCTCGTTGAGCCGCTCCCCGCTGCCGAGCCCGAGGAAGAACCGGCCGGGCATCAGGACCTCGGCGGTGGCCGACGCCTGCGCGATGTTGATCGGGTGCGACCGCGAGCCGGGGGCGACCACGCCCGTGCCGACCCGGAGCGTCGAGGTGGCCTGGCCGATCGCGCCGAGGACCGACCACACGTACGGGGCGTGGCCCTGCTGCGGGGTCCACGGGTGGAGGTGGTCCGAGATCATCGCCGCGACGAACCCGTGGTCCTCCGCTGCGACGGCGTGGCGGACCAGGTCGGCCGGGTGGTGCTCCTCGCTCGACAGCCAGTAGCCGAGGCGCACGCCGCGCCCGTCGGGATCAGTGCTGGCCACGGAGGTCGTCCGCCTCGATCACGCCGAGCAGCTGGCCACCGACCTTCGTGACGAGCACGTACGTGCGCCGGTCCCGTTCCATGCTCCGGGCCAGCTCCTCGGCCGTGATGCTCGGACGCACGCTCGGCGGCGCCGGCTGGAGCACCGTGCGGACCGGCGTGTCCGCGGGCAGGTCGAGCGCATCGGCGCGGACCACGCCGAGCACGACGTCGTCGTCGCCCGCCACGACGACCACCACGGAGGTGTGCTCGGGGCGGTCGAGGTCGCCGATCCGGTCGTCGGGGCCGCACGTCGGTGCGGCGCGGGCGATCGCCCCCGCCCGGCTGGTCGGCCTCGTGGTGCCCTCCGAGGGCAGTCCCTCGGCCAGCCACGCGACCTTGCTGTCGGTGTAGTCGTAGACCTCGTCGAAGCCGAGCGACCGGAGCAGCCAGGCGGCGCGGGCGCTGAGGTCGCACTGGTGGTCGTAGCAGTAGGTGACCACCGGTCGGGAACGGTCCAACCGCTCGGCCGCGTCCGGGCCGAGGTCAGCGAGGGGCAGCGAGATCGCGCCGGGCAGGTGCTCCTCGTCGTACGCGGCGGACGGCAGCACCTCGACGAGCTGCGGATCACCGGCCTCCACCATCCGGCGCAGCTCCTCGGTGGTCACGGTCGCTGGTGCCTTCACGCTGCTCGCCTCCTGCGCGACCGGTGCCGCGCTGCGAGGCGCCCCTACCCGCCGCACGAGGTCGGCAACCGCCGGCGGCACCGGTCCCCCTGCACCGAGTCCCCCGTCCGGGTGGTTCGGGGTTAGACCCCCGTGACCGGGGTACACCGGCGCGCCCGGGGGCCGATCGGCTCCGGCTGCGACAGGACGAGGCGATGACGACCATGGATCCCGAGGAGACCGACCAGCTGCTGGCCACCTACCGGCGCACGGGGCAGCGGCGGTACCGGAACCAGGTGGTGGAGGCGCACCTCGACGCCGTCGGGTACTCGGTGCGCCGCTTCGCCCGGGCGCAGCCCCACCTGGCGGACGACCTACAGCAGGTGGCGCTGCTGGCCATCGTGCGGGCCGCCGACCGCTACCGGCCGGACCGCGGCGCGTCGTTCCGGACCTTCGCCGGCCGGACGATCGACGGCGAGCTCAAGCGCTACCTGCGCGACCGCACGTGGACCGTCCGCCCGCCCCGAGGCCTGCAGGAGCAGTTCCTGCGGGTGTGCCGCGCTCGCGACGAGCTGACCCACGAGCTGGGTCGCTCACCGAAGCCGAGCGAGATCGCCGAGCGGTCCGATCTGACGCTCGACGAGGTCCTGCAGGGCATCGAGGCAGGCAGCTCCCGGACGTCGTCCGAGCTCGAGCCGCAGCGCGACGACGGCGGGATGAGCACCCACGCCGAGCTCGTCAGCTGGGAGGGCGGCTTCGACATGTCGGAGCACCGAGCTGACCTCGTCGAGGCCATTGGCGTGCTCGACTCCCGGGAGCGTGAGCTGCTCCACCTCCGCTACGTCGAGGAGCGCTCCCAGCAGGAGATCGGGGAGATGCTCGGCCTGTCGCAGTCGTACGTGTCGCGGGTCCTGCGGTCGTCCCTCGCCCGCCTCCGCGAGGCGATGGGCGACGAGCTCCCTCAGGAGACGGCGACGCTCGAACCCGCGTGAGCGCCGCCACCGCCGGCCGGACGAGAGATCACCCCTGCGGGTGGGGAACCGTGGAGCGGGTAGGTGCTGGGCGATGGGCCGACGGATCCGAGCCGAAGCCTGGAGGTCGGCATGGCTGCGCAGCACACACCCGAGGCCCTGACCATGGGTGTCGAGGAGGAGTTCTTCATCGTCGACGCCGCGTCGAGCGAGCTCGCGCCGCGCTCGGACTCGCTCGTCGTCGCCGCGCGCGACGAGCTCGGTCGCGCCGTCACACGTGAGCTGAACCGCTGCCAGGTGGAGACCGCGTCGGCGGTCTGCCGCACGACCGACGAGCTGCACGACGACCTCGTGGCGCTCCGACGTGGGGTCCAGGCGGCTGCGGCACCGCTGGGCCTCGCCGTGGCCGCCGTCGCCACGCACCCCTTCTCCTCGTGGGAGGACCAGGAGGTCGCCGGTGACGACCGGTACCAGCGGCTGGAGGACCGCTACCAGGTGCTCGCCCGCCAGCAGGTGATCTGCGGCTGCCACGTGCACGTCGGCGTGCCCGACGCCGACGTGGCGATCGAGGTGATGAACCGGTCCCGCGGCTGGCTCCCCGCGCTCCTCGCGCTGTCGGCGAACTCCCCGTACTGGCACGGCGTCGACACCGGCTTCGACAGCTACCGGACCGAGGTCTGGACCCGGTGGCCCACGGCCGGGGTGCCGCCGAGCTTCGAGGGCCGGGAGGACTACGACGCCCGGGTCGAGGAGCTCCGGGCCACCGGGGCGATCGACGACGCGACCCATGTGTACTGGCACGTCCGCCCCTCGGAGCGCTGGCCGACCGTCGAGTTCCGCGTCTGCGACGTGTGCCTCCACGTCGAGGACGCCGTCGCCGTGGCCGCGCTCACCCGGGCCCTCGTGTGGACGGCGCGAGAGGAGGCCCGGCGCGGGGACGCCGTCTCGCAACGGAGCCACGAGGCGCTCGACGCCGCGGTGTGGCGGGCCGCCCGGTACGGCTTGGGGGACGAGCTCGTCGACGCCGAGGACGAGCGGCTACGGCCCGCTGCGGAGGTCGTGCAGCAGCTGGTCGACCACGTCGCCGACGGCCTGCGTGCCCACGGCGACCTGGAGCACGTGCAGGACCGCGTCGGCCACATCCTCCGCCAGGGCAACGGCGCCGAGGAGCAGCGCGAGCTGGTGGCCTCGGCGGGCGAGGACCCGCGCGCCGTCGTCGGGGAGCTGGTGGCTCGCACCACGTCGGCGTCGACCTGCCGCTGAGGAGCGGGGAGGGGGTCGCCGACCGCCGTTGCGCCGCACCACGGAAGAGGGGGTGACCGATCAGAGCGGGCTCGGATCGGTCGGCGACCCGGGGCCGGAGGGAGGAGGGCTGCGATCCCCCGCCTCCGGCCTTGTCGCACTCGGCTACCCGGACCGCGCGTCCCCAGAACGAGGGACGTCCGATCGTCCAGCGGCGCCCGTCGGCTCAGATCCGGGTCGAGATCGTCGGGACCGTGATGTCGATCGGCGGGAGGCTGAACGGCGGCAGCGTCGTGCCGGAGCCGGTGACGATGAGCTTGGCCGTCGGGATCGAGATCGTCGGCTGGGTGAGCGTCAGCGTGCGCTCGCCGGCATCGAACACGGCCGACTGGACCGAGGCGGTCGCCTCGATCTCGACGGCGACCGACAGCGAGCCGACCGGGTTGCCGAAGCACTCCAGCGCCACCGAACCGAGCTGGATCGTCGAGTGCGGCACCACGATCTTCGCGTCGGGGACGGTGATCGTGCCGTCGACCTGGTCCACCACGCCCTCGCCGGCGGTGAGCGTCGCGCCGTCGAGGCGGATCTCGGGGCTGTCGACGGTGACGGTGCACGTGCCGAGGTTCGCCACGGGGAACGTCTCGCTCAGGTGCTGCGGCGGCAGGGACAGGTCCAGGTCGTACGTGCCGCCGGGGAAGACCGGGGCGCCCGGCTGGGGGCTGCACGCGGCGAGCACGCCGAGCATGATCACGACCGCCATCGCGGCTGCGGTTCGCGTACGTCGGGTCCTGACCACCGTGCACCTCGCTCTCGGGCGCCCGGGTGGCGCCGCCACGAGCACATACGGCGGGCGCCGTCGGCGACTTGAACGTTGTGGGCCGATCGGCCCCCGGGGGCTGTCGGGTCCCCCTCCGTCGCCCGGGCCGGCCGCCTCCCCGTCAGGCCGGGACGCGGCGGGCCGACGAGGGCGCCGGGCCGGCCCCGCCGACGTGGCGAAGGCCCTCGACCAGGGTCCGGGTGACCGGTGCCTGCAGCTGCGAGCCGGCGTCCAGGAGCGCCGCGCCGACGATCTCCCTGAGCCGGCGTCCGTCCATGACGTCGGAACCGAGCACCTCGACGACGTCGGGCCCCGGCTCGAGCACCACCGTGGGGATGCCCCGCGCCCGGAGGAGGTCGAGCTCTCGCCGGAGCTTCGAACCGGCGTACCGGCGGGACCAGGCGTCCAGGCCGATCGCGGACGTCGACCGACCCGACATGGGCGAGGACACGATGACGAGGTCGAGGTCCTCGCCGGCCACGACGCCGGCGTTGGTCGGCGAGTGCACGCCGCCGTCGAGATAGGACGAACCGCCGATCTCCACCTTCGTGAAGTACGCCGGTACCGCGCACGAGGCCGCCACGGCCTCGGCGAAGGGCGCCTCGGCATCCCGCCCGAACACCACGCGTCGCAAGTCGCGCTGACGGACCGCGCACGCCCAGGTCGGCAGCGCCGGCCAGTCGCCGTCGAGCGCCTCCCACAGCTCGCGGTGGTGGTGCGCCCCGTCGAGCGCTCCGTCCGCGAGCAGTCCCATGAACGTCGAGATCGGATCGATGCGGTGCGGCCGGCGCAGCGTGGCGGCGACGAGCGCCGGGCTGGGCAGCCTCGGGAGGCGCAGCAGGTGGCGGAGGCCGAAAGGCGGCATCTCCGGTTGCGTCACGAGGCAGTGGCTGAGGTGGGCGTGGGAGCCGGCGGGCTCGATGCCGACGGCGCGGGCGGCGAGGTCGGTCGGTGCCACGCCTCGGCGCAGCAGGCCGGCCACGACGGCGCCGGCTGACGTCCCGACCACGAGCTGTGCGTCGCGGGGATCCCAGCCGAGGTCGATCTCGAGCGCGCTCAGCGCACCGGCGTGGTAGGCGAGGCCGGTCACCCCGCCCCCGCCGAGCACCAGCCCGACCCGGAGGCGTGTGGCCATCAGGCGGCCGGCCCGTGCGGCGAGCGCTCGTCGTGGGCGTCCGGTACGGCACCGGGGTGGTCGCTCGTCGGCGCCGTCAGCCGCTCGTCGACCACCGCGCCCTCGCCGCGGACCGCCCACACCGACGCTGCGGGACCGGAGCCGAGCAGCTCGAGGAGCGCCGCCTCGTCGCCGAGGGCGTTCGCCGGGACCGACAGGACGGATGTCCGCGGGGCGTCGCGTCCCGAGCCCGAGAGCTCCGGCCCACGGGCGAGCCCGTACACGACGCCGACGGCCGCGCCGCCGAGGCCCCCGCAGATGCCCACGACGGCGGCGCTCCCGAGTCGCGGGAGGTCGCCGAGCGTGGTGAACAGGCCGAGGAGGAAGAAGGGCACGAACCCGACAGAGAAGCCGACCGCCGACCAGAACCAGCCCGAGAGCGCGTGCTGGTCGGCGCGGCCGATCGCGAGCGGGAGGCCGACCGACGCGTGCCGGGCCTCGCGGCGCTGCTCGCCGCGCCCGACCACGGCGAGGTCGTGCACGGCGTCGACGCTGACCTCGTCCACGGCCACGCCGCGGTCGGCCAGGCGATCCGCCATGACGCGCGCCGAGTCCTCGCCGCCGTAGGACGCCACCAACCGTCGCCGGTCCTGGTCGGGATCCATCTGTGCACCTTCCTGGGTCGTGCGCCGCTCGTGTCGGTCCCCGCCTACCCCGCGCCGGGCCGTCCACAACCTGCGAGGACCCCGATCCCCCGGCCGGGCGATGCTGGGGGTGGGTGCGTCGCGATGACAGAGATCAGCGCCCGCTACCTGGACGGCCGTCCCGACCGCCTGCGCGCCGTCAGCGGCGAGGGCGTGCTCTTCGCCCGCACGTGACGGGCGCCACGCACCCGCTCGGCGCCGGGTTCGCCGCCCGGATGGCTGGCCTCGACGGTGGGTAGGCACGGTACGTGCACGGCCCGGAGCTCTCGACCGTCGGCGGCCTGATCCCGGATCGGGGGGCGAGCCCCGAGGTCGCGGCTGCGCTCGCGTCCGTCGAGTGGGGCAGCACCGAGCTCGGCGAGCCGGCGGAGTGGCCGCCGGCCCTGCGCAACATCGTCGACGTCGTCCTCGGGTCTCGCTTCTCGATGTGGATGGGGTGGGGCCCCGAGCTGCGCTTCTTCTACAACGACGCGTACGGGCGCGACACGCTCGGCGTGAAGCACCCGTGGGCGCTCGGCAAGCGTGCGTCGGAGGTGTGGGCCGAGATCTGGGACGACATCGGCCCGCGACTCGACCACGTCCTGCGCACCGGCGACGCCACGTGGGACGAGGACCTCCTGCTGTTCCTCGAGCGCAGCGGCTTCCGCGAGGAGACGTACCACACGTTCTCCTACAGCCCACTGGTCGACGACGCCGACGTCGTCGGCGTCCTCTGCGTGGTGAGCGAGGAGACCGAGCGCGTCATCGGGACCCGACGGCTGGGGACCCTGCGGCGGCTGGCCAGCGACATCGCCGGGGCCACCGGCGCCGAGCAGGCCGCCGCAGTGCTCGACGTCGTGCTCGCGGAGAACCGAGCCGACCTGCCGTTCGCGCTGACCTACCTCTACGGCCCGGAGGACCCGACGGTCGCCGAGCTGCTCTCGGCCGGCGGGCACGAGCCGGACGGTGCGTTCGCGCCGGGACGGCTGAACGAGGACGGGCTCTGGCCGATCGGGCGGGCGGCGTCCGGACTGGTCGTGGTGGACGTGGACGACGTCGCCGGCGGGATGGAGCTGCCCACCGGCGACTGGGACGTCCCGCCGCGCCAGGTCGCGCTCGCCCCGATCTCGGAGCCGGGCTCGGACCGCCCGGCCGGCGTGCTCGTCGCCGGGCTCAACCCCCTCCGGCCGTTCGACGGCCCCTACCGGGACTGGGTGCAGCTGGTCGCAGGCCAGATCGCCGCGGCGGTCTCCAACCTCCGGGCGTTCGAGGCGGAGCGCCGACGGGCCGAGGCCCTGGCGGAGCTCGACCGGGCCAAGACGGCGTTCTTCACCAACATCAGCCACGAGTTCAGGACGCCCCTGACGCTCCTGCTCGGTCCGCTCGAGGAGCTCGCGTCGACACATCGCGACCAGCTCGCGCCGGACGTCGGCGATCGGCTGGAGCTCGCCCACCGCAACGCGCTCCGCCTGCTGAAGCTCGTCAACGCGCTGCTGGACTTCGCGCGACTCGAGTCCGGCCGCCTCGAACCCGACCTGCGCCCCACCGACCTGGCCGCCCGCACCACCGAGATCGCCGGGATGTTCCGCTCGGCGATCGAGGCGGGGGGACTGGACCTGCGGGTGGACTGCACCGCGATCGAGGGCGAGGTCCTCGTCGACGTCGACATGTGGGAGCTCATCCTCACGAACCTGCTGTCCAACGCGTTCAAGCACACGATGGACGGAGAGATCGCGGTGACCCTCCGGGCGACCGGCGATCGGGTCCTCCTCGACGTCGAGGACACCGGCGTGGGCATCCCGGCCGAGGAGATCCCGCAGCTCTTCGGCCGCTTCCACCGGGTGGTGGGCGCGGCCAGCCGGAGCCACGAGGGCAGCGGCATCGGCCTGTCGCTCGTGCGCGAGCTGATCGACCTCCACGACGGCGACGTGACCGTGACGAGCCGACCGGGCATCGGGACGACGTTCACGGTCTCGATGCCGCTCCTGCGGCCCGACCCCCGCTCCCCCGCGCCGGTGCCGCCCGGCACCCGCCGGTCCCGGTCGGTCGACGCGCACCTCGCCGAGGTGCGGCAGTGGGCCGTCGGCCACGAGCCGCCGGTGCCGGGTGCGCCGGCGACGACGCCCGGGGACCGGCGCCGGGTGCTGGTGGTGGACGACAACGCCGACATGCGCTCGTACGTCACGCGGCTGCTCGGCGAGCGCTACGAGGTCACGACCGCGGTCGACGGCGCCGAGGCGCTGGCGAGCATCGAGCGCGACCGACCCGACCTCGTGCTGTCGGACGTGATGATGCCGGGCATCGACGGGCTCGAGCTGGTGCGCCGCGTCCGGGCGATGCCGGACGGGCGCGATCTCCCGATGATCCTGCTCACCGCGCGCGCCGGCCCCGAGTCGTCGGGCGAGGGGCTGGACGTCGGTGCGGACGACTACCTGGTCAAGCCGTTCTCCGCCGACGACCTCGTGGCCCGGGTCTCGGCCCGCCTCGACACGGCGTCCGAGCGTCGCCGCACCAGTGCGCTGCAGGAGCTCGCCGTCGCGCTCCGGGACGTGACCGCGGAGGACGACGTCGTCTCGGCGGTGCAGGTCTGCACGCGCTCGCTCCTCGGGGCCGACCGGGTCGCGATCGCGGTGGTCGACGGCGACATGCTCCGGTGCCACCTCCCCGACTCCGCGCCGGTGGAGATCGCGCAGCGGTACCACCTCATCGACCGCCACTCCGCCGCCCCGCTCGCGGTGTCGGCGCGGGACGCGACGACCATCGCGGTCGGATCGGCGGGTGAGCTCGCCCGTTCGTTCCCGGAGTCGGCCGAGGACCACGAGACGGCGGGCGCCGCCGCCACCGTCGTCGTCCCGCTCCTGCGCGCCGGCGCGGACCCGCTCGGCGCGATCTCGGTCTCGTGGTCGGGCGACCACGCCGTCGACGAGGCGGTGCAGGCCCGCGTCCGGTCCGTCGCGGCCGTCGTCGCGGGCAGCATCGAGCAGCTCCGCATCCGGCGTCGGGAACGGCAGATCGCCGAGGAGATCCAGGGCCGGCTGCTCGACGTCGACATCGGCTCGTCCGTCGGCGTCGTGACCGCCCGCTACGAGCCTGCCGACGAGTCGATGGTCGTCGGCGGCGACTGGTACGACGCGGTCGCGCTGGGCCCCGGCCGCCTCGGGCTCGCGGTCGGCGACTCGGTGGGCCACGGGCTCCCCGCCGCCCTGGTGATGGGCCAGCTGCGCAGCGCCCTCGGGGCGGCCGCCGTGGCGTTCGACGACCCCGCCGACGTGATCGACATGGTGGACGCCTTCGCCGAACGCCTCGACGGCGCCGACTGCACGACCGCCCTCTACGGCGTCGTGGAGGGGACCTCCGAGGGCTCACGACTGACGTGGTCGTGCGCGGGGCACCTCCCGCCGCTGGTGTGCACGGACGGCCGGGCCGACGTGCTGTGGGGCGGTCGCCGCAAGCCGCTCGGGATCGGCGGCACGCGCGGCGCGACCGAGCGCCGGGACCTGCCGCCGGCCTCGCTCGTCCTGCTCTACACCGACGGCCTGGTGGAGCAGCCGGGCGAGCCGCTCGACGCCTCGATCGAGGAGCTCCGGCGGTCGCTCGAGTCCATCGACCACCTGACCGCCGCCGAGCTCTGCGAGGCGCTGCTCACCCGCACCCGCCCCGGTGCCGGGACCGACGACGACGTCGCGCTCGTCGCCCTGCGGACCACCGGGCGGACACCGACCCGGTTCGTCGACGCCTTCACCGCCGAGGCGGCGTCGGTGCCCGACGCCCGCCAGCGACTCCGCGACTGGATCGACGGCCTCGACGGGAACGTCCCCGACGTCGACGACGTGCTGCTCGCGGTCGGCGAGGCGGTCGCCAACGCGGCGGAGCACGGATCGTCCTACGAGGCCGGCAGGGTCGTCGGCGTCGAGGCGGTCCGGACGGCGTCGGGGCTGCGCGTGGCGGTCACCGACAGCGGGCGCTGGGAGCGCGATGCCGCGCACAGCACGCAGCTCGGCCGAGGACGCGGCATGCGGATCATGGAGCGACTGGCCGACGAGCTGTCCGTGACGCGGTCCCGCCTCGGGACCGCGGTCGTCATGGCCTTCGCCGCCCCGCCCGGCGCCTGACGGACCGTCGACGGATCAGGCGCCGTCCTCGAGGAGCTCCTCGAGGTCGGTGAGGGTGAGGACGGTGCGCACGACCTTGGACGCGCCGACCACGCGCACGCCGACCCCGCGGTCCTCGCCCGCCCGCCGTGCGTCGACCAGCGCCCGGACCCCTTCGGAGCCCATGAACGTGATCGCCGCCAGATCGATGTCGACCCGGCCGTTCCCGTCGGCGAGCGCATCGGTCAGCGCGGTGCGGAAGTCGTCCACCGTGCTGATGTCGATCTCGCCCACGGCCGAGACGCGGCAGATCCCGTCGCCCGGCTCCGACGACAGTTCGAGAAGTCGCCCGTCCACGACGGGAAGACTACGTCGTCGCGACACGACGTCGGCGGGCGGCGTCGCGTCGCGAGCACGGGCGGTCAGCCGCCGCCGACCGACTGCCAGAGGCCCATGAGGTTGCCCTCGCTGTCGGTGAAGTACGCCGCGATGCCCATCTCGCCGACCTTCTCCGGCTCGCGGACGGTCGCTCCGCCGTGCTCGGCCACCGCGGCCAGCGCGGCTTCGATGTCGTCGACGTCGATCGTGATGATCGGCTTGTCGACCGCGGCGTCCCGCTGGAACATGCCGCCCCCGATGTAGCCCGGTTCGGCGGGCATGCCGGTGTCCGCCGACGGGCCGGTCTGCACGAAGTTGTACTCGAACTCGGGGACCGGCTGGATCTGCCAGCCGAACACCTCGCCGTAGAACGCCCGGGCCCGGTCGCCGTCATCGTACGGCACCTCGAAGTGCACCACCTGTCCGGTCATGGCCGTCTCCTCGCGTCGTCGCACGTGGGAGGGACCGACCGCCGGACCCCCCGCCGCGCTGTCGTCGTCCGGACCGTACCCCGCCGCCGCCGTGCTGTCGTCCGCGGGCCGGCGGACACGGAGCGGTCGATCGGGGAGAATCCTCCCGTGCCGGGCGGCGAGCGACGCGATCACGATGCGGGGGTGCGTGCTGCCCCGGACCGGACCGCCGACGTCGGCGCCGTGCGGGACATGTCCGCGTCCCTGCGCCGCGGCTACGCCCGCTACCAGGTGGCGATCGCCACCACCGCGGTGGCGCGCCGCGTCCTCGACCGCGACGCCGAGCGGTCGCCCTGGCGGGACGCGGCGATTGCCGCCATCGCCGCCGGCGCGGCCGGGTCGGTCGTCTCGGCGCGGCTCCGACCCGCCGACGACGAGGTCACGGCCTGGTGGGACGCGCTCGCATCGGCCGGTGCGTCCGCCTCGGGTCTCGTCGCCGCACCGGTCGCCACCACGCCGGGCGCCTGGCCGGCGGCGAGCCGCGAGGCATCGGCCATGGCCCAGTGGGCGAGCGCCGGTGCGAGCCTCCTCGGCGGCGACGGGCCGGGCCGGGCGGCACGGCTGGCCGCGATCGCCGCGCCGTACGTTCTGTGGCCACGGGGACGGCGGTCGCTCCGCCGGTCGCGCCGCCTGTACGAGGCCGCCGCCGCCCTCGCTGTCTTCGGGATCTCGGGTCGGACGATCGTGGGCATCCTGCGCTCCACCGCGGCCGCCGTCGACCAGCGGTCGGAGCAGGTCGTCGCCGAGCGGGCCGAGGTGGCCACGCTCGAGGAGCAGGCCCGCGTGCGGGAGGTCGTCATCGCCGAGACCGCGGCCCGGCTGCGGTCGGTGCGGAGGGACCTCACGACCGACCGGCCCGCGGCCGAGGCGCGGGCTCGGGCGGAGGAGCGACGGCTCCGCAGCTGGCTGACGGAGGAGGGTTCGGGCGATCCGGCGCTGGCGACCGCCACGGCGGGGCCCGCCACGGACGCGGCGGACGCGGCGCGGCGGATCGCCCGCTTCGGCACCATCGCCGAGTCGGTCCTGCGGTCCGGCGCGGCAGCGCAGCTCGTGGTCGAGGCCGCGACCGCTCGCCGCCCGATGTCGGCCCGCCTGCTGGCGGCGGCCGGCGTCGGCCACGCCGCCTGGTCGTGCTGGCGCCTGCTCGGCAGCCGCAGCCGCGGTCCGGTCGTCGCCGCCGACCTCGGTGTGCTCGGCCTGTGCGGGGCGCTGGAGGTCGTCGAGTCCCGCCGGGGCTGGGAGCCCGGCTGGACCCGCGGCTACTCCGAGGCCCTGTTCGCCGCGACCGGCTGCGTGCCCGACGACCGACGGCTGGGCAGGGCTGCGGTGGTCGGGGTGGCCGCCGTGAGCGGGGCCGCCACGCTGGCGCTGCCCGCCGACGGGCCGCCCCGAGCGCTGGCGGCGGCCGAGCGGTCGGCCTCGGCCGCGATGAGCGCCGCGCTCGGCCACTGGTTCGCGCGGCTGGTCACCGAGCTGGGCGGGCGGATGACCACCGCGACCGAGCAGCTCGCCGCGGTCCGCTCGGCCGCCGCAGCCGAGCAGATCCGGCGCGACGCGCAGTACCTGCTGCACGACTCGGCGCTGCAGGTGCTGCTGTGGGTGCAGAAGCCAGACCTGTCCGACGAGCAGCTGCTGGCCTGGCTGGACCGCGAGGTCGACCACCTGGAACGGGCCGCTGCCGGCTCGATCGAGGCGCCGGGTCTGGCGACGGGCCTGGACGAGCTCGTTCGCGGGTTCCGCCTGCTCGGGCTGACGGCGGTCGCCTCCCTCGACGGCGACGTCGCACCGGTCTCGACCGCGGTCGGCGCCGCCGCCCTCGACGTGTGCAACGAGGGTCTGGCCAACGTCCTGCGGCACTCGTCGGACCGGTCGCCGGTCGTCCGCCTCGCCGCTGCGGGCGACGAGCTGACGGTCGTCGTCACGAACCGCGTCGACGAGCCGGTCCTCGACGTCGTCGCGGGCACCGGGACGCGGGCGATGACCGACCGCGCCCGGGCGGTGGGCGGCACGCTCGAGGTCGGTCCGGTCCCTGATGGGTTCCGGGTCGTGGCCCGCTTCCCGTTGCCGGCGGGCGACCCGACCTACTGACCCGACGGGTCGCCGTAGCCGTTGCGACGGGCCCAGTCCCGGAGGCCGGCCCGGCTCCGGTCCGACCCCTCCAGGCCGATCTTCCAGTAGAGGTCGGCGATCAGGTTGTCGACGGTCTTCGGCGACAGCCCGAGGTGGTCGGCCAGGTCGCGGCTGTGGGACCGGTCGATCAGGGCCGCCAGCAGGCGCTCGTCGCGCGGGCTGAGCGGCGTGCTGGTCGGCTCGGCCTCGGTGCCCACGAGCACCCGCTCGCCCCGGCTGACCGCGTGGACGGTGTCGAGCACGCGTTGGGTCGACACCGACTTGCTCACGAAGCCGCTGGCGCCGTGCTCGATGCACGTCGTCGCGACCCGGGCGGAGCTGTTCGCCGAGAAGACGAGCACCGGAGGGCCCCACTCGGCCACGGTCAGCACGGCGTCGAAGCCGGCCACGCCGGGCAGGTTGAGGTCGAGCACCACCGCGTCGACGAGCGAACCGGCCGAGCGCAGCGGCTTCGGCACGGACTCGACCGACGTGAAGCCGCCGATCAGCTCCAGGTCGCCGCGCTCGCGCGCGGCCCGGTCGAGCGCCTCGACGATCGTCGGGTGGTCATCGATCGTGATGAACCTCACCGTGCCGTCGCCGCCCACGTCCACCTCCCCGCCCGCCGGTCCCGATGCGGGACCTCACCAGGCTAGGGGCGCGGACCGCCGGTCGCGGCGTGAGGTTTCTCACCTCGCGCCGGGGAATCGCCCCTCAGCGGGCCACCGGTCAGTGGGGGTGGCCGTGGTCGTCGGCCGGGACCTCGCAGTCCTCGCACTCCGGTTGCAAGGTCGCGTGGCCGATGCCGAACCGGTCCTCGAGGGTCGTGGCCGCTGCGGTCGCCACGCCCTGTGCCTCGTGAAGGCTCACGCCGTGGTCGAAGCGGAGGTGCGCCGTGAGCGCCGGGGTCTCGGAGTCGAGCGACCACACGTGCACGTGGTGCACCCCGACCACGCCGGGCAGGCCCGACAGCGTGCTCGTCACGTCGTCGAGGTCGATGCCCTTCGGCACCGCCTCGAGCAGCACGGTCACCGAGTCGCGCAGGACGCCGAGCACCGCGACGATCACGAGGAGCGAGATGAGGATCGACGCGAGCGGGTCCGCCCACTCGGCGCCGAACACGCCGACGCCGATCGCCGCGACGACCACGCCGAGCGATCCCAACGCGTCGCCCGCGAGGTGCCAGAAGGCGGCGCGGATGTTGAGCGAGCGGCCGCTGCGCGACAGGAGCCAGGCGCTGGCGCCGTTGACCGCGATGCCCACGACGCCCACCACGAACAAGGGGGTCGCCTCGATCTCGGGCGGGTCGCCGAACCGGCCGATCGCCTCGACCACCACCCACGCCGTGATCGCGAGCAGCACCGCCCCGTTCAGCAGCGCGGCGAGCACCTCGGCACGGGCGTAGCCGTAGGTCCGTCGCGGCGTCGGCGGCCGGGCGAGGAGCACCTGCCCGATCAACGCGATGACGAGCGCGACCACGTCCGACGCGTTGTGGAGCGAATCGGCGAGCAGCGCCAACGACCCGATGACGAGACCGACGACGACCTGCGCCGCGAGCAGGATGCCGTTCGCGACGATCGCGATGGTCAGGGCCGTGCGCGTCGAGGGACCGTGGTCGTGGCCGGCGCTCACCGCGCCGTCCCCGGAACGAGGCAGTGCTCGCGCGACCCGACGTCCGTCCTCGACACCACCACCGGACGGTACCGCCGCGCGCGCGACGACGGGCGCCCGTCGCCGGGAACGGGAACCAGCCCCACCGCGGCGCCGTCGTGATCCCCTCGCCGTCGGCGTGCGCTCCCCGCCACCGGCCGACGCTCGCCCTTCGCCGAAGGGTGCGGCCCTAAGGTCGCCGGCCAGGTCACCGGTCCCGGACCAGGAGGATGCGAGTGGACGTGGTGCGGTCGCTGGCGCTGTTCGTCCTCGCCGCCGTCGCGGAGATCGGTGGCGCGTGGCTGATCTGGCAGGGCGTGCGCGAGCACCGGGGCGTGGCGTGGATCGGTGCGGGCATCGCCGCGCTCGCTGCGTACGGGTTCGTCGCGACGCTGCAGGACGACGCCCACTTCGGCCGGATCCTGGCGGCCTACGGCGGGATCTTCGTCGCCGGCTCGCTGGCGTGGGGCATCGTGGTCGACGGGTTCGAGCCCGACCGGTACGACTACCTCGGCTCGGCCATCTGCCTCCTCGGCGTGGCCGTCATCATGTTCGCCCCCCGCACCGCCTGAGCCGCGCACGGGCCTCGACCGTACGGGCCCTCCACCCGTACGGCCTCGGCGCCTCGTCCGCCGCCCGGCCGCCCTGCGGGCGCTGTCGGCTCCTCACCGTCGATCGTGCTCGAAGCAGGCGGCCAGGAACTCCATCAGCGGCGGCGTGACCACCGTGTCGCCCGGTGCACCGATGTCGACCGAGACCTCGGCGTGGTCGAGCGTCGCCGCGTCGACGACCGTCACGGGCACCCCGGCGGATCGGAGCGCCTCGGCGAAGCCGGCATGGAGGTCGAGCCGCATGTCAGGGCCTCGAGCCGCGATGAAGAAGCCGGGGATGCCCCGACCGGCGCTGACGTGGCGCACCGGTGACGCCTCGGCCCACGTCGCAGGGTCGTCGCCGAAGGCGTCGAGGTAGACGTCGTGGACGAAGGGCTCGGGGTGGGTGGCGCCGGCGGTGATGTCGTAGCCCTCCCCGTCGATCGAACCGGCGCACCGCAGCGCATCGAGCCCGAGGTCGTGGGCGCCGAGGAAGCGGGGGTCCGTGGCGACGGCGGCGACGATGCCTCCGCCGGCGCTGTGTCCGAGCACCGCGACCCGAGCCCTGTCGGTGCCGAGCTCCCGGGCGTGGTCGATCAGCCAGCCGATCGCTGCGGCGACGTCCGCGTCATGCACCGGGAACTGCGGTGCGGGCGGGAGGGTCGCGGGGTCGGTGAGCCGGTAGTTGACGCTGGCGAACACGAACCCTGCTCCGGTGAACAGGCGGACCTTGTCGTCGATGTGGTCGGACTTGTCGCCTCCCGTCCAGCCCCCGCCGTGCACCCAGACGACGAGCGGCCGGTCCGAGCACACGCCGTCGACCGCGGCCGGTCGGTGGACGTCGAGGCTGGTCAGCTCGGCGGGAACACCGGGGAGCTCGGCGTAGCGCTCGGTCGCGGCCCCGCCGCACGGGACCATCGATGCTGCGGTGTCGGACGCGTCGCGACCGCCGCAGGCGGCGAGCGGCACGAGCAGCGCCAGCACGGCGAGGAGGCGTCGCGTCCTGCCCGGACCGCTGCGCTTCCGGCGTCGCCCCACGCAGGAACGATCGCCGATGCCGACCCGCGGGGCAAGGATCCACGACCCCGACGTAGGCAGACGTCTACGTTCGGGGATGGGCACCAGCCCGACCGCCTCCGGGCGCCCGCTCAGGGGCGGACAGTGGGTCGGAAGGGGACCTCATGGAAACGCAACGCAGCAGCTGGGCGGTGGGCTACGAAGCCTTCGCCGGCATCATCCTGATCGTCATCGGCGTGTTCCACGTCGTCGCCGGGCTGGTGGCCCTCTTCGAGGACGAGTTCTTCGTCGTCGGCCAGGAGTGGGTCTTCCAGTTCGACGTCACGACGTGGGGCTGGATCCACCTGATCGCCGGCATCGTCGTGTTCTTCTCGGGCATCGGCATCTTCTACGGGAACGTCGCCGCCCGGACGATCGGCGTCATCGTGGCCGCGATCTCGGCGATCGCGAACTTCCTGTGGCTGCCGTACTACCCGATCTGGTCGATCGTGATCATCGCCCTCGACGTGGCCGTCATCTGGGCGCTCACCATCCACGGTCGCGACATCGTCGAGGACCGGGTCTGACCGACCTCGCCCCCGACCCGTCGATCAGCTCCTGGTCGGCGGGTCGGGCGGCGACGGCAGCGGCGTCGCCGCCAGGCGACGGTGGCTGCGGACCAGCTCCTCGCGCAGCGCTCCGAGCGGGACGTCGTCCAGCTCCGCGGCGCGGATGAGGTAGGTCTCGAACAAGCGCCAGCCGATGGCCGACGCCATGAACTGGGCGGACCGCAGGCGCGCTGCGTCCGCGTCCTGGCCGTACACGTCCTCGATCACGGACGTCATCTCGCGGACGGGCCGCGCACCGATCTCGATCGCCGCGTCGGGATCGACGATCACGAGGTGCGCCAGCACCCGGGTCCAGCGCCCCATGACGGTGTCGGGCTCGAAGCCCCGGGGCCCGGTCGGCGTCTCGTGGATCTCCGCCACCAGCTGCTCGGTCAGGTCGGCGAACACCGCCCGGATGAGGTCGTCGCGGGTGCCGATGTAGCGGTTGATGAGCCCGAGGTTCACCTGCGCCCGCTCGGCGATGTCGCGGAGCGCGACCTCGCCGACGCCCTCCTCGGCGAACAGCACGGCGGCCGCGTGGAGCACCGCGCGGCGGACCTCATCGGGTCCGCTGGGCATCCCCGCCGCTCGCCGCGGTCCGGGTCGCCGGGGCGTGGGGTCGGTCACCGGGCCACTCGACATCGGACGTGGATCATTGCACCGCACCGCCCTGGCCGTTCCGCAGGCGGACGATCGCTCCGTCGACAGGCGGTCGCAGCGCTCCCGGTCCGCTCGGAGCGGACCGGGAGCGGCGACCTCTCCTGGGATCGGATCCCGAAAGGGCCTGTTCGTTCGTGCCGACCGTGCCGACGTGGCTGACGCCGGCACGGTCGGTCGCAGCCGGGATCGGCCGCCATGGGACCGGCTTCCTCTCCCGTCCGACGCAATGTAGTCGCACGTCGACAACCTCGATCCGCACCGACGGCAGTCCCCGTCCCGACCCGTGGGACCTCGGCACGGCGGCTCGCCGCCCGGGCAGATCGCCCCATGAGGTAGACCGCCCGACGTGCGGTGGCGGTTCTCCGGAGACATCAGCGGCGTCGGCACGACGAGCGGGCACCGGTTCGTGCTCGGCCGCTGGACCTCGTCGCCGTTCGGACCGTTCGCGGACGTGATGGCCGAGGACCCCGACGGGGTCCGCACGCTGCTCGCACCGGACGACGCCGTGGCCACGTTCGTGTCCGAGACCTACCGGTTCGACCGGGTGGAGGTGGTCGAGATCGACGCGGCGAGGGACGGGTCCGCGATCTCGTGCTCGGCCGGGCCGCTCGAGCTCCGCCTCGACGTGGGCGATCGCACCGCGCTCGGCCACCTGCTGCGGCTGGTCCCCGACCGCCTGGCCACGTCGCCGGCGTGGTGCGCGGCGATCGATCCTGCGGCGAGGTCTTTGCTGCGCGGCGTTCGCACGAGGGGCAGCGCCGGCGGGGGCCGACGAGAGTGGTACGGCGCGACGGATCAGCGGCGCCTGACCGCGGTCCGAGCCGCGTGGGGCGGGACGGACCTCGGCACGCTGGCCGACGTGTGGCCCCCGGTGCGGTTCGGCTTCAGCTCCACGCCACGTCGCCCCACGGTGGTGGACGTGACCACCACCGTGGAGCTGCCGTGACCGTGGGCGCCGGCGGCTGTCAGCGGCCGAGGTGCGAGCGGACGAACCAGCCGAACAGCTCGAGCTCACCGGCCTGACCCGTCACGAGGTCCTCGCTCACCGGGTCGAGGTCCTCGAGCTCGTCGATCGCCGTGCGGTGGTCGCCGATGACGCCCTGGTACACGCGGTCGAGCTCTTGGAGGTGCTCGTCGGTGGTGGCACGACCGATCGAGTAGTCGTCCCACGTCCGTCCCTCGACGATCGCGCCGGGCGTGCCGAGCGGTGTCCCGCCGCACGTGGCGATCCGCTCCGCGAGTGCGTCGCTCATCGCACGCACGGCGAGCACCTGGGGATCCAGCATCTCGTGGATCGCGATGAAGTTCGGTCCGGTGACGTTCCAGTGCACGTGCTTGAGCGTCAGCTGCAGGTCGAGCAGCGCCACCAACCGGTTCTGGAGGATCGCCACGGTCTGGTTCGAGGCGTCGTCCGACAGCTCCGGGACCGACGAGCCGGGTCGCTTCGACTTGGTGGTCGGACGGGCCGCCCTGCGGGTGCGGGACGACGTGGTGGTGCGCTTCTTCGTGGTGGGCATGGATCAGTGCTCCTGGGACCTGGGGTGAACCTCGGACATCGGGCTCCTACCCGGCCATCGACGCTTCGACCCGAGATCGTCGTCTCCCGTCTTCCTGTCATGCGACCAAAGGGTTGTCGATGGCGATCGAGAGGTTTATCATCTAACACCGACAGCTTTCCTCTCGAACTGGAGGTGTGAAGATGCTGATGCGAACCGATCCGTTCCGGCAGTGGGACCGCCTTCCGGACCAGTCGGGGGCGCCCATGGGCGCCGCCATGGACGCGTACCGCCTCGGCGACGTCGTGACCGTGCAGTTCGACCTGCCCGGCGTGGACCCCGACTCGCTCGACCTGCAGATCGAGCGCGGCGAGCTCCGCCTCAACGCCCGCAGGCGCTTCGCCGCTCCCGAGGGCGCGCGCTACCTCATCCGGGAGCGGATGGACTCGACGGTCACCCGCCGGCTCATGCTGGGCGACGTCCTCGACGTCGACCACGTCGACGCCGAGTACCACGACGGCGTGCTCACGCTGCGGATCCCGCTGAGCGAATCGGCCAAGCCGCGCCGGATCGACGTCCGCCACCCCGGCCAGGGCGACGCCCGCGCCATCGCCGTCGAGTCCGGCCAGGTCCACGAGACCGCCGGCGGCTGACCGCCACGATCGGATGAGCGAGCGACGCAGCGCCCCTGCCGGCGGCCAGGACGCCACCGGGTCAGAGGGTGGGCCGCCGGGCCGCTCGCTCGCCGATCGACTCGACGATCCGGGCGAACCGCTCTACACGATGGCGGTCGCCGCGGACCTGCTCGGCACCGATGATCAGACGCTGCGCCGGTTGGGCGATGCGCTGGCGATCGTCAGCGCTCGCCCGTCCGGCAACCAGCGCCGCTACTCACGTCACGACCTCGAGCTGTTCGAAGTCGGGCTCCGGCTCGCCGGCGAGGGGCACCCGCCGCAGTCGGTCGCTCGCATCCTCGAGCTGGAACAGCGGCTCTCGAGCCGCCGGCCCAGAGGAGCGCGCGACTGATCCCCTGACCCGGGCGCGCGCCCGGCGCCCCGACACGGGTCGATCGGCCCATCTCCACCTCGCGCTGGTCTGGCGACGACCGCACCGGGGTAGCGCCCGGCGCATGCAGCACGCCGACCGATCACCCGCCGATCAGCGTCGACCTCGCGCGGGCCTCCACCTCGCCCCCTCGGTCGCGAGCGACCGGTGACCGACCCGCCCGCACGGCGACGGATGCGCCGCCCCGAACGCCTCACGAGCTCGACGATCCCCTCCGTTCCCCGCCCGGGGCGGATCCGGCCGTTCCGACCGGCTCCGGCGCGGATGCCGCCCGCGCTCCGCCTCCGCCTCGGCCACCCGCTGTCCCCCTCCCGGCTGCGGGGCGACGGGCGCAGCCTCGTCGGCGCCACGCCCGATGCGGGTGGCGACGCGGCACGCACGCTCCGGCGCCTGCGGCCGCCTCCGGCCGATGTCGTGACCGTGCTCGACCTCGGGTCGATCGAGCAGCTGGAGCCGGCCGGGATCGAGGCGCTCCGCCTGGCGGCGCTGCGCTTCGACGGCTGCGGCCGGTGCCTGTCGGCGGTCGACGCGTCGGCCGAGCTCAAGCGCCAGCTGCTCAACTGCGGCCTCGCCGCCGTGCTGCGCCGGCCCGACCCCGGCGCCCTCGCGGTGATCGTGAAGGTGCGCAGGCGGGCGCCCGACCCAGCCGGCTGACGTAGTCCTCCGGGGCGACCGTGGCTCAGGCGGCGGCGCGCTCGAGGATGTGGACGCCGCAGGCGGACCCGAGCCCGATGACGTGGGCCAGCCCGACCTTGGCGTCGGGGATCTGGCGGTCGCCGGCCTCGCCGCGGAGGTGGTGGCAGATCTCCCAGACGTTGGCGATGCCCGTGGCTGCGATCGGGTGGCCCTTCGACTCGAGCCCGCCGGACACGTTGACCGGCGTGGTGCCGTCGCGGAACGGGCCGCCCGACTCGAAGAAGTCGACCGCTCCCCCCGGCTCGCAGAGGCCGAGGTTGTCGTAGTGGACGAGCTCCGCCGTGGCGAAGCAGTCGTGCAGCTCGACGAGGTCCAGGTCGTCGGGGCCGACGCCGGCCGCTTCGTAGGCCTGGGTGGCCGCGTTCCGGGTCAGGGTGTTCACGTCGGGCAGGACCTGGCAGGCCTCCTCCCACGGGTCGGTGGTGAGCACGGACGCCGACACCTTGACCGCCCGACGCTGCTGCTCGGCCGACAGCCGGCCGAGCGCCTCGCCGGTCACGAGCACCGCAGCGGCAGCCCCGTCGCAGTTCGCCGAGCACATGGGCCGGGTGTTCGGGTAGGCGATCATGATGTCGCCCATGATCTGCTCGAGGCTCATGGCCTTCGTGTAGGCCGCGAGCGGGTTGAGCGTGGAGTTGGCGTGGTTCTTCTCGGAGATCCGCGCGAACAGCTCGAAGCTGGTGCCGCCGTACCGGTGGCCGTACTCCATGCCGATCTGGGCGAAGACGCCCGGCATCGTCTCGGTGCCGATCCGGCCGTCGACGGGCGCCACCGCGCCGTAGCGGCCGGAGGGCTCCCAGGTGTTCGAGTCGGACTTCCGCGACCCACCGGCCAGCAGCCCGGCGCCCGCCAGCTTCTCGACGCCGACGGCGAGGCCCATGTCGGCCTCGCCCGCCTTGAGCGCCATCACGACCGTGCGGATCGCGGTGGCTCCCGTCGCGCAGGCGTTGGCGACGTTGAACACGGGGATGCCGGTCTGGCCGACCTGCTTCTGCACCATCTGACCGATGGGCATCGCGCCGCCCATGAGGTTGCCGGCCGCGATCACGCCCATGTCGGCCATCGTCACGCCGCCGTCGGTCAGTGCGCCGAGCGCCGCCTCCGACGCGAGGTCGACGGTGTCGTCGTCGGGCCGCTTGCCGAACTTCGTCATCGTGATCCCGAGGATCCAGATGGAGTGCGGGTCGATGCTGCTCATCAGGCTGCTCCCTCGATCGGCTCGAACCCGAAGCCCACGGCCTCGGTCCCCTCGTCGTCCTGGCCCAGCGAGTACGTCGCCAGGCGCACCTTCATCCCCGTGTGCACGTGGTCGGCGTCGGGCTCCACGTTGATCAGGTTGCCCCGCACGCTCGTCCCGTCGCAGTCGACGACCGCGGCCACGAACGGCACCGGGACGCCGGGTGCGGCGAAGGACACGATGGTGAACGTGCGGACCTCGCCGGTGGTCGCCACGTCGACGTCGTGGAACGCGGTGCCGGAGCACCGGGCGCAGGCGTTGCGGCGATCGAAGTAGCGGGCACCGCACGAGTCGCACTCGTGGGCGACCAGGTGCGGCTCGTCGCCCAGCACGAGGTAGTCGGTCAGCGGAACCTGCGCCGTCATGAAGCCCCCCTGGCTCGTCACGCGGTCGGACCGCAGGATCCTACGAGGTCGAAGCGAGCGAGGTCGGACCCGCCCGTGCGAGCGGGCCTCTCCGCCGGGTGCGTACCGTGCGGACGTGCAGCACGTCGCCCTGCTCCGTGGCATCGGACCCGGCAACCCGAAGATGCGGAACGAGGTGCTCGTGGGGGTGCTCGAGCGCGCCGGGCTGGACGACGTGCGGGCCGTCATCTCGAGCGGCAACTACGTGTTCCGGAGCGTCGACGACCGGGCCGCACTGGAGCGCCGCATCGAGGCGGCGCTCCGGGACCACCTCGGCTCGCGGTGCTCGACCATCGTCCGCAGCCGGCGGCAGATCGACGGGATCGCCGCCCTGCCGGTGTTCGACGGCCACGACGACGGCCCGACGGCGCGGTGCAACGTCACGTTCCTCAAGCGCCGTCCCCCGACGGGCCACCGCCTCCCGTCGGCGGGCGATGGCTTCGAGGTGCTGGCGGTCGAGCGTCAGGCGGTGTTCTTCCTCGTCGACGCCAGCCGGTCGCGGACGCCGGAGGTGATGGCGCTCATGGAGCGCACGTTCGGCACCGGCATCACGACGCGGACGTGGAGGACGGTGCACCGCATCGCCGCCGCGTTCGAACGGGCGGGCTGACCGCGCGAGGGGCCTGACGCCGGCCGGACCGCCGTCAGCCGAGCGCGTCGCGCAGCTCGCCCGCCGCCTCGGGCACGATCCGCCACCACGTCCACCGGCCGCGCTTCTCTCCGACGATGAGGCCGGCGTCGGCCAGCAGCTTGGTGTGGTGGCTGACCGTGGGCTGGGACCGGCCGACCGGCTCGACGAGATCGCAGGCGCACACCTCGTCCGCAGCGGCGATCAGGCTGAGCAGCCGCAGCCGGACCGGGTCCGACAGTGCGGCGAAGCGGCGGGCGAGCCGCTCGGCGTCGTCCTCCGACAACGGTGCGGCGAGCACCGAGGGGCAGCAGTCGGCTGCGCCGATCGTCGCCACGTGCTCCTGGCGTTGCGCCACGTCGACCTCCGAACCTCGTGAGCTCACGTCCCGACCGTCCCGCCGTCCCGCCGCTGCGGGTCGCACCGTCGGTGGGTCACACCGTCCGCGGTTCGCTCCGTCGACGAGAACGTATTGACATCCATCGATGCATCGGCGATCCTCGATGCATCGACACATGTCGATCAGTGTACGGAGGAGGCTCCCCCATGTCACGGGTCCAGCTCGCACTCAACGTCTCGGACCTCGCCGAGGCGATCGATTTCTACTCGAAGCTCTTCGATGCCGAACCGGCCAAGGTGCGCGACGGCTACGCCAACTTCGCCGTCGCCGACCCGCCGCTCAAGCTGGTGCTGATCGAGGGCACGGGCGAGCCCGGCTCGCTCAACCACCTCGGCGTCGAGGTGGCCACCACCGACGACGTGTCCGCCGCGACCGCTCGCCTGGCGGGTCAGGGCCTCGGGACCGCGACCGAGGACGAGGTGTCGTGCTGCTTCGCGGTGCAGGACAAGGTCTGGACCGACGGCCCCGACGGCGAGCCGTGGGAGATCTACACCGTCCTCGCCGACGCCGAGATGCCTGCGGGCCAGCTGCGGGAGGTCGAGCCGGGCGGCGACGCCATGTGCTGCGGCTCCGCCCCCGAGTCGTCGGCCCGCTGCTGCTGAGGTGGCCGACGCCGCCCTCGGCACCGAGCTGGAGCTCGGTGTCCCTGACACATCGCTGGGCCGCCGCCTGGTCGCCGAGTTCACCGGCACTGCGCTCCTCGTCGCCATCGTGGTCGGGTCGGGCATCGCTGCCGAGCGCGCCTCCGCCGACGCCGGGTTGCAGCTGCTGGAGAACGCGGCCGCGACCGGCGCCGGCCTGATCGCGCTGATCCTCGCGTTCGGCCACGTCTCCGGGGCCCGGTTCAACCCGCTCGTCTCGGCCACGGCGGTCCTCGACGGCGACCTCCGACCCGGCCACGGCGGGCTGGAGGCGGCCGTCCAGGTCGCCGGCGCCATCACGGGAGCGGTCGTCGCCAACCTCATGTTCGAGCTCCCCGCCGTCGGCTGGTCCACCCACGAGCGGGCGTCGTCGGGCCTCTACCTCGCCGAGGTCGTCGCCACGTTCGGGCTGATCACCGTGATCCTCGGCGTGGTCCGGTCGCCGCGAGCGCAGACCGTCGCGTTCGCGGTCGGCGCCTACATCGCCGCGGCCTACTGGTTCACGTCGTCGACGAGCTTCGCCAACCCGGCGGTGACGATCGCCCGCACCGCCACCGACACGTTCTCCGGCATCGCCCCCGGCTCTGCGCCGGCGTTCATCGCCGCGCAGGTCCTCGGTGCGGGGCTCGCCATCGCCCTCGACCGCTACCTCCGTCCGAGGACGACCCGATGAGCGACCGACCCGCCGTCCTGTTCCTCTGCATCCACAACGCCGGGCGCTCGCAGATGGCCCTCGGTTGGTTCCGCCACCTCGCCGAGGGGCGTGCGATCGCCTACAGCGGCGGGAGCGAGCCGGCGGACGCGATCAACCCGGTCGCCGCGCAGGCGATGGCCGAGGTCGGCATCGACATCACCGCCGGGTCACCCCGGCGCTGGACGGATGCGCAGCTCGCAGCGGCCGACGTCGTGGTCACCATGGGCTGCGGCGACACGTGCCCGTACGTGCCGGGGACCCGCTACGTCGACTGGCCGGTCCCCGATCCGGCCGGGCTCCCGATCGAGCGGGTCCGGCCGATCCGCGACGAGATCCGCGACCGCGTCGTGGAGCTCCTCGACGGGCTGTGCTGACCCGGTGCTGACGCGGGCCGTCAGCCGAAGGGGCCGTTGGTGACCAGGTGGGCGACGTCCTCCACGAGGAGGACGGTCAGCAGCCCGATCACGCACACCGCGATGGCCGACACCTGCCACCGCCAGCGGTGGTCGACCTGGAAGAACCGGCGGATCGTGAACACGTCGCACGTCATGGCGATGACGCCGATGACCACGCCGAGGATCGGACCGACGCCCGACACGATGCCGATCGCCGGCAGGACGAACGGGAAGATCACGTAGGTCAGGGTGCAGCGGGTCGCCGAGATCAGCATCGACCGCTGGAAGGTGGCGTAGGCCGATGCGGCCGACACGCCGGGCGGACGCTCCTTGATCCGCAGCACCTTGCGGACGACCAGGTCGGCCCTGGACCGCTGGACCGGGATCGCGTCGTGCTGGACGGGGCAGGCGCCGGTCGCCGAGGCCTCGGCGGGCGCGGCGTGGTCGACGGGACAGCGGGAAGCGGACGTCCCCGGGGAGGAGCCGACTTCGACGGCCGGGACAGAGCTCACGGGCGCCACGCTACGGGAACTCGCCACCGCGCCACCAAGCGGGGCCCTCAGCTCCCGGGACGGCCGGCCCGCCGCCGCTCGTCGGCCGGGTACGGGCAGTGGCGGCAGCCGCTCCCGCAGCAGTGGCCCCGCTCGGCCAGGGCGGCCGCGGTCATCACGAACAGCCCGGTCTCGGGGTCGAGGTACATCGGTGCGCCGCTGCGCATCGCCTCCCGATGGGCGGCGGCGATCGCCGGCGTCGGTCCGTCGTCGACGGTCTCCTCGGCCGGCATCCCGGGATGGTAACGAGCGCAGCGTGGCGGCCAGAGGTCGCGCTCGTCGCGCGCCCGGCTGCTCTGCGAACCTGACGCGATGCGCATCGTGAGCCTGGTGCCGTCCGCGACCGAGACGCTGCGGGCCTGGGGCGTCACGCCGGTCGCCTGCACCCGGTTCTGCGAGCAGCCCGACCTGCCCACGGTCGGCGGCACGAAGAACCCGGACCTCGAGGAGATCGCCGGGTTCCGTCCCGACCTGGTGGTGCTGGACGAGGAGGAGAACCGCCTGGAGGACCACGACGTGCTCGTCGCCGCCGGCGTACCGGTGCACGTCCTCGCGATCCGGTCCGTCGACGACGTCGCGGCGCAGCTCCCCGCTCTCGCCGACGCCCTCGGCGTCGAACCAGGGCCGCTGGCACCGCTCCCGCAGCCGCGCCGCACCGAGCTACGCGCCTTCGTGCCGATCTGGCGTCGCCCGTGGATGCGGTTGGGTCGGGGAACCTACGGCGCGTCGCTGCTGGAGCGGATCGGCGTCGCGGTCGTGCCGACCGCCGGCGGGCGCTACGACCCCACGGAGCTCGACGCCGTGCACCACGAGCGGCCCGACGTCGTGCTCGTGCCGAGCGAGCCGTACCGGTTCAGCGATCGGCACCTCGACGAGCTGCGCGACCTCGCACCGGTGATCCGGGTCGACGGCCAGGACCTGTTCTGGTGGGGCGCGCGCACGCCCGCGGCGATCACGCGGCTCGCCGAGCAGATCCGCGGCGCATGAGGTCCTCGACGGGTCGGCCCGTGGGCCCGGTCCCGGCCGTCACTGCGGCATCAGCTGGGTCCCGAACAGCTCCACGTCGGGATCGGTGTGCCGGCCCCGGCGGGACATGGGTCCGAACCGGGGCACGTCGCTGAAGGGCACCTTCCATTTGATGCGCTCGCCGATCGACACGTAGTTGATCGTCTGCACGACGTTGAACCCGATCGAGTGGTGCCACAGGATCGACGGGGCGTTCTCGTAGTCGATGAACCCGTAGACGTACCGGACGTCGGTGCCGGAGTCCTCGCCGTACTTGTCGAAGAAGTAGCTCGCCATCGTCATGGCGACGTTGCCGCGACGGTGGCCCTTGGCGACGAAGAGGTCGAACATCAGGACCTCGTCACCGGAGAGGCGCACCCTCGGGACGCCGGAGAAGCGGGGGCGCTCGCTCGTCCACGTCTCCCAGATCCGACCGACGGGCTCGCCGTCCTTCACCGCGACGACGATGTCCCACGCGCCGGCGGCCAGCTCCTTCCGTGCCCGCTCACGCTGCCACGGGACCGTGATCTCCTCGAGCATCGGGTCGGCCGGCGAGGTGACGTCGGAGATCGCGACCGACGGATCGACGTCATCGACCGGGTTGCCCCCCGGCCGGAGGTACACGATGAACGCGGATTGGACCCGAGGGCGGAGGGCCTTCAGGCGTCGGACCAGACCGTTGAACGTCACTCAGGCGCCTTACCCGCTCCTCCGAGCGTCAGTCAGCGTCGGCGCGGGGCCGGGGGCGCGGTCCGGTCGGACGTCGACGGGTGTGCCGGCCGCTCGAACGGGTACAGCGGGATCAGGTGCTGCGGCGCCGGACCCGTCGTTCCGGTCACCCCGACGCTGCGGCACCACCGTCAGGTTCCGTGCTCATCGGGCGAGTCGCCGCCCGACGCTGCCGATCACCGCGCCGAGCACCGTCCCACCGATCACGTCGCCGACGTAGTGGTCGCGCTGGACCACCCGACCGCCGGCCACCGCCAGGGCAAGGCCCGCGACAGCGAGGTCGACGAGCGACCGGTCGGCGTACGTGACGGCGAACGCGACGCCGCCGGCGGCGTGGGTCGACGGGAACGACGGCGACGACGGTTGCGCAGGATCCGACGACGGCGGTCGCCGACGGCGGAACGCCCACTTCACGGCCAGACCCGACGACTCCGCGGCTGCCCAGGCACCGAGCGCGACCGCAGACCGACGCCGGTCCTTCCCGAGCGCGACCGACGCCGCGGCCACTGCGAACCACGCGCTGCCGCCCCGAGCCGTGTGGCTCGACCACTCCAGCGCCCGTCCCCACGCGGTGGACCGCCCGCGACCGACCGCGTCGGTGGCGCGGTCGTCCGCTCGACGGAGCCGCCGGCCGAGCCCGCTCACGAGGGTGCCCGACCGGCGACCGCTCCGACCGGTGCTATCGGTGCTGGGCCGCGCGCTGCTCGGCCTCGGCGGCATCCGCCTCGGCCCGGGCCTTCTCCGCCGCCGCTTCCTTCGCCGCGACCTCGCGATCGGCCGACGCCTTGTCCTGCTGGGCCTCGCCCTCGTCCTTCATCGCGTCGTTGCCGACGACCTCGCCGACGACCTCCTTGGCCTTGCCCTTGACGTCCTCGACGACGCCGCTGAGGCCGGCCTCGGGTCCTGACTCGTTTCCAGCCATGTGTTCGCTCCTCGTCGCAGCCACCCCCGGCTGGGGCGCTGCCGCGAGGGTCGTACCCGCCGTGCCCCCTGCTCAGTCCGTGGGGACGCGTGTGGCCCTCGAGGGCGATCGGGGCGGCGGGTCACGTACTGCTGCCCGGGGGAGGTCGCGAGCCGGGTCGCACGAGGGCCGCCCGACCCAAGCCGGCCGACCTGCGGGCCCTTCGTCGTGGGCCCTGCGGCTCAATTCGGAGGCGGCGTGATCCGATCGCCGCTCGGCACGGGTATCACGGATCGGGGCGACCGAGTACGGAGAGGTGTTCTCATGGGACGTCGCTTGGCCTGGTTGGATCAGGAGGCACGACCCGACGTCGATGAGCACCTCGTGGACCAGCTCGACATCGCATTGGTCGGCCGTGCCCTGGACGGCCGCATCGTCAGCTGGAACGACGCAGCCACGCGCCTCTTCGGGTGGACCGAGAGCGACGCCGTCGGCCAGCCGTACGGGATGCTCCTCGTCGGCGAGCGCGACCTGGACGCCGAGGCGACCGCCGCGTCGGAGGGCGCATGGTCGGGGCACGTGGCGTTCCGCACCGACGACGGGCCGGCGCTGGACGCCCGGGTGCAGCTGGTGGCCTGGCGCGTCGACGGCGTGCTCCGTGGTTTCGTCACGGCCGTCTTCCCGGAGCTCGACGGCACCGGCCGGCGTGGCCGCAGATCGGCCGACCGGACGGTGGAGCGACAGCTGCGGCTGGCGATCGAGCACCGCACCCTCCCTCTCTACGCGCAGCCGATCGTCGACGCCGCCACCGGGCGCACCGTCCAGCGAGAGGTCCTCGTGCGCCTCCCCGGACCCACCGGCATCGTGCTGCCGGACGTGTTCCTGCCGGTCGCAGAGCGCACGGGCCTCGTGGTCGACCTCGATCGCTACGTCGTGGTGGAGGCGCTGCGCCACTCGCGGTACGGCGTGTCGGTCGAGCTCAACCTGTCCCCCGTCTCGCTGCGCACCGACGGGTTCGCCGAGGAGATCGGCCGGCTGATCTCGACGAGCGACGTCGATCCGGCGCAGATCGTGTTCGAGATCACCGAGTCGGCGATCATCGCCGACGCCGACGCCGCCCTCTACTTCGCCGAGCACCTCGCGGCCGTGGGCTGCCGCTTCGCGCTCGACGACTTCGGCACCGGCTTCAACGGCCTCCTGCAGCTCCGCCGGTTCCCCGTCGACTTCCTCAAGATCGACCGCGAGTTCGTCCGCAACATGCTCTCCGACGACCGCAACCGCCCGATCGTCCGAGCCGTCATCGCGCTCGCCAGCCACCTCGGCGTGCGGACCGTGGCCGAGGGCGTCGAGGACGAGGCGACGCTCGAGCTGCTCCGGGCCGACGGGGTCGACCTCGTCCAGGGCTACTTCCTGGGCCGGCCCGAGCCGCTGCCCGCCTGACCGGTCCCTCTGCATCGGCAGGCCGGCCGGGACGCCGATGGATCGACCGCCCGACCTCGACGTCGATCCCGGGTCGGAGGCGTACGGTTCACCCATGGGCACGATGAGGATCTCCGACGCGGCGGACCGGCCCGACGTCGACGCCTGCACGCTGGGACGGGCGGAGCTGTCCGCACGGCTCGACGACTGGCACCAGCTGGTGCGCCGGTGCGACGTCCACCTCGGTCCGGGCACGCAGGCGCTGATCGAGATCCCCGACGCCGTCGACCTGCGGGCGGTCGTCGACCTGGTCGAGGCGGAGACGTCGTGCTGCTCGTTCTTCTCGTTCAACCTTCTCGTCGATGCAGGCGGCCGCAGACTGGTCGTCCGCGCCCCTGAAGGTCGTGCCACCGAGCTGGCGGCCCTGCTCGGCGCCCAGGGCGCCGCCGGTCGCTGACGCCAGGGCGGCGCCGGCCCGCTCGGGACCGGCGCCGCCCACAGGTGTCCCGCACGACCGAGCGCCGTTGCTCGTGGCGGCCCGCCCGATCTCGGCGATCTCGTGCTACGCGAGGCCCTCCCGCCGGCGGCGGGCGAGGGCGACCGCAGCGACGCCCACGGCGAGCAGGAGCAGCCCGGCGCCACCGATGGCCGCAGCGTCGCTGCCGGTCAGGGCAAGGGCACTGCCGCTGCTGCGGGTCGCCGTGGCGCCGAGCACCTCGGGCGACCCGTTCGAGGTCGCGCCCTGCTCGACGGAGGCGCCGGCGACCGCTGGCATCGTGCTGCTCGTCGTCGCACCGGCCACCGATGCGATCGACGTGCTGGTCGTCGACGACGTCGACGAGGTCGTGGTGGTCGAGGACGGCGCAGTGGTCGAGGTCGGTGCCTCGGTCGACGTCGGCGACACGGTGGTCGTCGTCGTGCACCCCGGCGCGTGGTGCTGTTCCGAGGTGTCGAGCGCACCGGGGAAGAGCAGCGGGCCGTGGTGCGCGCCGCTGACGTCGATCACATCAGGCGTCGCGCCGGTCACCACGTCGAACTGCGCCGGCTGGCAGTCCTTGGTGAACGTGATCACGGTGGTCGAGGCCTCACGGATCGTCACGCCCTCGGTCGCGGCGAGGCGCTGCGGCCACGAACCGTCGACCGGCATCTCGTAGATCACCGCGGTCGCGTCGACGGCGTCGCAGAGGGTCGACGGGTTGTGGATGCTGAGACGGAAGTGGTCGGCGGTCGAGTCCACGTCGTAGGTCCACGCCAGCCGCCCCATGGCGGTCGGCACGCAGTCACCCTCGTAGGGCACCGCCGTCTTGTCGACCGAGATCGTGCCGGTGGCCCCGACCGGCGCGGTCGAGCCGAGGGCGAGCGCCAGGAGCGCCACCCCGATCGACACCACTGCCACCGCACCCACCCGGGCGCCGGCGTTCCGGTGCCCTCGTCGAATCGTCATCGTTCTCCTCCACAGCGCATCGAAGTCCCTCGCGGCGACCCTCCTTCCCCGTGACCCCGGAAGCGATTCCTACGGATTTCTTCGAAATGCGATCCCGCCGGTCCTCGCTGAATTCACGAGCATGGACGCGAGCGAGCCGCCGGAATGAGATGACGCGAACCTGCGATGGCGAGGAACATGACCCTGGCGCGTCGGGCGCCTCGGATCGTCCGGGCCTGGCGTCGTCACACTCCGACCTGACGACCTCGACCGGTGGATCCGCGACATGGTCGGGCGCCGGCGGGTACACCGGCGGCGTGCGCCGGCGAGCTCTGCTCGTGCGAGGCCGCCCAACGTCACGGTCGGTGCCAGCAGCCGACGCTGGGGCGTCGACGGTGGAGGGAGGCGCACGCACCGGCCGCTCGTCGCTTCGCGGCGGCGAGCGGCCGCACCGCTGCAACGGCGCCGTCCGAGGGGTCCCGTGCGTCCCGACGCGACGGTGCCGCACCCCGATCTCGGGATGCGGCACCGTGTCGGCTGCGGGTGAGGCGATGCGTTCGCACCGCCGCGCCCGAGCACCGTGACCCCCCGGACGTCGTTGTCCGAGGGATCACAGCCGGGATCAGATCCGGGCTCGGCGCCCCGAGCTCGTCGTGATGGCGGCGATGACGAGGCCCACGAGCCCGATCGCTGCCACGATCCACCCGATGGTCGGGCTCGCGAGCAGTGCGATGAGCACACCCACGACGATGACCAGCAACGCAGCTCCGATCGTCATGTCATTGACCTCCTGTTGTCGGAACAACGGCCCACTACCCGAGATATGAACGATGGAAACGGGAGCAGTAGGTGTTCGTGAAACACCCGGCTCGGGTGTAACGCGGATGCCGAGCGGAACGATGCGCCGCGTACGGGGGTAGTACGTTCCGCTCCATGACCGACGCGCCGGCACCGTCGTGGGGACGCAACCCGGACCACATCACGATCTCGGTGCGCGACGTCGATGCTGCGGTCGCCCTGCTGGGCCACTTCGGGTTCCAGCGCGACCACGACGCATCGATCGACGGTGGGGCGCCGGCCGCCTACATGGGGATGCCCGACATGCGGGCCGACCACGTCACGCTCGCCCTCCGCGGCGCCGAGCCTCGCTTCGAGATCCAGCTCCTCCACTTCACCGACGACGAGGGACTCGATCCGGCGGGAGCGGTGCCCTCCAACCTCACGAGGCGCGGCATGAACCACCTCGCCCTCCGGGTGGACGACCTGGCGGCCGCCACGGCCCACCTCGAGTCGGTGGGCGTGCAGCCGATGAACGACGAGCTCGACTTCGTGAGCCGGAAGCTGCGCTTCTTCGAGGGGCCCGAGGGCGTCACGATCGAGCTGGCCGAGTGGGTCGGCGCCGGACCGGGCTCGACCGGGCCTGCGGGGGCGGCGGCGTCGCCCTGAGGCGCGCCGTCGCAGCGGGTCCGCCGAGGAGGCGGGTCGAGCTGCGTCGTGGTTCCTCCAGACGTGCAGAGACGTGAGGAGGACCTCGCGATCGATGGGTGACCTGTTCGTCACTCAGTCGGTACGATCCGCCCACCGTCAGCCGGAGCTGGGCCGCTCCTCGTCTCCTGGAGTCGCCATGTCCTCGGTCATCGCCGACACGTCCGACGCGGGTGCGGTCGACCCGCTCCGGTCGACACCGGTCCTGCTGCAGGTGGACTCGAGCCCGCGCGCGGGCAGCGTCACCAACCTCCTCACGGCGGCCTACGCCGAGGCCTGGGCCGCTGCGCGCCCGGGGGCGACCGTGCTGCGCCACGACCTGCCGCGCCTGAACCTCCCCCACCTCAACGCCACCGAGATGGGCGCCTGGTTCACCGAGCCGGACGACCACACCGACCTCCACCACCTGGTCCTCGCCCGGAGCAACGACCTCATCGAGGACCTCCTCGCAGCCGATGAGCTCGTGATCGGCGCACCGATGTGGAACTTCTCGATCCCGTCGAGCCTCAAGGCGTGGATCGACCACGTGACGAAGGCCGGTCGGACCATCACGTTCGGACCCGACGGACCCGCGGGCCTCGTGCCGGCGCGCCGCGCCGTCGTCGTGAGCGCACGCGGCAGCGACTACCGCCCCGGCACGCCCACTGCTGCCCTCGACATGCAGGAGCCGTACCTCCGTCTCATCCTCGGCTTCCTCGGCATCGCCGAGGTCCGGTGCGTCAACGTCGACCGCCAGGGCCCGAGCTACCCCGAGGCCGGCGACTACATCGAGGGCGCACGCGCCGAGCTCCTCGAGCTCGCGACCGGCCCCTGATCGCCCTGCACGGCGGTGCGGCGGCCGGCTGAGTCCGGCGCAGCCGCATATCGGGGGCGTATCGGGATCGGCATACGGGGCGGCAACACCAACTCCCGTTCGATGAGGTCGTGATCGACCTCCGACCAGCAGCGGCGACCACCGTCCGCCGACGACCCGCGCGGGTCACGGCCTACGGGTGTGACGCCGACGAAGCCGACCTCTTCCACCACCTCGCGTCGCGCCACGGGATGGTGGTGACGACCACCTCGGCGCCGGTGGCGGACGCCGGCATCGCCTCCGTCGCCGCCGACCGCTGCATCAGCGTCGGCCACACGTCGGTGCTGGACGGGACGACGCTCCGCGCGCTCGCCACCGCCGGCGTGGAGCTCGTGACCACGCGGAGCATCGGCGTCGACCACATCGACCTGGCGGTCGCGGACGAGCTCGGCCTGACGGTCCGCAACGTGATGTACTCGCCCGACGGGGTCGCCGACTTCACGCTGATGCTGATCCTGATGGCGGTGCGTCGCGCCCCCGCGCTCATGTGCGCCGCGGCCCGGGGTGCAGGTCCCGGCACCGTCCGGGGGCGCGACCTCGGCGACCTGACCGTCGGCGTCGTCGGCGTCGGCAACATCGGCCGGGCCGTGGTCCGGCGGCTGCAGCCGTTCGGGTGCCGGGTGCTGGCGCACACCAACCGTCCACATCCCGCGGAAGCAGCGGAGTTCGTCCCGCTCGACGTGCTGCTGCGCCAGAGCGACGTCGTCACGCTGCACCTCCCCCTCGAGCCCCGCACCCGACACCTCATCGGGCGCGAGCAGCTCGCGGCGATGCGGCCCGGGGCGGTGCTCGTCAACACCGGCCGGGGCGGGTTGGTCGACACCGAGGCGCTCATCGGCGCGCTGGAGGGCGGGCACCTCGGCGGCGCGGCGCTCGACGTGCTGGAGGGCGAGGACGAACCGACGCCACCCGGGGCGCCGGGGATCCGGACCGTCGACCGGTTCCGGTCGCGACTCCTCCGGCATCCCGACGTGACCATCACGCCGCACGCCGCCTACCGCACCACCGGCACGCTGCACGAGATCGTCGACCGGACGCTCGCGAGCTGCCTCGACTTCGAGCGGAGCCGGGCCTGATGGCGCGCTCGACGATCGCCGTCCTGTTCGGCGGGTGCTCGGAGGAGCACGACGTCTCGGTGAAGTCGGCGATGGAGATCGCGGCATCGGTCGACGAGGCGGGCTACGACGCGATCTACGTCGGGATCACGCGCTCGGGCGTCTGGATGACCTGCGAGCGCCCGGGTCCTGCGTGGGAGGACGGCGACTGCCGCCCGGCCGTCATCTCTCCGGACCGGTCGACGCACGGCCTCCTCGTCGAGGACGGCGGCGGGTGGCGGGCGGTGCGGCTCGACGCCGTGTTCCCGGTCCTGCACGGACGGTTCGGCGAGGACGGCGCGGTGCAGGGCCTGCTCGAGCTCTCCGGGATCCCCTACGTCGGCTGCGATGTGCAGAGCTCGGCGATCTGCATGGACAAGTCGCTCGCCTACGTCGTCGCCCGCGGCGCAGGGATCGCGACTCCGGAGTTCCGGGTGGTCACCGAGGCCGACCCGGTCCCGCTCGACGAGCTCGAGTACCCCGTCTTCGTCAAGCCGGCCCGATCCGGGTCGTCGTTCGGCGTCAGCAAGGTGGACGGTCCCGACCGGCTCGACGAGGCGATCCGGGACGCCCGGCGGTTCGACGCGAAGGTCCTCGTCGAGCAGGCGGTCCCCGGGACCGAGGTGGGCTGCGCGGTGCTCGGGAGCGGATCGGACCTCGTCGTCGGCGAGGTGGACCGGATCGAGCTGTCCCACGGGATCTTCCGCATCCACCAGGAGACCGACCCGGAGCAGGGCTCCGAGAACGCGGTCATCACCATTCCGGCTCCCGTGTCCGACGAGCAGCGTGACCGCATCCGGGCCACGGCCACCGACATCTACTCGGCGCTCGGCTGCTCGGGGCTCGCGCGCGTCGACATGTTCCTGCTGGACGACGGCAGCGTCGTGCTGAACGAGGTCAACACGCTGCCCGGCTTCACCTCCTACAGCCGGTACCCACGGATGATGGCGGCGGCCGGCATCGACGGGCCCGAGCTGGTCGACCGCTGCCTCTCCTCGGCGATGGGGCGATGAGGGTGGACGCGGGTTTCGTGTACCTGGACGAGGTCCTGACGGGCGTCCGCTGGGACGCGAAGTACGCCACGTGGGACAACTTCACCGGCACGCCGGTGGAGGGCTACGAGGTCAACCGGATCGTGGGCTCGGAGGCGCTCGCCGACGGGCTCCTCGTGGCGCAGCGGCGTGCCGCGGACCTCGGCTTCGGCCTCCTGCTGTGGGACGGCTACCGGCCGCAGCGGGCGGTGGACCGGTTCCTCGAGTGGTCGACGCAGCCCGAGGACGGGCGGACGAAGGCGCGCTTCTACCCGAACATCGACCGGGCGGCGATGTTCACGAACGGGTACGTCGCCCCCCGCTCGGGCCACAGCCGCGGGAGCGCCGTCGACCTCACGCTCTACCGCCTCGACACCGAGGAGCTCGCGCCGATGGGCGGCGGGCACGACCTCATGGACCCGCGATCCCACCACGGCGCCCCAGGCGTGTCGACCGAGGAGGCCGGGAACCGGATCGCGCTGTGCTCGATCATGGAGACGAGCGGGTTCGCCAGGTACGAGCGCGAGTGGTGGCACTACGTCCTGACCGACGAGCCGTACCCCGACACCTACTTCGACTTCCCGATCACCTAGCGCCGACCACCGAGCGCTGATCATCGAGCGCCCGGTCACCGGGGCGCCCCGGTCAGCCGGGGATCGCCGGTGCCACCGGCAGCTGCGCGGCGACGACGAGGCCGCCGTCCGGCCGGGGTCGCAGCGACACGGCGCCCTCGTGGGCCCGGGCGATGCTGTCGACGATCGCCAGGCCGAGGCCGACCCCCGCGTGGTCGCCCCGGATCCGCTGCGTGCCGCGCTGGAACGGTTCCAGGAGCGTCGCCACCACCTGCGGGCTCAGCGGGTCGCCCGTGTTCTCGACGGTGAGGACGACGGCGGACGGGCCGACCGTGGTGTGCACTCGCACGACGCCCCCGTCGGGGAGGTTGTGGACGATCGCGTTGTGGACGAGGTTCGTGACCATCTGCAGCAGCAAGGCGTGCGAGCCGAAGGTGGTGGCCACGTCGCCGGAGGTCTCGATCGCGATCCCGTGGGCCTCGGCGAGCGGCAGCAGCGTCTCGGCGACCTCCTCGGCGACGAGCGACAGGTCCACGGGCTCCCGGGTGAAGGACCGCTGGCTGGCGCGGCTCAGGACGAGCAGCGCCTCCGTGAGGTCGATGGCCCGGGCGTTCACGAAGTGCAGCCGCTCGACGAGCTCACGAGGGTCCGCGTCGGGATCCTTGCGCGCGACGTCGAGCAGCGTCTGCGTGATCGCCAGCGGTGTGCGGAGCTCGTGCGACGCGTTGGCTGCGAAGCGCTGCTGCTCGGCGACGTGCGCGTCCAGCTGCGCCAGCATCGCGTCGAACGCGTCGGCCAGCTCCCGGAACTCGTCGTTGCGGCCCTCCAGCTGGATCCGGTGCGACAGCGATCCGGCCGCGGCCCGGCGGGTCGCGTTCGTGATCCGGGTCAGCGGGGCGAGCATGCTGCCGGCGAGGATCCAGCCGCCCACGAGGCCGAACACCAGGAGGAACCCCATGGCGATCGCGGCCTTGGGCGTGAAGGCGCGGATCAGGTCGGAGCGGTTCGGCACGAACGACAGGGGGCCTCCGGGTCCCGACACCGGCTCGGTGACGATGACCTCGGGGACGTAGCGCAGCAGGAACACCCACACCGCGGCGAGCAGCAGTGCGCCGGCGACCACGAGGAACCCGGCGTAGCTGAGCGTGAGCTTCAGCCGGACGCTCAGACCCGGCGGCCGCTCCACCTCACCCGCCTGCGTTCGGATCGGCATCGATGCGGTACCCCACCCCCGGCACGGTGGCGATGATCCACGGCTCGCCCATCCGCTTCCGAAGCGCCGAGACGGTGATCCGGACCGCGTTGGTGAAGGGATCCGCGTTCGCGTCCCACGCCCGCTCCAGCAGCTCCTCGGCGCTGACGACCCCGCCGTCGGCCGCCACGAGGACCTCGAGCACGGCGAACTGCTTGCGCGTCAGGGCGACGTAGCGCCCGTCCCGGTACACCTCGCGGCGGAACGGATCGAGGCGGAGCCCGGCGATCTCGCGGATCGGGGGCCGGTGGTGCGCACGCCGCCGGTCGAGCGCCCGCAGCCGGAGCACGAGCTCCTGCAGCTCGAACGGCTTCGTGAGGTAGTCGTCGGCACCGAGCTCGAACCCGGACGCCTTGTCGTCGAGCCGGTCGGCGGCGGTGAGCATCAGGATCGGCATGCCGGAGCCCGAGGCGATGATGCTCGCCGCCACCTCGTCGCCCGAGGGACCGGGGATGTCGCGGTCGAGGACCGCGATGTCGTACGAGTTCACGCGCAGGAGCTCGAGGGCCGTCTCGCCGTCGCCCGCGACGTCGGCGGCGATCGCCTCGAGGCGCAGACCGTCGCGGATCGCCGCGGCCATGTAGGGCTCGTCCTCCACGACCAGCACTCGCACCCCGTCAGGCTAGGAGGCGGCACATATCGTCGACGTACCGAGGACGATCGCGTGCCGCCGCCGGGTGCGCGCCGCGGGTCGAGGGCGCGAGGTCGGTGATCTCGCAGGTCCGTCGTTCTGCCGTCGTCACGAGTTGGTAGGGACGCACTGTTCCACCGTCGAAAGAGGAGGCGTGCAGATGGGCTTCATCCTGTGGCTGATCGCCGTGGTGCTGGTCATCGCCGGGATCGTGCAGCTGTTCCAGGACCAGATCATCCTCGGGGTCGTGCTGATCGTGCTCGGGTTCGCGGTGGGCCCGGGTGGCTGGTCGATCTTCCGCTCGCGCCGCTCCGTCTAGGCATCAGGGTCCGAGGAGCGCCGCCCTGGCGCACCGGAGGTACCAGTCCCTGTAGTCCTCGATCGACCACCCGCTCCGCTCGGCCAACCGGTACGGCTCCAGGCCGCTGAGCATCCACAGCGAGGCGGCGGCCTGCTCGCGCGTGAGGCCCTCTCGCAGCGCCCCGAGCTCGATGAGGCGGTCGACGGTGGCGCCCATGCCGAACAGCCGACCTCGCTCCTGCACCTCGAGGAGCGCCGCTGCGTCGGGGTCCGTGGTCGCCGCTTCGGCCACGACCGTCAGGATCGGCACGATCCGCCCCAGCAGCTCCGCGCCGAGCTGCGCGTGCAGCTCGAGCACCTCCTGCGGGTCCGTCGCCTCGAGCATCGCCCGGCCCAACGGCCGTGAGAGCACGTCGACCGGCTCGTCGTCGCCGGCGAGGCGGACGTCGGCGATCTCTCGCAGCAGCTCGGCCTTCGAGCCGAACGTGTTGAACACGGTCGGTCGACTGACGCCGGCGGCCGTCGCGATCGAGGCCATCGACGTCGCGACGTAGCCGTCCCGGAGGAAGAGGTCGGCGGCGGCGTCGCGGATCCGTCGACGTGTGGCCAGCGCCTGCTCGTCGCGCACGGCCGACCGATAGCTCCTGTTGACGGACTCGTCCGTTCGGTTTACCTTGGGTTTAGTCATTTGATCGTGAGTCTACCCAAGGAGTGGGCATGTTGGACGGCTTCAACCACGTGGCGATCCTCACCGGCGACCTCGAGCGCCTCGAGGGGTTCTACCGGGACGTGTTCGACGTCGCCGACGTCCGGCGGATGGACGACCACGGACTCCGGCACTGCCTGCTCCGGGTCGGATCATCCTCGGTGCTCCACGCCTTCGAGCAGGACGCGCCGGCACCCGGTCCGATCTTCCGACGGGGTCGGGTGGACCACCTCGCCCTGAACGTCGCCGAGCGTGACGAGTTCGACCGCCTGCGCCGACGACTCGTCGACGTCGGGGCCAGCACGGGCGACGTGACCGACTTCGGCGTGCTGCTGAGCGTCACGTTCGAGGACCCCGACGGCATGTTCTGCGAGCTGTGCTGGATGCGCGACGGCGCCACGCTGGCCGACGCGACCGACTCCGCGTGATCCCCGCCGATGCCCCGACCTGAGGAAGCAGCGGGGTGCACGACGTCCCCCCGATCGGGGGGTGACCCCATCACTTCGCGGTCGTAGGGTGGCCCTAGCCCCCTGGTTTTGCGTCCGGGGTGTGGCCGAGGTCGCCGACGACCTCGGAACGACGTCCTCGGCGGGTCGATCCGCGACACCCGCTTCCCTCGTGCCGAGATGCGCCACCGCACGCGAGAAGGAACCACCATGGACATCAGCACCCAGACCGCAGTGCTCGACGACGGCCCCGTCGTCATCGCCGTCGGCGAACTGGACCTGGCCTCCACGCCGGCGTTCACCGCTGCGCTGACCGAGGCGCTCGTGGACGAGCGCCAGACGCTCACCATCGATCTGTCGGGCGTCACGTTCTGCGACTCGACAGGACTTCGGGCGCTCCTCACCGCTCCCGGACACCGACCGGTCCGCCTGCGGGCGCCGACGACGTCGGTCCGCCGCCTCCTCGACCTCACCGACACAACGGAGCGGTTCGAGATCCTCCCCTGACGGGCGCCCGAGCCGTCAGCCGGACGGGGCCCGCAGCCCGTCGACCATCAGGGCGAAGAGCCGTTCGGTGAGCGCCGAGCGCTCGTCGGCGTCATCGGTGGCGGAGACGAGCGCGTTGACGAGCCGCACGAGGTCCTCGGCGTCGACGTCGGTGCGAGCCGACCCCTCGGCCTGGGCGCGCTCGAGCAGCTGGGCCCCGACGGCGCGCATCTGCGCGCACGCCGGCTCGTGCTGCCCGTCCTCGCCGTCGACGTCGAGCAGGTCGATGACGACCGACCCCGCCAGCCCCTGGCACGCCGACGCGTTCGTGAGGTGCGCTCGCAGCCAGGTCGCGAGCGAGTCGAACGCGTCGGGCGCGGTCAGCAGCTCGTCGCCCAGTGCGCTGAGTCCGGCGATGCGATCCCGGAACACCGCTTCGAGCAGCGCCTCGCGCGTCGGGAAGTGGCGGTAGAGCGTCCCGATCCCCACCCCGGCGCGCTTGGCGACGTCCTCGAGCGAGGCCTCGGGTCCGGACCGCTCGAACGCCTCGGTCGCGGCGGCCAGCAGGCGCGCCCGGTTCCGGGCCGCATCGGCGCGCAGCGGTCGCGCCGCCGGTCCGGCCGCCTCCGTCGCCTCGCTCGTCGTGGTGGTGCGGACCGCGCCCACGTCACCTCCTGAAGAGAACCGTTGCCAAGCGGAGGGTGCCTCCGTATAGTTCCGGAGGCCCCGTCCGTTTTCACGATACCGCTGCGCTCCCCCCGGCGCAGCCCGAGGAGGGATCCATGTCCGCAGAAGCCGCCGTGCCGGTCGACGTCGACCGGTCGTCCGACACCCCACCCGAGTTCGCCCGCAGGAACCTGATCCTCGCCGTCATGTGCCTCGCGCTCGTGATGGTCGTCTCCGGCGTCTCCATGATCACGAACGCGCTGCCGCACCTCGCCGCCGGCATCGGCGCGAGCCAGTCCGACCAGCAGTGGATCATCGACGCGTACGGCCTGACGCTCGCCGCCCTCCTCCTCCCCGCCGGGGCGCTCGGCGACCGGTACGGACGGCGGGGTGCGCTCATCGCCGGCGTCGCCGTCTTCGGGACGACGGCCCTCCTGTCGGTCTGGGTCGACACGCCCACGCAGCTCATCGCCCTGCGGGCGGCCATGGGCATCGGCGCCGCGCTGATCATGCCCGGCACGCTCTCGACGATCACGAGCGTGTTCCCGCCCGAGGAGCGGCCCAAGGCGGTCGGCATCTGGGCGGGCTTCGCCGGCGCAGGCGGCACGCTCGGCATCCTGATGTCGGGCGCCCTGCTGGAGCGGTTCTCGTGGAGCTCGATCTTCGTCGTGACGGCCGCGCTGGCGGTGGTGACGCTGATCGGCGTCGTGCTCGTCGTGCCCTCGACGCGGGCCTCCGAGCACGTCGGCCTCGACCCCGCCGGCACCGTCCTGTCGGCCGTGGGGATCGGCGCCCTCGTCTTCGGGATCATCGAGGGCCCTGTGAAGGGCTGGTCGAGTGCGACCACGCTCACCGGCCTCATCGCCGGCGTGGTGCTCGTCGTGGCGTTCCTCGTCGTCGAGCTCCGGACCGAGCACCCGCTGCTCGACCCGCGCCTGTTCCGGTTCCGTGGCTTCGCCACGGGGTCGGCCTCCTTGTTCCTGCAGTTCTTCGCCATGTTCGGGTTCTTCTTCGTGGCGCTGCAGTTCCTCCAGCTCGTGCTCGGCTACAGCACCTTCGTCGCCGCGCTCGCTCTGATGCCGATGACCGCCGTCATGCTGCCGTTGTCGTCGGTGTCCGGGACGCTGTCGGAGCGGTACGGGCACAAGCTCGTCGGCGGCGCCGGGCTCGCGATCTCAGCGGTCGGCTTCGCGATGTTCGCCGCCGTCGGGCGGAGCGATTCGTACTGGGGATTCCTGGTGTCGACGGTGATCGTCGGTGCCGGCGCTGCACTGGCGATGACGCCGGCGACCAACGCCATCGTCGCCTCGCTCCCCCGTTCGAAGCAGGGCGTCGCGTCGGCGGTCAACGACACGGCTCGCGAGCTCGGCGCCGCGTTCGGCGTCGCCGTGCTGGGCAGCGCGTTCAACGTCGGCTACCGCGACGACATCGCCGGCGACCTCGGCGGCCTGACGTCCGAGGTCGCACGACAGGCCCGGGAGGCTCCCGCCATCGCGCTGCAGATCGCCGACGCCGCCGGCGACTCGGCGCTCGCCGACGCCGCTCGCCACGCCTTCTCCTCCGGCATGCGGTACGCCACGCTGCTCGGCGCGGCACTGCTCCTCTTCGGAGCGGTCTTCGTCTGGGTCCGCGGCGACTCGGTCGAGGACGAGGCCGAGGAGGACGCCCTCGACCGGCCCGAGGACGGCTCCGGCGACGACCACGCCGCCCAGGCGGACGCCTCGCAGGTCAGCGCCTGAGCCGGCCTCCGGAGGTCAGGACTCCACCGGCGCATCGGCGACCGGGCTGCTGCCGATCTCGGCCTCCTCCATGCCGTGCCGCAGGCGGTAGCGCCGCTCGTCGTAGACGAAGACCGCCTCGTACGCGATGACCGCCCAGACCACGACGTTCAGGAGGATGATCGCGACGAGGGCGTCCACGCGGACACCGACCGCCACCATGCCGACCAGCAGCACCGCCGCCACGAGGCGCTCGACGTTCACGGAACGGGCGTTGCGGAGGCGGAGTGCGACGTGGGCGAGCAGGTAGAGGGAGGCACCCCCGTACAGCGCGACGACGTGGACGAGGTCGAGCGGTTCCTCGATCTCCGCGAGCACTCCCTCCATGCCGAACGCGAGCAGCACGATCCCCGCGATCATCGGGAAGTGGAGGAACGAGTACGAGTCGCGCGCCAGCTTCGTCCGGTCCCTCCCCTCCGGCGCCTTCTGGAGCCGTTGCTCCGTGACGAGCGAGACGACGTCGAAGTACATCCACCACAGCGCCGCGGCGACCGTCGCTCCGAGGCACGCGCCCACGACGACCGGGGCTGACAGCGCGACCGTCACCCCGGTCCCGATGGCCACGATCGACTCACCCAGGGCGATGATGATCACGAGGTTGTGCCGCTCCGCGAAGTGCGAGGGCAGGATCGGCCAGCTCGGATCTCCGAGGAGGACCGCGAACCCGTCGACCGCGATGGCGGCGAGCCACAGCGCCACCTGGGCGGCGCCGGTCGTGAACGTCGACGCGCCGAGGAGCGCGATGACGAGGACGGTGCTGATCGCGAAGCGCCCGACCGCTCGCCGGATGCCGGCCCGGCGTCGGGCCGCTGACACGTACAGGCCGATGTGCACGAGCCGGACCACGGCGTAGGCCACCGCGAAGTCGGCGGCCCGCTCGCCGAACGCCTCCGGGATGGAGATCGCGACGATCAGCAGAGCGACGGTGGCGCCGAGCATCGCCATCCGGACCCAGCCCTCCTCCGGCTCCACCACGCTCGTCACCCAGGCGAACAGCTCCCAGGCCCACCAGAGGGTGGCCAGCACGAGCAGGGCGTGCCCGACGCCGGCCCAGCCCGGGTTCGCGACCATCGACGCCGTGCACTGCGTGAAGCCCAGGACGAAGACGAGATCGAAGAAGAGCTCGATGGGGACGACGGACTCCCGATCGCGCAGCTCGATCGCACCGCCCTGCTCTCCCGGCACAACTTCGGCCGCGTCGTCGTCCACGGCTCCCAGACCTACCCGCCTGCACGGACCTCCGAACCCGGAGTGCTGCGTGGGGCAGTGACGTCGCGGGCGACGGCGTCGGTCTGCGTCAGATGTCGGGCCGATGGGACTCGACGGCGGCGGCGACCTCGTCGGGCGCCTCGAGCGTCGGCCAGTGGCCCACGTCGGCGAGCGGCAGGAGCGTGGCGTCGGGCATCCGCTCCCGGAGCCGCTCCATCACGTGGGCACCGGAGACCGGATCGAGATCGCCCCACACGAAGGTCATCGGCAGGCCCGATCGCTCCAGGGCGCCGCGCCATCGATCGGCGTGCTCCTTCCGGTCGTCCATGTAGTGGAGGAGCTCGTGGGCCATCGCCGACCCGCCGTCCCGTGACAGCCCCACCCACATCTCGTGGACCACCTCGTCGGTGAGCGGCACCCGCTCGCCCCACGTGACCTCGATCCCGCTGCGGAAAAGCTCCTCGGTCATCGACGCCGCGACCTCGGCACCGTGATCGGGATCCCGGAGGAGCTGCTGGCCGACCGTCGGACGGTGGAGGTCCGGGTAGAGCCCGCCGTTGTGCCAGACCGCAGCGGTGACGTCGACGGCGAGCCCGCCCTCGGCACGACGGGCCAGCAGCTCCTGGCCCACCGACACCCCGTAGTCGTGGGACTGGAGGACGGTCGAGGCGACGCCCAGCTCCCGCCACGCCGCCTCGACGGCGTCGGCCTGGCGGTGGATGGTCAGCCGATCCCCTCGGGGCTTGTCAGAGGCACCGAACCCGATGAGGTCGATCGCGACGAGGCGCCAGCCGCCGAGCCGTTCCCACACCGGTTCGATGTCGTGGGTCGACGACGGGTAGCCGTGGCAGTAGGTCAGCACCGGGTCGTCCGGGTCGGCGTCGCCCCACGACGCCGAGTCGTAGAGGGCGACCGACAGGCCGTCGACCGGCAGGCGCGTGGACCGCGCCGCCCACTCCTCGAAGCTGCTCATGGGCCACGTCTAGCACTCGGGCCGACGGGGATCTCCGCCGTCCGAGATCTGCGGGCGGATCGCCTGCGTCAGCCGGACCCTTCCCGGAGGCGGTGCCGGTCCGGCTGCGACGTCGGGATCCGGGCGCTCAGTCCCCGAGATCCACGTTGTACGAGGTGATCGAGACGAGCAGGCCGGCGCGGAACCCGTACACGTCGCACGAGGCCACTACGGCGGTGCTCCCTCCCTCGACGTAGGTGCCGGTCGTCTCGACCACCACGTCGTCGCCCGCCGTGATCGTCCGATCGATCGACACCGTCGCGTCGATGCCGGCGAAGTACGCGCTCGCCCGGTCACAGGTCGCCACGACCTCATCGCGCCCCACGTGCTCGTCACCCCCGACGTTGCGCCAGCGGATGTCGGGGCTCAGGTGCTCGTACGTCTCGCCGAAGCGGTGCAGCGAGAACGCCGAGGCGATCGCGACCGGGCTGGGTTCCATGATCGTTCCTCCGGGGTCCGGCGAGATGGGTCAGGAGAGGGAGATGGGTCAGGAGAGGTCAGGGCCGGGGTGAGAGCACGCAGAGCTCGTTGCCCTCCGGGTCGGCGAGGACGACCCACGACTCGTCGCCCGTCTGGCCGATGTCGGCACGCCTGGCGCCGAGGGCGACGAGCCGGTCGACCTGGGCGCCCTGGTCGTCCTGCGGTCCCGGCGCCACGTCGATGTGGATCCGGTCCTTGGCGTCGCCCCGGGGCATGGTCGGACGAGTGATGATCTCGAGCGGGGTGCCGCCGTCAGGAGGGGTGAGCACGACGTAGTCGGGGTCGTCGCGGGTGACCGTCCAACCGGTCGCAGCCGCCCACAGGTCCCGGAGCGCCGCAGCGTCGTGGGCGGCGAGGGTGTAGCCGGCGATCGTGCCGAGGTGGGCGTACTCGGGCCTGGGGTCGAGCACGCAGAAGTGGTTCCCCTCGGGGTCGGCGAGGACGGTGAAGGGCGCGTCGGGGGCCTGGCCCACGTCCGCCCGGGTGGCGCCCATGTCGATGAGGCGCGCCACGGTGGCCTCCTGGTCGGCCGTCGACGAGCTGTTGAGGTCCAGGTGGATCCGTTCCTGACCGCCGTCGGGATCACCGTCGCCGACGAACGACAGCTCCGGGTAGGGGTGGCTGCCGTCGGGGTCGACCCGCTCGCAGAGGTTCACCTCGCCGCCGTCGGCGTCCTCGGAGCACACCACCCACCCCAGCGCCTCGGCCCACCATCCGGCGAGCGCCTTCGGATCTCTGGCATCGACGGTGAAGCTCTCGAGGCGCAGCGCCATGGGCACCCTCGTACCCGCCCGACGGTCCCGGCACTCGTCGCGTCGGGCTCGCACCGGTCAGCGCAGCAGCGCCCGCAGGTGCTCGACGACGATCCCGGGTCGATCCACCTGGATGTGGTGGCCCGAGGCGGGCACCTCCACGAGACGGGACGCCGACGACAGCGAGACCCAGTGCACCTGTCCGTCGTGCCAGGTCTCGGCGAGGCGTCGGGCCGGCTCGACGGCGAGGCCGGGATACGACACCTCGGCCCGGGTCAGGACGCGCATCGGGAGGTCACCGAGCGTGCCGATCGCCGCCGCCTCCGAGAACGCCCTTCGGCCGTCCAGTCGCTCCGGGTTCCCGCTCGCCGCAGCGATCGTGGCGCAGGTGTCCCGGAACCCGCGGGCCGTCTCGGAGCCGTCGTCCGGGACGGAGCACACGGCGTCCGGCCAGGCGGGCGGGCTGGCGTCGATCAGCAGGAGCCCGGCGACGTCATCGGGGAACCGGGATGCGAAGAGCACCGCCTCGTCGCCTCCGAACGAGTGCCCGGCGACGACGTACGGCCCGCGCTCCCCTGCCGCGTCGAGCGCGTGGTGGAGGTCGGCGGCCTGCGTGGCGAAGGTCTGGTCGCTCGGCGGGGTGTCGCTGGTCCCCGTGCCGAGGCGGGACGCCAGGCACACGCGAGCCCGGTCCCGCAACTCCGGCGTGATGGCTCCCCAGCTGTCGCCCGCGTCGCCGAAGCCGGCGAGCAGCAGCACGGTGGAGGAGCCCTCGCCGGTGCAGGTGAGGTGCATCCGGGCAACGCCGGGTCCGACGGGGACGAGCCGGTCGATTTCGCCGGTCGGTCGAGCTCGTCTCGATGAGGGTTCGGCCGCCGGCGCGTGGTCGGCGGTCTCGTGGTCGACGGTGTCGAGTTCGGCGGGCTGGTGGCCGGCGGCCTCGTCCACGGACTGCCGTGCGCAGCCGACGAGTGCAGCGGCGAGCACCACGGCGGTGAACATCAGCGTGCGTCGGGTCGTCATCTCCATCGATCCTCCTCGGTACCCCTGGGGGGTATGGCGTGAGATCGATCCTGTGCCGGCGCGGGCGTGAGCACAACGACAGCTGTGTGCCGATCTCTGCCATCCACGACCGTGCCGCCCGCCCTTGACCCATATACCCCCCGGGGGTATCTTGCGAACACAGCCCGGGGCGACGACGTCCCCGGCGATCAACGAGGGGGACGCACCATGTCCAGCACCACCGCAACCGCCATCGCCCCGGCCCGTCGAGGGGTCTGGCTCCTGCCCGCCGCAGCCGCCATCACCTTGTGGGCCACCTTCGAGCACCAGCCCGATGTGAGGTCGCAGTTCGACGACTGGGCCCGGTTCGTCACCACGGACAGGTTCCTGGCGACCCACCTGATCGGCAGCATCGTCGGCCAGGCGCTGTGGATCCTCGGCGCCGCGGCGCTCGCCGCCATCTCGCTCGCCGCCGGTCGCCGCGTTCGTTCGGCGATCGCCGGGCTCGTGGCCATGACCGTGGGCGGCGCCGGCCTCATCGCCGGCTTCGGCGTCGCCGCGTTCGCCCAGCCCGCCATCGGCCACCTCGAGCTCGCCGGTGTCGCCGGCGCCCACGACGTGTACGACGACGTCTACGGCATCCCCACGTTCGTCACGCTCGTCGGCGGCGGCGTCCTGTTCGCCGTCGCGACCGTGCTCATCGCCCGAGCCGCCGCGGCGGTCGACGGCGTGCCGCGCTGGGCCGCCATCGCCTTCGGCGCCGCCGGCCCGTTCATCGGGTTCCTCGGCATCGCGGTCGGACCGCTGCAGACCGTCGGTTCCCTCGCCGCCCTCGCCGGCGGCGTCGCCATCGCCCTCGCCGTGCACCGCTTGAACCCCGCCCGCGACGCGGTTGGGATGGAGCCCACCGTCGGAGGAAGCACCCATGTCCCCGTCGCCTGACACCGACCACCACGCAGCGCTCGACGGCGGCCTCGCGACCGCCCCAGCGCCCGACGCCCACGGCGATCACCGCCACGCCGACCACGGCGCGGGTCATGCAGGCCACGGCGCTCACGGAGGCCACGACGAGCACGCCGGTCACGACCCGGAGATGTTCCGGCGCCGGTTCTGGGTCTCGCTGCTGCTGACGATCCCACTCGTCGTGACCAGTGAGATGGTCATGGACTGGTTCGGCTACGCCCTGGAGTTCCCCGGCATCGACTGGGTCGGCCCGGTCCTGGGCTCCGTCGTCTTCGTGTGGGGCGGGTGGCCGTTCCTCCAGGGCGGGTGGCGAGAGATCCGTGACCGCCGGCCCGGGATGATGCTGCTGATCTCGATGGCGATCAGCGTCGCCTACGTGGCGTCGATGGTCACCAGCTTCGGCTGGTTCGACCTCGACTTCTGGTGGGAGCTCGCTGCGCTGGTGACCATCATGCTGCTGGGCCACTGGCAGGAGATGAAGGCGATCGGCCAGGCCCGAGGCGCGCTGGCGGCGCTGGCGGAGCTCATCCCCGACGACGCCGAGGTGGTCGGGCCCGACGGCGGCGTGACGACGGTCGCGATCGGCGAGCTGGCCGTCGGCGACACCGTGCTGGTCCGCTCCGGCGGCCGCGTGCCCGCCGACGGGCAGATCGTCGACGGCGCGGCCGAGCTCGACGAGTCGATGATCACCGGCGAGTCGCGCCCGGTCGCCAAGGCGGCCGGCGACGACGTGGTGGCGGGCACCGTCTCGACGGACTCGGCGCTGCGGGTCCGGGTCACCGCGGTCGGCGACGACACCGCCCTCGCCGGGATCCAGCGCATGGTCGCCGACGCGCAGGCATCGAGCAGTCGGGCCCAGGTGCTCGCGGATCGGTTCGCGGCGCTCCTCTTCTACGTCGCGACGGCTGCCGCCCTGCTGACCTTCATCCTCTGGGCGGCGCTCGGCGACATCGACGCCGCGGTGGTCAAGACCGTCACGGTGCTGGTCATCGCGTGCCCGCACGCGCTCGGTCTCGCGATCCCGCTCGTGATCGCGATCTCCACGGCGGTGTCCGCCCGGGCGGGGATCCTCGTCAAGGACCGCCTCGCACTCGAGCGGATGCGCACCGTCGACGCCGTCCTGTTCGACAAGACCGGGACCCTCACCAAGGGCGCCCACGTCGTCACGGGTGTCGCGGCGACCGACGGCGTCTCCGAGGCGGAGGTCGTCGCCATCGCCGGTGCCGTGGAGAGCGACAGCGAGCACCCGCTCGCCCGAGCGATCACGGCCCGCGCCACCGCAGCGGGCGAGCTGCCGACGGCGACGGACTTCCGCTCCCGCACGGGCCGAGGCGTCGAGGCGACCGTCGACGGCGTCGGGTACTCCGTCGGCGGACCAGCCCTGCTGCGCGAGCTCGACGCCGACGTGCCGCCGGACCTCGAGGCGCCCGCAGCGGAGTGGTCCGGCCGGGGGGCAGCCGTGCTGTACCTGTTCCGGGGCGACGACATCCTCGGCGCCTTCGCCCTCGAGGACGAGATCCGTCCCGAGGCCCGCCAGGCGGTCGGCGAGCTCAAGGACATGGGGATCGAGGTCGTCATGATCACGGGCGACGCCCAGCAGGTCGCCGACGCCGTCGGCGCCGAGCTCGGGCTCGACCGGGTCGTGGCCGAGGTCCTCCCCGAGGACAAGGACCGAGCCGTCGCAGAGCTCCAGCACCAAGGGCTGAGGGTCGCGATGGTCGGTGACGGCGTGAACGACGCACCGGCGCTCGCCCGCGCCGACGTCGGCCTCGCCATCGGCGCCGGCACCGACGTGGCCATCGAGTCCGCCGGGGTGGTGCTCGCATCCAGCGACCCTCGGGCCGTCACCGGGGTCGTCCGCCTGTCGCGGGCCTCCTACCGGAAGATGGTCCAGAACCTCGGGTGGGCCGCCGGCTACAACGTCGTCGCCATCCCGCTCGCTGCCGGCGTCTTCGCCTGGGCCGGGCTCGACCTCTCACCCGCCGTCGGGGCGATCCTCATGAGCCTGTCGACCATCGTCGTGGCCCTCAACGCCCAGCTGCTCCGCAGGGTCCAGCTGCAACCCGGCGAGCGCTGACGACACCCCACAGCCACGCTGACGGCACCCAGGGATCGCCGCCGACCGGGTTCCCCGCACGTGGCCGCCGCCGGCCGTGGGCGCCGTCAGGCGTCCGCGGCGGGGGTGCTCGGCCGCCCGGCGGGCGTCGCGACCGTGCCCAGCCGGGCGGCCTCGATGGCGTTCGCGAGCTCGGCGGGGACCGTCGGGTCGGCGAGGAGGTGGCGGCCGACGCGGTCGATCGCGTGGGTGGCGATCGCCCGCGCCAGGAGGATGCGACCGGTGCGCAGCAACGCCTCCCTGTCCGCAGGATCGCTCCCGAGCAGGGCGGCGACCGCCCCCGACGCGGCCCGGCCCACCTCGTCGGCCGCGGACGTCACGGCCTCGGCGACGTCCAGCGCGGCGTCGACCCCGACCCCGGCACCCACCGTGTCGGACACGAGCTGCAGGAGCGCCGGGCTCCGCACGACGAAGCCGTCGCGGCGCGGCCACAGCAGTCCGACGTCCACCGCGCGCCGCATCAGCGGCGGCGCATCGGCGATCTGCGGGACGAGGTCGTGGAGCTGCCGGGCGGTCAGCTCGAGCGGTGCCTCGTCGGCGGGCGCACCGATGGCGCCCCTGACGCCGAGGACGTCGCGCAGGCCGGCGCCGCGGTCCCACGCATCGAAGAGGTCGCGGATCGCGGCGATCGAGTAGCCGCGGTCCTGGAGGCGGGCGATGTCGGCGAGCCGGTCGACGTGGGACCGGTCGTAGATCCCCACGCGCCCGACCTTCCGGGGCGGGTGCAGGACTTTCCACGTCTGGTACTCCCGGATGGTGCGGACGGGCACGCCGGTGCGCGCCGACAGCTCGTCGACCCGGAGGGCCTCGCCGTCGGTCGCTGATCCGTCGTCGTGATCCACCACCCTCGACACTACCGGTGATCACCGTTACGGTAAACACCGTGATGATCTCGGCCGACACGGCGACGGCCCTCCTCGAGGCGCTGCGATCCTCGGTCGGCGATCCGGCCCTCTGCTACCGCAGCGCGCCGGCGCCGCTCGCCGGCGGGTTCTACGCCGAGATGCTCCGGTTCCGACTCGACGGCGCTCCGCCCGAGCTCGATCGTGAGCTGGTGGCCCGCATCGTGCCGAACCCCGAGCTCGGCCGGTTCGAGGCCGCGGTCCAGGGCGGCGTGGCCGACCAGGGCTTCCCCACCCCGGTCGTGCGCCTGACCTGCGACGAGCACTCCCCGCTCGGGAGGTTCCTCGTCGTCATGGACCTCGTCGACGGCCACCCTCCGCTCGCCGGGCTCGGCGCGGCGAAGGTGCTCACCGGCCTGCCGACCCTCGTCCGCCACCTCCCCGACCAGCTCGCCGGGATCGCGGCGCGCCTCCACGCGCTCGATCCCGACCCCGTCGAGGAGCGCATCACCACCGCGCGGACCGACGTGCCCTCCACCACGACCGGCTTCGTCGAGCACCAGGTCACCGTGGCGCGCTCGCTCGACGCCGGTGCCCTCGTCGCCGCAGGTGAGGACCTCCTGGCGACCATGCCCACCGGTGCCCTCCGCGTCGTGACGCACGGTGACCTGCACCCCTTCAACCTGCTGGAGGGACCGCACGGAACCATCCTCATCGACTGGACCCTCGGGGCGATCGCGCACCCCGCCTTCACGCTGTCCTTCACGCAGCTGCTGCTCGACCACCCGCCCGTCGGCCTCCCGCGAGCGGCTGCCGGAGCGCTCCGACCGATCACCAGGCGCATGTCCGCGCGGTTCCTCGACTCGTACCGCCGCCGCGCCCCGGACGCCGCGGCGCACCTCGATGCCGACCAGATGGCCTGGCACCGCAAGGTGCACGCGCTGCGGATCCTCGTGGAGATCGAGGGGTGGGACGCCGGGGCCGGCCGACCACCGGGCCACCCGTGGACCTCGCTCGAACCGGTCGCCCGGTCGATCCTGGCGCTGCCTCCGCTGAGCGGCTGACGGGCCGCCGTCGTCCGGCGCGAGGACCTGGACGTCGTCGCGCGGCTAGCGGCCCTGCGACACCGACTCGGTGAGGGCGACCCGCCGCAGCAGCGACTCGGCAGCGAGCTCCACCAGAGATCGGTCGTGGGTGACGACGTAGTCGAACCGTCGGTCCCCGTCGGCGACGCCGGAGTCGCCGGAGTCGCCGGAGTCGCCGAGGTCCTTCGCCAGCAGCGCGCCCGCGTAGTGCGGGCCGAGCACGACGACGCTCCACTCCCCCGCCAACGGGTCGCCGCCGATCAGCAGACCGCCCCGCACGCCCGGGACCGGGGCCGGGGCCATGTCGACCCCCAGCGCGGCGACGAGCGCGCACCGTTCGGCGAGGCGTGCGTACCGCCGTGCGGTCGCTGCGGTGAAGTGACGAGCGTGCTGGAACGCGCTGAGGACCATCGGCGTCCCCGGATCGGCGCCCGCCTGCTCCTCGAGGTGGTGGGAGATCTGCAGCAGGACGTCCTTGCGGGCCGATCGGATGTGCTGGCCCGTGGCCACCACGGCGTCGTAGGGCGAGAGGGCGATCGTGCGTCCCGGGTCGACCGGGCGGATCGCCAGCTCCTGCACCGACCCGCCGTCGAGCTCCTGAGCATCGGCAGGGCGGCCGAAGTGGAAGCCCTGCCCGAGGGACGCACCGAGCGAGATCGCACGCTCGACGTGCTCGTCGGACTCGATGCCCTCCGCGAGCACCACCGTGCCGCGCCGCTCCGACTCCGCCATCACCGCGGCCATCGTGCGGCCGAGATCGCGGTCGGGCCGGCCGTGGATCAGCCCCATGTCCAACTTGATGACATCCGGGCGGATGACGGGCAGGAAGGCGAGGGAGGCGGCTTCGACACCGACGTCGTCCAGCGCGACGAGCCATCCGTGCTCTCGGGCGGCGGCGATGCCGGCCAGCAACGTCGCGGGGGCGCGGTCGATCGCCCGCTCCGTCACCTCGAGGACGACGGTGCGATCGCCCGCAGCGGCGATGGGAGCGGTCCGTCCGACGACGGCCGAGGTCAAGGTGGACGGCTCCACGTTCACGAACAGACCGCACCCGGGCGGGAGCTCGACCGCTCGATCGATCGCCCTGCTCAGGCACAGCTCGTCGAGCTCCAGCTGACGACCGCTGTCCCGTGCGGCCGCGAACAGCAGGTCGGGTCGCTCGAGCGGCGAGCCGGCAGGGCCGCGCGACAGCGCCTCGTACGCCACGACGCCGCGGGCGTCGAGGTCGACGATGGGTTGGAACACCGTTCGGATGGACGCGTCGCCCAGCACCTGGTCGATCCGGGACGCGTCAACGATGGGCCTCACCGCACTCCATCGGCACGTGCGGGCTCGGCACGAGGCCTCGACCGGGTGGACCGCCGGCCACCCACCGATGCGGCGGCGGCCGCGGGGCGCGTCGGCTACAGGTGGTGCTGGCCGAAGAAGTCCCAGATGACGTCCGTGGCGTCGATCGAGCTCGCCGTCGGTCCGACGATGCCGCCGATCCAGCTGAAGAACTGGCTCCCCGGCCACGAATGGCCGCCGCCGCCGATGCGGTAGGACTCGACTGCGGAACCGACCGCTCCGCAGTCCCACACCGTCCGGATGATGGGGCCGTGCGTGCTCGGGTCGGGATCGGGTCGCAGCGTGGTGGTCGACGGCTCGTCGACGCACCCGTACTTCGTGGCGATCGCCTGCGGCACGGCCGCGTAGGCCGGGTACGGCAGGATCGGGTCGCTGGTGCCGTGGAACGTCACGAACGGGACCCGGCGCTCGGTGGCGGTGCACGGGTTCCTGATGCCGGCCACCGGCGCCGCCGCGGCGAACGTGTTGGCCCGCATGCACATGAGCATCGAGGTCATGAACGCCCCGTAGGACAGACCGGTGATGTAGAGCCGCGACCGATCGATGCACATCGACGTCTCGAGCCGGTCGACGAGCGCATCGACGAACCGCAGGTCGGGGTTGGCCTCCTGCAGGGAGACGTCCCAGTAGATGCCGTCGTCGGACCCGATCGGGTACGCCACCGCGAACCCCTCGGCGCCCGCCTTGGCGCTGAACTGCGTGGCGAACGGGTGCGTGCCGGCCCAGCCCTCGAGCAGGCCGTGGAAGTCGAGCACCAGGGGGACCGGAGCGGTCGTGCCCACCACGTGCTCGGGCGGCACCGTGATCGTGTACCGCCGGACGACGCCGTCGACCGACACGGTGTCGGCGGCGTCGGTGACCGGGCCCTGGGTCGTGGTCCCGCAGCCGGCCGACGGGCCGGTCGCACCGGGCGGCGGGCGCGTCGCCACCGGCGACGCCGGACCGCCGGGTGTCGCACCGCAGCCCGCCGCGACCACGGCGAAGGCGGCCACCACCGCCATCACGATCGAGCGTCTCCCCACGCCGCCTCCCCTCGTCGATTCCGACGCTACCCACAGATGACGGGCCCTTGCGCCGGCATCGTCGTGCACGGTCGACGACGACCACCAGCGCGACGCGCACGATCCCGGACGCGCCACCCCGCCCGAGTGCCAAGCTGGTGCGAACGACAAAGGGGGGACGATGAAGGTGCTCCGCTCGATCCCGGCTCCGGCCCAGGCGCTGTTGGGCTCCAACGCCCTGGCCCACGTCGTCACGCTCAACCCCGACGGCACCCCACAGGTCTCCGTCGTGTGGTGCGGGGTGCGCGACGAGCAGGTCCTGTTCTGCACCGAGGCCGACACCGCGAAGGTCCGCAACATCCGTCGCAACCCTCGCGTGGTGCTCTCGATCGAGGACGAGGCCCGCAACGCCGCCGGCACCCAGCAGCACCTCGTGATCCAGGGCGATGCGACGGTGCTCGGCCCTGCGGACAAGGAGCTCTGCGACGAGCTCTGCCGGGTCTACGCCGGGCGTCCCGACCACGACCTGAACCTCCGCTCCTCGCCGACCGCCGTGACCGTCGCGGTCGACGTCCAGCGCATCGGCGGCAACGGGCCCTGGACCGAACCGGCCCGCTGACGCCGCCGGCGCATCGGGGCTAGAACTCTGCGATGGCGCTCCCCATCCTCGTCGCCGTCCACGACGACCCCACTGCCCTCGCCGAGGTGGAGGAGGCCCTCCTCGAGCGGTACGCCAAGCGCTACCGCGTGGTCTGCCTCCCGTCGGCCGCCGAGGCCCGTGCGCTGCTGGCCGACGCGGCCGCAGCCGACGACAGCGTGGCGCTCGTGCTCGCGGCGCAGTGGCTCGCGGGCGGCCCGACCGGCAGCGAGCTCCTCGACGAGGTGTGGTCGATGCACCCCCGTGCCCGCCGCGCGCTGCTCATCGAGTGGGGCGACTGGGGCCAGACCCCGACCGGACGGGCCATCTTCGACGGCATCGCCCGGGGCTGCTTCGACCACTACGTGGTGCGACCGGCGGCGTCCCCTGACGAGATGTTCCACCAGACGATCTCCAGCATGCTGCTCGACTGGGCCGAGGCGAACCGGGCCGCGCCGTACACGGTCCACATCGTCGGCGACTCGTGGTCGGGCCGCGCCTACGAGATCCGCGAGGCGCTGCAGGCGTGCGCGCTCCCCCACACGTTCTCGTTGGCGGACTCGCCCGAGGGCCAGCAGCTCGTCGCCGCCGCCGGCGAGGGCACCGAGCTGCCGATGATGCTCTTCCCGAACGGTGCGGTCCTGGCGAACCCGACCAACGCGGAGATCGCCGAGGCGGCCGGCGCACCGATCGACCTGGCGAAGGAGACGGTCGACCTCGTCATCGTCGGATCCGGCCCGGCGGGTCTGTCGGCCGCCGTGTACGGGGGCTCCGAGGGACTGAGCACCGTGGTGGTGGACCGTGGCGGCATCGGTGGCCAGGCGAGCTCCAGCTCGCTCATCCGGAACTACCTCGGGTTCCCCCGTGGCATCAGCGGGCGGCTCCTCGCCCGCTCCGCGTGGGAGCAGGCGTGGGTGTTCGGGGCCAAGTTCGCGTTCATGCGCTCGGTCACGAGCCTCGAGCGCGACGGCACCGAGCTCGTGCTCTCGTGCTCCGACGGCAACACGGTCCGCACACCGGCCGTGCTGCTCTCGATGGGCGCCAGCTACCGCCGGCTCGGCGTCCCCTCGCTCGAGGCCCTCGTCGGCGCCGGCGTCTACTACGGCAGCACGAACTCCGAGGCGTCGTTCCTCGTGGGTCGCGACGCCTTCGTCGTCGGTGGTGCCAACTCGGCCGGGCAGGCGGTGCTGCACCTCGCCAACTACGCACGGAAGGTCACCCTCGTCGTCCGTGGCGACTCGTTGCGGGCGAGCATGTCGGAGTACCTGGTGAGCGAGATCGAGGCCACACCGAACATCGATGTCCGGCTCGGCACGAAGGTCGTCGACGGCGGCGGCAACGGGCGGCTCGAGGAGCTGGTGCTGGCCGACGTTTCGACGGGCGCGACCACGACCGAGCCGGCCGACGCCCTGTTCCTCCTCATCGGCGCCCAGCCGTTCACGGACTGGCTGCCCGATGACCTCCAGCGCGACGAGGGCGGGTTCGTCCTCACCGGCAACGACCTCCCCGAGGGCTCGTTCCCGCTCGAGCGACCGCCGTTCCCGCTCGAGACGAGCATCCCCGGCGTGTTCGCGGCCGGCGACATCCGGCACGGCTCGGTGAAGCGGGTGGCATCCGCGGTCGGAGAGGGCTCCATCGCGGTCCAGATGGTCCACCAGTACTTCGCCGAGGTGGGTCACGAGCCGCACCGCCGCTCCGGCGATGCGGCGGCGGCGCACGGCTGACCCGTCGAGCACCGCTCCCTGCGGCGCCGACCCTCCACCCGGCCCGCCGCCCCAGGCCCTGGTCCGCGCCTGGGTCCCACGGCCCAGATCTCTCAGCCTCGGGCGCTCGGACGCCGATGCAGCAGCGATGCCCCACCGCCGGATCCGCCCGTGAGCGGTCCAGAGACGAGCCCGTCGAACGACCTCCTGATCGATCGACGACTGCACCTCGTCCTCGACGCGTCCGTCGACGCGCTCCTGGTGTTGGGCCCGGGCGGCACCGTGGTCAGCGCGAGCCCGAGCACCGAGCGGCTGCTCGGCCGCTCGATCACGGAGCTGAAGGCGATCCACCCGCTCGACCTCGTGCACCCGGACGACCTTCCGGAGGCGGCTCGCCTCCTCGAACGGCTGGTCGACGGCATCGAGGAGGACGCCGCCCCGATCCTCCGGGTGGAGGTCGCAGGTGAGGGCTACGTCTGGGTCGAGATCAAGGGCAGCGACCTCACCGACGTGCCGGGCATCGGCGGCGTCGTGCTGGCGGCCCGGGACGTGTCGCGGCGCGTCGAGCTGGAGGAGGCGGTGCGGTCGTCGCACCGCCGGTTCGAGTCCCTCCTGCGCAACAGCAACGACGGCATCGTCGTGCTCGACGAGCAGCTCGAGCTCACCTACGCGAGCCCGTCCATCGAGCGGCTGAGCGGGTTCCCTCCCGAGGCGATGATCGGCTACGACGTCTCGGTCGTCGTCCTGGAGCCGCAGCGGACGGAGCTGCTCGCAGCACTGCAGCGGGTGGTCGCCGATCCCGACCTGATCGAGTCGCTGCGGGTGCAGATCCGGCACCGGACCAGCGGACGGCGGTGGCTCGAGGTCCGGGTCTCGAACCAGCTCCACGACCCGGCCATCGCCGGCGTGATCGCCAACCTGCGGGACGTCACCGACGTGGTCCACGCCGAGGCCGAGGCCGCCCGGCTGACCGAGATCTTCGACCTCACGGCCGACCTCGTGACCGTCGTCGACGGCGAGGCCCGCCTGCAGTACATGAACCCCGCCTGCGCCCGGTTCTTCGCGATCCCGCCGGACGAGGTGCCGATCGGGAGCGTCTGGCAGGTGGCGCAGATGCTGCCCGCGGCCGGCGAGCCCTGCGCCTTCGACGGCGGCGACCGGATCTGGCGCACCGAGGTCGTACTGGACCGCCACGACGGGCTCACCGTCCCGTTCGCGGTGCAGGTCATCGCCCACCACGACGACGACGGGACCATCAGCCGCTACTCCGCGGTCGCCCACGACATCAGCCAGAGCAAGCGGCTGGAGGCCTCGCTCGAGCACCAGGCGCTGCACGACCCGCTGACCGGCCTGCCGAACCGCGCGCTGCTCGAAGACCGCATGCGCAGCGTCCGGCGTCGGAGCGTGTCGCCGTCCGCCCCGATGTCGCTGCTCTTCGTCGACCTCGACCACTTCAAGGTCATCAACGACAGCCTCGGGCACGGGTTCGGCGACCGGCTGCTGCGGGCCGTCGCCGATCGGCTCCGAGGTGTGGTGCGGGGCGAGGACACGATCGCCCGCTTCGGCGGCGACGAGTTCGTGATCCTCTGCGAGGGACCCGGTGCCGCGGCGACCGCTCGCGTCGTGGCTCGCCGGATCAGCGAGGTGCTGGTCGAACCGGTCGTCGTCGACGGGAGCCCGGTGCACGTGAGCGTCTCGATCGGTGTGGCCGACGCGGCGGCGAGTGCCGACGATGACGATCCGGGGGCGCTCATCCGCGACGCTGACACGGCCATGTACCGGGCGAAGGCGGGCGGCCGCGGGCGCGCGGTGGTCTTCGACGACGAGCTGCGGCGCCGTGCGGTCGAGCGCCAGCGCATCGAGTCCGCGCTGCGCGACGCACCGACGGACGGCTCGCTGGTGCTCCACTACCAGCCGATGGTCGACCTGGCCACCGGCTCGCTGCGCGGCGTCGAGGCGCTGGTCCGCTGGCAGCACGGCGGTGAGCTGCTCGGTCCCGGCGAGTTCGTGCCGATCGCCGAGGAGACCGACCTGATCCTCCCGTTGGGCGAGTGGGTGCTGCAGGCGGCGTGCCTCGACCTCGCCCGCTGGCAGCGGTTGCCGGGTTGGGACGGGCTCGGCCTGTCGGTGAACGTCTCGGTCCGCCAGCTCCAGCACGGCGGGTTCGTCGACGTGGTGCAGGACGTCCTCCGGACCACCGGCGTGCGGGCCCGGACCCTGTCGCTCGAGATCACCGAGTCCGTGCTGCTCGACGACTCGGCGATGGATCCGCGCAGCGCGGCGCGCCTGCGCGAGCTAGGCGTCGACCTGGCGATCGACGACTTCGGCACCGGCTACTCCTCGCTCACGTACCTCGCGCGGCTCCCGGTCGACGTGGTGAAGCTGGATCGGACGTTCCTCGAGGCCGCAGGCTCCGATGCCGTCCGCAACCGGGTCGTCGGCGGCGTGGTCGACCTCGTCAAGGCGCTCGGGCTCCGCTGCGTCGCCGAGGGCATCGAGTCGGCCGAGCAGTACCAGCTGCTCGCCGACCTCGGCTGCGACGCCGCGCAGGGCTTCCACATCGACCGACCGATGCCCGCCGAGCGGCTGACCGAGCACCTCGTCGCCAACGGCCCGACAGAGCGGTGGCCGTCGCTCCGGGGCCTGGCGTCGGTCGACGGCAGCTGAACGTCGCGGTCGCGGAGCGGCCGTCCCACCGGCGGCGAACCTCGACGCCGAGGTCGCTCGTTGGACCGACGCCGGCGCGACGAGCCTGGGCAGGCGCAGCGCGGGCGACTTCGAGTGGGTCACCCTGTCGGATCCCGACGGCAACGAGTTCTGCTTCGCCGCTGGCTGACCGCAGCGCAGCCTCCCAGAGTGGGAGCGAGCGATCCGCCGGGTCGAGCGCGATCCCTATCGCCCTCCGGAGGGCCCATGGCAGACTCGGCCCGTGTCGACGCGCGAGGCGCTCCTCGAACACGCCCGGGCTGCGTTCGCCCAGAGCCGGTGGTCCGCGGCGCGGTCGGCCCTGCAGGATGCTGACGCCGGCGAGCCCCTCGGCGCCGAGGACCTCGAGCGGCTCGCGTGGTCCTGCCGGTGGGAGAGCGATCCGGCCGGCTTCATCGATGCGCTCGAACGGGCGGAGGTGGCGTTCGCCGCCGACGGCACGGCGGCCGGTGCAGCCCGGATGGCCCTCGAGCAGGCCCGCCACCACGCCATGATGCTCGACGGCGCGGTGGCCCTCACCTGCTACGTCCGCGCCACCGAGCACCTGGCCGACGCGCCGGAGTGCGCGGAGCACGCGCAGGCCCAGTGGTCGCTCGCCTTCACGCTGATGGAGGCGGGCGACCAGGACGGGGCGGAGGCGGCGCTCCTCGACGCCCGGGAGATCGCTCGGCGGGTCGGGAGCCCGGGCATGGAGGCCATGGCGGTGCAGGGGCTGGCGCACGTGGCCGCCACCGCGGGCGAGGTGGGCGAGGTGCTCCCACTGCTCGACGAGGCGGCCGCGTTGGCGATGCGACCGGGCGTCGCGCCCATCCACGCGGGCTACGTGTACTGCGCGGTGATCTCGGTGTGCCGGGCGCTCTGCGACTGGGGTCGGGCCACCGAGTGGACCAAGGTCTCGACCCGCTACTGCGAGCGGGAGTCGATCGCGGGGTACACGGGCCTGTGCCGGTTCCACCAGGGTGAGATCAACCGGCTCCACGGCCACCTCGCCGAGGCGGAGCAGCGCGTCCTGCAGGCGTGCGAGGAGCTGCTCGACATCAACCGCTACAGCGCGGGATGGGGCTACAGCGAGCTGGTCGAGATCCGCGTGCGGCGCGGCGACCTCGACGGGGCCGAGGAGGCGCTCGAGGAGGCCATCGCCCTCGGCGACGACGGCCAGCCCGGACGGGGTCGGCTGCTGCTGGCGCAGGGGGACGCCAGGGCGGCGGTGCGGAGCCTCCACCGCTCGCTCACGGACCCGGGGTTCCTCGCCAGGGAGCGTCGGGTCTTCCTCATCCCCGTCTACGTGGCCGCGTGCCTCGCGGTGGGCGACGAGCAGGCGGCCGCCGGTGCGGTCGAGGAGCTCGAGGAGCTGGCCCGGCGGTTCGGCACGCTCGGACCGGCGGCTGCGGCCGCGGTGGCCCGCGGCCACCTGGCGCTGCACCGGGGTCGGACGGACGAGGCGATCGCTGCGCTGCGCGAGGGCGTCCGGATGTGGAGCGAGGTCGAGGCCCCCTACGAGGCCGCGCAGACGCGGGTGCTGCTCGCCCGGGCCCTGACCGCCGACGGGGACGGCGCCGGGGCGCGCCTCGAGCTCAAGGCCGCTGCACGCCTCGTCGACGAGTTCGGCGTCGCGGTCGACCTCGACATCGCCCCGGAGCGCGCCGAGGGGACTCGAACGGTCCGCACCTTCCTGTTCTCCGACATCGTCGACTCGACGCGGCTGTCCGAGGCGATGGGCGACGCGGCGTGGGAGCCGCTCCTGCAGTGGCACGACCGCACTCTGCGCGCCGAGTTCGAGCGGTGGAGCGGCGAGGAGATCAAGCACGGCGGCGACGGGTTCTTCGTCGCGTTCGCCGACGCCGACGACGCCGTGGAGTGCGCGGTCGCGGTCCAGCGTGCCCTGGCCCGCCACCGCGCCGAGCACGGCTTCGCGCTCAGCGTGCGCATCGGTCTCCACGTCGGCGAGGCGACCGCTCGCGACGCGGACTACTTCGGATCGGCGGTCATCAGAGCCGCCCGCGTCTCGGCCGCCGCCGGCGCCGGTGAGGTGCTGGTGAGCGAGGACGTGGTCGCCGCCTGCCGGCGGGAGGTGCCGGTGGTCGGTGAGCGGACGCTCGAGCTCAAGGGCATCGCCGAGCCGGTGGTCGCGGCGCTCGTGGGCTGGGACGACCGGACGGAGGGGTAGCCGGCGCGGGCCGCGCCGCCGGCGTCGGCCCCGACTCGACCTCGTCCACGTTCAGCTCGACGCGACGTGGCCCGCCGCGACGACGTCCAGGACCCCTTCTCGCACGAGGCGCGCGACCAGCACCTGGCGATCGCCGTCGTCGAGACCTGGGAGCTGGTCGATCCGGACGACGGATCCGGACAGGAGCACGTCGAGCGCGGCACCCATCGCCGCCGGGAGGCGCAGTCGGCGTCCGGGGAGCTCGACGACGACGCGGCCCTCGCCGTCGAGCTCGGGTCGCCGGTCCACGCGCCGGTCCTGTCGCAGCACGACGTGGCTCGAGGGGTCCAGCGACCGGGACGCGACGACGGAGGACAGGCGGCGATGACCGTCCCGCCGTCGGGTGCTGATCCGTCGTCGAGCCGCCTCGTCGGCCAACGGCTCGACGTCGAGGTCGTCGAGCGCCCGTCGGGTGGCCTCGGCGGCGGATCGCAGCGCTGCGACGAGCTCGGGGCGGCGCTCCGGTCGGTCGAACCCGACCGGCAGGGGCCGGCTCCACTCGGTCGACGGGTCGCTGGACAGCACCCTCCGCAGGACGTCCCCGAGCGTCGTGCGGAGGATCCCGATCGTCAGGTGCAACGACGTCACGACCTGTGCAGTCGCAGCGTGCCGGACCCCGGCGGGCAGGTAGAGGACGTCACCGGGTCGGAGCGTGAGCGGGCCGACGTCGTCGATCTCCCACGTCTTGCTGCCGTGGACGTGCAGGACGATGACGTCGTGCTCGTCAGCGTGCGCAGCCAGGCCGGTCGACCCCGGAGGGGTCAGGTACGCGTTGGCCTGCACGGCATGGCCCAGCGCGCGCTCCAGCCGACGGCAGAAGAGGTCCACGGGTCGCCACGTCCGCTGCAGGCTCTGGAGCACCACGGTCGCACCTCGAGCGAACTCGTCCGCCACCCGGTCCGGATCCGCCACGTCGTCGACGTCCTTCCCCCCGAGCCGCGAACGGCGGGTGCCCGCCGTCGGCGGCAGCGTCGAGCCGTCCCGGACCAGTCGGAAGGTCGGCGCACGGGCGCCGGACGCGATGATCCGATCGACGTCGTCGACGTCCAGCAGCTCCCGGAAGCGGACGGCGAGATCGCCGTGAGCGGGCCGGTGCAGCGGACGGCGTCCGAACGAGCGCTCCTCGAACCGGTCGAGGTCGCCGACGAGCGCGTCGAGGAGCTCGTCGTGGACGTCGGTGGATCGGTCCTCGGCGCGTTCTGGAGGGCACTCCATCGGGGCAAGAGCTACCCATGTCCAACTTCAGCGATGACGACATCACCTCGGAGCCGACCGAGGACGAGGAGGACCGCGACAAGGGCGGTCACGGCACGGCGGACACCGGCGACGAGCCCACCGAGGCCGTCGAGGACCGCGACGCCGGCGGAGAGGGCACCCAGGACACGGGCGACGAGGCCTAGCGGTCCGGTTCTCGTCCCGTCCACGTCCGCCCTCGCCGGGCGCTGTGGCAGGCCTCTACCCGGCGATCGAGCCGTGAGATGTGAGTGCCGGCCAGCGAGCCGACGGGTTCGCACGTCGTCCAGATCTGCCTCGTGGTTCAGATGATGCCGAGCGCCGACATCGCCTCGGCCACCCGCCGGAAACCGGCGATGTTGGCACCGGCCACGTAGTCGCCGGGCCGATCGAACTCCTCCGCCGTCCGGGCGCACTCGTCGTGGATGGCGTCCATGATCGAAGCGAGGCGCTCCTCCACGTCGGCGAGCGTCCAACTGGCACGCATGGCGTTCTGCTGCATCTCCAGCGCCGACACCGCCACGCCGCCGGCGTTGGCGGCCTTGCCGGGTGCGAACGACGTGCCGGCAGCCTCGAACACCCCGACGGCATCCGGCGTCGACGGCATGTTGGCGCCCTCGGCGACGGCGATGCAGCCGTTCGCCACCAAGGCCTTCGCGTCGGTCCCGGTGAGCTCGTTCTGCGTCGCGCACGGCAACGCCAGCTCGCAGGGCACGTCCCAGATGTTGCCCCCCGGCCGGTGCTCCGCGCGTGGACGCCCGGCGGCATAGGCGGTCAGGCGATCGCGGTCGACCTCCTTGACGCGCCGGAGCAGATCCACGTCGATCCCGTCGCGATCCACGACCACGCCATCGGAGTCCGAGCACGCGACGACGGTGACCCCGAGGCGGCCGAGCTGCTCGATCGCGTGGAGCGCGACGTTGCCGGAACCCGAGACGACGGCGGTCCTGCCCTCGGCCGAGCTGCCGGCGTGTTCCAGCATCCTCTGCAGGAACAGCACCACGCCCTGTCCCGTGGCCTGCTCGCGACCGGGTGACCCGCCCCAGTTGAGCCCCTTGCCCGTCAGGACGCCGGACTCGTACCGGTTGGTGATCCGTTTGTACTGACCGAACAGCCACCCGATCTCCCGGGTCCCCACGCCGATGTCGCCGGCCGGCACGTCGGTCTGCTCGCCGAGGTGGCGGAGCAGCTCGGTCATGAAGCTCTGGCAGAACCGCATCACCTCGCCCTCGGATCGACCCTTCGGATCGAAGTCGGCGCCACCCTTGGCGCCGCCGATCGACAGGCCGGTGAGCGCGTTCTTGAAGGTCTGCTCGAACGCCAGGAACTTGACGGTGCTCAGGTCGAGGTCCGGATCGAACCGCAGGCCCCCCTTGTACGGGCCGAGGGCGCTGTTGAACTCGACGCGGAACCCGCGGTTGACGTGGACCTCGCCGCGGTCGTCCTGCCACGGCACGCGGAAGATGATCTGGCGCTCCGGTTCGCACAACCGGAGGAGCAGGCCGTGCGAGGCCAGCTCGGGTTGCCGGTCGAGCAACGGCTCCAACCGCTCGAGCACCTCCCCCGCCGCCTGGAGGAACTCGGACTCTCCCGGGTTCCGGCGGTTCAGCGCCTCGCACACGTCGTCGATGGCGTTGGAGGCCCGGACCATGCTGCTGGCGGTACCCAGCCGAGGGCGATCCCACGCACGGGGACCGGTCGAGCGCACCACGGCGGGGTCGGCTCGGTGCATGGAGGGCCCGACGGGTCCAGGTCGACGATCGGTCGCCGCGCGCTTCATCGGAGACGGTCTGCGCTGCGGCGCAGGGTCGCCGCCGACAGCCGCTGGGCAGCCGCGCTCCTCCGGTGGAGCGCCGCCCGGGCTCGATGCAGCTCGGCGGTGCGTTCGCTGCGCGCCCGTTCCGCCTCGGCCTCCGCCTCGTCCGCTCGACGGTCATCGATGGTGGCCTTCAGGTCGGCGGTCCGCGCCCGGGCCAACACCGCTCGCGCCCGGTCCCCCGCGCGACTCGCTCGCTCGTCGGGCGTCGACACCCCGCCGCCCTACCCTCCGATCCCGGTACCAGTTCGCTGCCCGGTCGACGGCTGTGCGGTTCGGGGGGTACGCCGCGATTCCTTCGCATGAGAAGTGGCGTGCTCGAGCCATCGGGGTAGGCGGCCCCCATCGAGGCCGACGAATCGCTGTCCGACGAGGACGAGGCTCGCCTCTACCAGCACTACGGCGTCGCCGAGGGCGACCGCGGATCCGACCCAGGACCGGCCGCCGACACCTCCCGCTCTGGTGCGGTCGGGCGCGACACGTCCGGACCGACCACCGATGACGCGATGACGCGCTCCGAGGAGGAGCTCCGCGTCGACAAGACCTCGAAGCAGACCGGGAAGGTACGCCTCCGGAAGTGGGTCGAGACCGAGCACCAGACGGTCACCGTCCCGATTCGCAAGGAGAAGGTCCGGCTCGAGCGCGAGCCCATCACCGACGCCAACGTCGACGCCGCGATGGACGGTCCGGAGCTCTCCGAGGAGGAGCACGAGATCGTGCTGTCCGAGGAGGAACCCGTCGTCGACACCAAGGTCGTCCCCAAGGAGCGCGTCCGGCTCGACAAGGACGTCGACATCACCGAGGAGACCGTCGGCGCCGACGTGCGCAAGGAGCGCGTCGAGGTCGAGGGCGACGCCGAGGCCGGCACCCGACGACGCTGATCCGACCTCGATCGGCTCGACCCGAGTGGGCTGGGTTCCCGGTGGACCGGGGGCCCGGCCCATCCTCGCGCCAGGCCGCAGCCCGTACCCGCGACCACGCTCTGTCGTCGTGTGACCGGTACCCGCAGGCAGGCGGCCCCGTCAGCGCTCCCGCTCGGCCTGCTCCATCCCCCGGTGCACCTCGGTCGCGAGGCGTGCGGTCGTACCGACCGCCCACAGCAGCGTGCTGGCGATCAGCCGTTCGATGCGTCCCATCCCTCATCCCCCTGGTCCTGCACGCCGGCACTCCACCGGCACCACCCCATCGGCCGCACGGCCGCGAGATCAAGCGGTGCGGGTCCCGGCCTCAGTCGAGGTCCGGTTCGGGGGTCTCGGCGAGCAGGCCGGCGACGTCGGCGAGGGCACCCGCCAGCATCGAGGAGCGGACCAGGACGCGGTGGATCTCGTGCTCGGCGCGCACCCCTTGGCCGTGGAGCGGCGGGGCACCGATCGAGCGGACGACCATCGTCGGATCCGTCGTCACCGCGATCGGTTCGGGATCGGGGAGCTGAGGGACCGGCCTCCAGAACTCGGCCGGGTCGACCGCCGGGGCCTTGCCCCGACCACCGGACCGCCGGCCGCCCTGCCCCTGTGGCTTCTTGCCCGGGCGCTTCCTGGTGCTCATGCGTCGTCCTCCGTCAGGAGCTGGTCGTCGCGGAGGCCGAGCGCCAACCGCAGCTGATCGGTGTCGAGGTCGGCGAGCGAGCTCGACCCGGGCAGGACGAGGTCGGCGATGTGGCGCTTGCCGGCCACGACCTCCTCGACGCGCTCGTCGACGGTGCCGGGGCACACCAGGCGGTGCGACACGACGGTGCGGGTCTGGCCGAGCCGCCACGCCCGGTCCCGGGCCTGGTCCTCGACGGCCGGGTTCCACCAGCGGTCGTAGAGCACGACGTGGTTCGCCGAGGTCAGGTTGAGGCCGGTGCCGCCTGCCTTCAGCGACAGGACGAGCGCCCCGGCGCCGGGGCGGCCCTGGAACTCGGCGATCATCTTGTCCCGGGCGGTCCGAGCCAGACCGCCGTGGTAGCAGTCGATGGGGTGACCGGTCAGCTCGCTGAGGTGGTCGGCCATCTTCTTCCCCCACGTGGCGAAGTGGGTGAAGATCAGCACCTTCTCGTCGGCGGCGAACACTGCGTCGACGATCTCCTCGAGCCGCTCGAGCTTGCCCGATCGGCCGGCGAGCGGCCGGTCGTCGGGCTGGTAGGCGGCCGGGTGGTTGCAGATCTGCTTGAGCGCGGTGATGGCGGCGAGGATGGCGCCCTGCTTGGGCTCGCCGCCACCGACCTCGCTGACATCGGCGACCAGGCTGTCGAGCACGGCCTGGTAGAGGCCCACCTGCTCTGGCGTCATCATGCAGTGGTCGAGCTCGTCGATCCGATCCGGCAGCTCGGCGGCGACCTCGGGCTCCGACTTCGTCCGGCGGAACACGAGGATCCCGTTGAGCGCCCGCAGCGCGGCCTCACCCTCGCCGGACATCTGCGAGATGAAGCCGGTGCGGCCACCGACGAGCCCGGGGTTGGTGAAGTCCAAGATCGCCCAGAGGTCGCCGAGGCCGTTCTCGATCGGCGTGCCGGTGAGGGCTACGCGAGTGCCGGCGTCGAGCCGTCGCAGCTGCTGCGCCTGCTCGGACGTGTGGTTCTTGATGGCCTGCGCCTCGTCGAGCACGACCTGCGTGAAGTGGCGCGCCGACAGCGCGTCCATGTCGCGCACCGCAGTGCCGTAGGTGGTGATGACGAGGTCTGCAGCATCGAAGGCACGGTCCATCTCCGCCCCCGACGCCCGGTTCGACCCGTGGTGGATGTGCACCCGGAGGCCAGGGGTGAACTTGGCGGCCTCGGCGGCCCAGTTGCCCACGACCGCGGGCGGGGCGACGACCAGAGCGGTGCCGTCGCCGGCCGTGCGGGCGAGGTGGGCGAGCATGGTCGGCGTCTTGCCGAGCCCAGGGTCGAGTGCGAGGCAGCCGCCCAGCTCCACGGTGTGGAGGAAGCCGAGCCATGCCAGCGCCTCGGCCTGGTAGCTGCGGAGCTCGCCGGTGAAGCCCTCGGGCCGGGTCACCGGGTCGGTGGAGATGCGGCTCGCCCTCTCGAACAACTCCGAGGCCCAGCCGGTGCCGTCGACGGTGAGCGCACCGCCGAGGAGCTCTCCCTCTAGGCCGATCGAGTGGCGAAGGATCTCCGCACCCGTCATCTGCGTCTCATCCGCGCGCTCGGCGAGCGCCGCCGCGGCCTCCTTCAGGTCCACCTGGTCGAGCTCGACCCAGTGGCCGTGCGACCGGACCAGCGGTCGGGCTTCCTTGGCGAGCCGGGCGATGTCCTCGGCCGTGAGCTCGACGTCGTCGAACACGACGGACCAGCGCACGTTCGAGAGCTGGTGGGCGCCGACCACGGTGTCGCCGCCCATGGACTCGGTGAACAGCCGGAGCGACGGCGACGGCTTCCGGCGCGACAGGGCGGGCACGCGGACCTCGAAGCCGGCGGCGGACAGCTGCGGACCGAGGACGGTCATCAGCTCCCACGCCTCGTCCTGGCTGAGGTACACCTGCCCGCGACGTGAGTCGCCCGCGCGGGTGAGCGCCGGGAAGACGCGCTCCAGTCGGGCGAGCTCACCGGCCACGGCAGCCGTGCCCTTGCCCTCCGCGAGCGCCTGCTCCACCGGCATCAGCTCGCCGGTCGACCCGGGTCCGAGGACCGACACGAACCACGCGTCGCTCGAATCCGGGGGGTCGAGAGTGACCACGAGCCTGACCCGAGCGGTCGTGGTGAGCGGCTTGGCCCAGCGGTCGATGCGCTCGGCCAGCTCGGCCGACGCCGCGACCGGTGCGGTGAACGTGGACCCGTCGAGCCGCGTGGCGAACGCGTCGGCGACGTCAGCGGCGGTCCGGACCTGCGGCGGCGGGGCGGCGAAGTCGAGCATGCCGGCGGCCTGGTTGACGATGGCCTCGACCACCGCACCCTGGACGGCGCGGGTCACGTTGCGCGGATCGGCCTGCGACACCGCGGTCACCTGGCGGGGCATGGCCTCGGCCATCGAGGCGATGGCCGACTCGTCGACGAGCGCCGGCCGCCACGTCACCGCCATGTCGGTGGTGTCGCCACGCCGCTTCGCGCCGGACAGGGTGGGGACGACGGCACCACGGGCCACGAGGCTGACCGTGTCCAGGGCGACACGACCGAGCCAGGCCACGCTCGCGCCGACGCCTTCGCGACCCAGCCCTCCACCGACCGCGACCAGCCAGCCGAGCGCCTCGCCGACCGGGATCGACAGCGCCGCTGCGTTCAGGCCCCCGGGGAGGCTCACGTCGCGGTGCGGCTGCCATCCGAGCGCCGGACCGCCGATGGCCTCGAGACGGTCCGAGAGCGCGTCGGCCGACTCCGGCACGGTCCCCGGACCGGCCGCCCACACGACGATCAGGCCCTTGACCCACGACGCCTGCAGTCGGATCTCACCGGCGGGGTCGGCCGCGGCGATGGCCGCGACGGGATCGTCCATGTCGAACACGAGGTCGTACGACGCCTCGAGCTGGGCGAGCTCGCTCTCGAAGTCGGCCACGACCTGCGCACGCTCGGGCCCGGAGATCTGGCGCGCCGAGTGGAGCTGGTCCTCGGCGTCGTCGAGCAGGAGCTCGAGGGCGTCGAGCCACTGGTCCCGGTCCGCCTCGAGCAGGGCCAGCTGGTCCTGGGTGGCGGAGCCGTCGGCGGCCGCCCACACGGCAGCTTCGAGTGCTGGAGAGATGTCGGGCACGTTGTCGGGCGCTCCTCGCGCGATGGGACCGCCGGCCGGTCGAACGACCGGGTCGGTGGACGCCAGCAGGGTCGCCGACGTCGAGGCGGCACAGAGCCGCCCGCAGCCGGCGAGGCTGCCTGTCCACCGACGAGAGCTGCGGGCGGGCCGCTGTGTCGTGTCGGCCGTCTCGCCGGACCGGTGCCGGTGCCCGGCGGTCGAGACGCAGATCGGGGGCGGGCCCACGAGACGGATACCGGCGAGGTCTCGAGGGGTTCGCCCACCAGCCTACGTGAGCGACCCGCCGGTCCGGCGCCACCCGGCCCGATCCTCAGCCGGAGGGCCGTCGACAGGCCCGGCGCCGGCCTAGCCGGCGCCGCCGAGGTCGGGCACGGTGAGCGCCCCGTCAGGTGCGAGCGGGAAGCCGGGGTTGTGGGCGACCTCCCACGTGTGGCCGTCGGGATCCCTGAAGAACCCTGCGTAACCGCCGTAGAAGGTCTCCTCCGGCGACTTCACCACGCGACCGCCGGCTCCCGCTGCGGCACCGATCACGTCGTCGACCTCCGACCGCGACCGGACGTTGTGGGCCAGGACGATGCCGCCGAACGTGCCGCCGTCGTCGTCGATGCCGGCGTCGGCGGCCACCTTGTCGCGCGCCCACAGCACGACCGCCTGCCCGCCGGCCTGGAAGAACACCGTCTCCTCGACCTCCTGGCCGCGCCACCCGAGCTGTTCGTAGAAGGTCCGCGATCTCGCGAGATCGGCCACCCCGAGCGTGATGATGCTGACTCGTTGCTCCACGGTTCGAACCTACCCACGCGGGGTGGACGTCGGCCGCGCCGCCACGGAGGTCCCGGGGCGCGGATCAGCCCCTCGTCCGTCGGGCCGAGGGGCTGATCGTGCGCGTGCCGGTCCCGCTGGCCGCCGGGCCGCTCGACGCCGTCAGGGCAGGGCGATCCGCCGGATGTGGTTGCCGCCGAACTCCACCACGTACAGGGCGTCGTCGGTGGCTGCGATCCCGTACGGCACGTCGAACGTGGCCGTCGAGCGGGGCCCGTCGGCCTGGCCGATGGTGCTGCCGGCCAGCGTCGAGACCGCGCCCGTGGCGGGGTCGATCGACCGGATGCGGTGGTTGCCCCAGTCGGTGACGTAGAGCGTGCCGTCGGGACCGACCGCGACACCGGACGGGTTGTTGAACGAGGCCGCCCCGCCCGTGCCGTCGTCGTCGCCCGCCGTGCCGCTCCCGGCCAGGACGGCGACGGTGCCGGTCGCCCGGTCCACCGTGAGGACCCGGTTGCCGAGCTCGTCGGCGACGAACAGCGTGGTGTCGGTCGCGGCGAGACCGCTCGGGAAGGAGAGCCCGCTGCACGTGACCGTCGTGACCTCACCAGCGGCGGTGATGGCGCGGATGCAGTTGTTGTAGCGATCGGTGACGTAGATCGTGCCGTCGTCGGCGACGGCGATGCCGGTGGGGAAGTTGAACGATGCCGCCGTCCCGGTCCCGTCGCCGTACCCCGCCGAACCCGAGCCGGCCAGCACGCTCTGGTTCCCGTCGGCGTCGACCTGCACGATCCGGTGGTTGTGCTGATCGGCGATGTAGACGGTGCCGGCCGCATCCACGGCGACGCCGCTCGGCTTGTTCAGACCGCTGGCGACCGGTTCGATCGCACCGTCGGGATCGGGCGTCACCGCGACGACGGTCGTGCCGTCGAACTGGGCGACGTACAGCGCGCCGTCCGGGCCGACGGCGATGCCGGTCGGGGTCGCGAAGGTCGCCACGCTCCCGCCGACATCGATCGTCGACACCTCGTCGACCGGAACAGGGGTCGTGGTCGTGGTCGTCGCCTCGGTCGTGGTCGTCGTCGCCTCGGTCGTGGTCGTCGACTCGGTCGTGGTCGTCGTGCCCGTGCCGGGTTGCGGCACGCAGGCGACGACCATGAGCGCCGCAGCGGTCAGGGACGCCGTGGCCAGCGCCTTGGTCAGCCCGCGCGAGCGGGTCGAGAAGAGGGTCATCGAGGTCGGTCCTTCGTCCAAGGAGTTCGACCGATCGCCGCAGGCGCGCGTCGACGACGCTCGCACCGCGGCCCCTGCTTCCCTCCGCCAGCCCAGCGCCAGCAGCGGGAAGGTAACTGAACGCCGCTCACCTGCACAGGGTGAAACGTCGCTGCCTGTCGGGTGCCCCGCTCTGGTCGAACTCGACGACTCGACTGCAACGACGCGGCGGAGGGGCTCCCGAACTCGATGTGGGCGGCGCTGATCCCGACCGGCCTCCCGGCGGTTGTGTCCGTTCGGCCATGCGGGCGCCGACGCCGGCTGACGACACGACGCAGGAGTCATACGACCGGCGTCGGGGCGACGAACGCTCCGGTTGGACGAGCTCTTGGAGAGGGAGGTCGGCCGTGTTCAGGACGTGGAGACCCCGCACCGGCGTCGTGGTCGCAGTGATCGCGCTCGTCGTCACCTTGGTCGCGTGCTCGCCTGCGTCACCGCCCGTCGGTGGCGTCCCGGGCCAGTACACCTTCCACCAGGCACCGATCCTGGGTCCCTCCGGTCTGTTCTACGGGCCCGTGAGCGGCACGGCGACGGTGTGCGTGACCACCCGGACCGCCCTGCAGATCGAGCAGATCAGCGGGTTCGGGGGCGGCTTCGTCACGATCGAGTTCGACGGCACGAGCCAGAGCAACGCGCTGCTCTTCGCGCCGTGGACCACGGAACCCGTCGGTCCGTCGTGTGGGGTGCTCAGGGTGGCGCAGGGCCCCGGCTTCGTCGACCCCTCGGGCACCCTCACCATCACGGTCTCGGTCAGCGCGGGCTGACCCCGATCGGCTCGACCGCGCCGGTACCGCCTCGGGCTGGAGGGTCTGGGCGTGGACCTCGCGAGCCCGCGAGCCGGTCGGCTGGCGCGCGCGTTCTGTGACCTTCGGCCCTTCTCCACCAGCGTGGCGATGTCGACGATGGACCGGACGGCGACGGAACGGACCGTTCGAAGGAGGTCACCGTGGACGACGACGGAGCCGAGCGCCGAGCGGCGATCGAGCGCATCAAGAACCGGCGCGGGTTCGTGCCCCACGTCATCGCGTACGTGGCGGTCAACTCGCTGCTCGTGACGGCATGGTGGCTGAGCGGCGGTGGCTACTTCTGGCCCGTCTGGATCATCGGGGGGTGGGGCATCGGCCTGGTCATGCACGCGTGGAGCGCCTTCTTCGAACGGCCGATCCGCGAGGCCGACATCCAGCGCGAACTGGACCGGGGGCGCGCCACCGATTGACCCATCGGGTCGGCGGTCACGGTTCGACTCGATCCCCCGACCGGCATGCAGCGGCGGGCGGTCGGGACCTCGCGCCCTCGGCAAGCCTCCGGCACTGCGGTGGGATCAGTCGGCTCTCGGACGGCGGGGCGGCCGGAAGGGCACGGCGGCGAACTGGACCAGCGCTCGACCGCTCCTGCGAGGCGTCAGCTGATGGCGCTCGCGGCCGGTGGTGGCGAGCTCGTGCTCGACATCACGGAGATGACCGATCGGACGGGCCGAGGTCTCGAGCGCCTGGCCGAGATCGTCTCCGAGCTGACCGAACGCGGTTGTCACCTGTTGCTGCGCAGCGGCGTCTGAGACGCACCTCGTCCAGGGTCACCGCCTGAGCACGGCATGTGCCGAAGGTCCCTGGTCCGCGACGACCAGGAGGCGCAGGTTGGAGACGGAGGCGAAGGGCGCCCCCAAGAGGAGGGACCGTCATGCGACTTCGCATCCCTGCGGTCCGATCGGTGGCCGTCGCTGCGCTGATCGGTGCACTCCTGCTTTTGACGACTGCCTGCTCCCCTCCCCCTCCCGCACCGGCCCCGCCGGCCATCGATCGGTTCACGGTGACGGCCAGCGGTCTCAGCGCACCGGCCCTCGTGCCGTTCACCTGGAGCGTGCAGGATCCGAACGGCGACGCCTTGACCTGCCGCTTCGATGGCGACGGTGACGGCGTCTGGGACGACGCCACGACCCCATGTCGCAGCACGTCGGGGCGCACGGCGACCACGGGCGCAGGGCCGCACACCGCTCGGCTGGAGGTCAGCGACGGCACCCACCCTGCCGTCACCGCCACGACGACGTACGACGTCGCACCGGGCCCGGCCGAGTCGTTCGACGTCGTCACCCGGTCCGTCGGCCCCCAGGATGCGAGGGTCACCGCTGCCGTCGCCGAGGCGGTCGACCGTTGGACTGCGGTGATCTCACGCGGAATCCCCGACACCGACGTCCAGTTCCAGCAGGGCGACTGCCTCGCGGAGGTCCCGTCCCTCTCGGGTGTCGTCGACGACCTCGTCCTCGACGTGATCGTCACCCCGCTCCCCGGTCTGATGGGAGATGCCACGTGGTGCGTGGTCGGTGACGACGGCCTCCCGCGGCTGAGCGTCGTCCGCATCAGCACGATCGGCCTCGACCACTTGTACGAGACCGGAGCGCTCGAGGATGTCGTGACCCACGAAGTCGGGCACGCCCTGGGGCTCGGGACCGTCGGCCCCTGGGGCATGCTGACGCGCTACAGCGATGAGACTGGCGCGTACCGGTTCACCGGACCGCGAGCGGTCGCCGAGTGGCAGCACCTCGGCGGCATCGGCGACACCGTTCCGTTGAGCCACGACGCGAGCCACTGGGACGAGACCAGCCTGCAGGACGAGCTCATGACCTGCTACGTGGAGGTCGCTCCCGCACATCCCATGTCGGCGATCTCCGTGGCCGCCCTCGCCGACCTCGGGTTCCACGTCGAGATCTCGAACGCCGACGCCTGGGCGGTCCCGAGCCGCCCCGGTCTCATGGAGTGCTGATGCTCGCCGTCCGGTGATCCGAGCGCGTCCCACGTGCCGAACCGCTGCGCCCGCGACACCAGGCGCGGTCAGGCGGTCCAGTCGTCGGGCCGAACCAGGATCATCCAGAGGTGCCCGTCCGGGTCGGTGACCTGGGCTGCGTATGCGCCCCACGTCTCTGCGACGGCTCGTAGACGGTCGTCGCGCCGGAGGCGATGGCGGCCTCGTACCGGGCCTGCACGCCGAACTGGTCGGTGGCGTAGAGCGAGAGGACGCACTCGTTGGTCCCCGGCGGCGCGACGCGGCCTTCGCCGGCGACCCACCCGAAGCCACCGGTCGGGATGAGCATCAGGGCCACGTTCGGGGCGAGGCGGAACTGGAGCGGCTCGGGGACACCGTCGTCCGCGAGCGGACCGAAGGGCTCCAACCCGAGCCCCTCCCGGTAGAAGGCGAGCGCGCGGCGCCGGTCCGTGGTGGCCAGGCAGATCGTGTGGTCCATGACGTTTCGACGCTGGGTGCCGTCCCGTCTCATCGGGGCCGCTCCCCCGATGTGCGCCTCCCGCGCCGCTGGATCGCTTCCTGAACCCGGCTCAGCCGAAGCGGTACCCTGTGGGCCGGAGGCGGGACATGGACACGCAGCAGGCAGGGGACAGCACCGCGCCGAAGACCGCACCACGTCGGTCCGGCCGGATGAAGGCCGTGGTGCTCATGTTCGCGATGGCCAGCGCCGCGTTGGTGCTGTGGCCGTCGTCGGCGGGGGCGGTGGCGGTGAACTCGCCGGCGCAGTGCTACGCGCCGGGGTGGGTGTCGTCGAACATGCCGACCCTCTACTCACGCACGGGCTCCCTGCAGAACGTGTCGTTCCAGCTCGTGGTGCTCGACGGGCAGGGTCGCATCGTCGGCCAGTCGCCCTTCTTCCTCGCGGTGGCGAACCGCTACGGGATCTCCTACAACCCCCAGCTCGGCGGCACCTGGTACAACTCCGCCAACTACGCGCCGACCTTCCGCACCGACGTCTGGGTCGGCAAGGGCAACTTCACCGTGTGGGGCGTCTACAACTGGGACGACGGCTACGGCTACTACGAGCAGCTGCCGGTCAACGGGTGGAGCTCGACGCAGTGCCTCATCAAGTGAGGCCCGTCGCGCGTTGTCGAGCAGGGCGCAACCACGGGCACAAGCCGATCGCGACCTGTTCGTCGGCCTGTTGCGGCTGATCAGGGCCGGTCAGGGCCCGAGCAGCTCCGGATCGAAGCCGCACAGATCCCACACCCGGCGCACGAAGGTCGTGGCGCCACGGAGGTCGATCCGATCGCCGTGCGATCGACGCCGCAGGAGCTCGCCGTGGATCGTGTCGGCGACACGGCCGTCGACGAAGGTCAGCTCCGAGAGGTCGAGCACGTCGGTTGAGGGCATCGTGCGGAAGATGTCCCGCAGCGAGTCCACGCTGAGCGCGTCCACCTCGCCCCGGAGGCTCGCCGACCGGGGTCCCGTGCCGAACACCCAGAACGCCGGTGGCCCGGGTCCTTGGAGCGGGTGGACCGCCGCGATGGCGTCCAGCCCCTGGATCTGGCGAGTGTCGTAGAGGCACAGCGGCGACAGGGGGTTCGCGCTGATGAAGCGGTCGGCGACCTGCTCCCAGTGCAGATGGGCGAGACGGCGCTCGGGATCGTCGACGAGCACGGTGATGTCGGCCGCGACCTGCAGTCCGAGGTATCCGGCTTCGAACGCAGCGTCCACCGCAGCGGCGTAGACCCGGAGCTGCTGGTCGGCATCGATCGGGGCGCGGAGGTCGTACACGTCGTCGGCCGAGGCGACGACCAGGTCACCGCCCTCGATCCGGGCGCCGAGGTCGGCGACGTCCGCCAGCTCGCCGATCAACGACGACAGCGAGCCGTTCCCGACGTACATGGCGCGCCGGCCCGCCGCGAGCCCCTCCTCGACCCAGGCCGTCGCAAGTCGGGCTCGTTCCGCGTCGGTCGAGTAGGCCCACGAGGCGTGATCGTTGGCCCCCACCCCGCACCCGTCCACGTGGACGCCCACCGAGCGCTGGGTGCCATCGGCGGCCGCCCGTCCTCGCACGTTCGAGCCCATCAGCCGGACCCCAGGTCGAACACCACCGTGACGGACGTTCCCGTGTCGTCATGACCGAAGTGGAGCTGACCGAGCTGGGCGACGATGCCGAGGCCCCGACCTCCCCGTGCGTCGGGCGCAGCCGGCCGGAGATCTGCGAAGGGATCTCGGATCCCGGACCCGGTGTCGTGCACCCGGAGGAGGATGGATCCCGGCAGGGCCCAGACCGTCATGCGCACCGGTGCGCTGCCGTAGCGGACGGCGTTGGACACCAGCTCGCTGACGGCGAGCCGAAGATCGTCCAGCAGCGGCGCCGGCACCGAGCCGGAGAGGACGCCGACCTGCGATCGGGCCGACGCTGCGGTCTCGACCACCGCGTCGACGACCGACGCCTCGACCGGGACATCGAGGCCCGACGCGCCCCCCATCAGGTCGCTGGGGGCAGTGGGGATGACGCCGAGGGCCTCGCCGTGGCACCCGGAGTGGGACGACCGCGCGTGAGCGAGCGCGTCCGCTGGGGTCAGGACGAGGTCGTAGGCGCAGACCGCGTGCAGGGGCACGTCGGCCATCACGTCGTTCACGGCGTGCTCGTACCTCATCCAGGCGCGATCGCGCTCGGAGCCGTCGAAGGTGAGCGCACCGAGGGACCACATCGAGGGCGCACCGGCGCCGAGCGACTCGACGACGAACCGGTTCAACGCCTGCATCGCCCCTGCCGGGGTGGCGTAGCGATCGTCGGCGTGCAGCCACCGGACCGTCTCGGCCGCCCGACCCAACGCTGACCGCAGGGGGTCCCAGGCATCCGGAGTCAGCGAGACGAGCACGGCCTCGCCCCGATCGAGCGCTTCCCCCAACGGTTCGCACATCGTCGCTGCGAGCTCGGCCGGGCCCCGGTGGAAGACGGCGGTGTGGTCGAGCGCACCCGGTGCGACAGCCACGGCGTTCACCAGACCAGCCTACGGGCACCACCCATACGGGCGCGCTCGGCAGCCGCCCCTTCACCCTGTCGGGGGATGCGAAGGCGACGACGTCGGACCGGTGGCCGCCGGACACGCGCCTGGGTCAGGCTCTCGGCGTGCGAGCGCGTCGCTACGACAGGACTGGGATGGCGTCGTGGGCGCCGCTGCTGCGGGCAGAGACGCTGGCCCTCCTCGCAGACTCGCTGCCCCAGCTGGTGTGGACGTCGGACGCGGCGGGCACGGTTGACTACTACAACTCCCGACTGACCGACTACGGCCGGACCGACTCTGCAGACGGCATCCGGTGGCAGCCCTTGGTCCACCCGGACGATCTCGCCGGAACCGAGCGCGCCTGGGCCGAGGCGTCGGAGGCCGTGCAGCCGTACGAGTTCGAGCACCGGATGCTGATGGCGGACGGGACCTACCGTTGGCACCTCAGCCGAGCCCTGCCCCTCCGCGACGAGCACGGTACCGTCCTCAAGTGGTTCGGCACGGCCACCGACGTCCACGAACGCCGCGTCCAGGCGGAGCGGAACCTCGAGACGTCGTTGGTCCTCCAGCGAGCGCTGCTCCCCGACTCCCTGCCGACGTCGAGCGGTGCCGTGCTCGCAGCCCGGTACCACCCCAGCTCCGACGCGTTCGAGGTCGGTGGCGACTGGTACGACGCG